>DATNIO010000113.1:0-49173 GCA_035604385.1 Verrucomicrobiia bacterium | reverse complement strand
CTGGTTCCGCGCTCGCCGTAGGGTGTGGGATATTCGATGACCTTGCCGGTTTTGGGGTCCAGCTTGCCAATTACGTCCGTGTACATGGACGCGTACCAGAGGTTGTCGTTGTGATCGACGCCGATTCCGTACGGGGTGGGCATCGGTCCAGGCAATTTGAATTCCTTGAAGGTTTGGGTTTTGGGATCAAACCGCGTCAAGTTGCCGCCAAAATAGTCGCCGAACCAGACCATGCCTTGCGAATCGATCTTCAGGCGGCGCGGCCTTGTACCTGAGCCCGGCGGCGTCCATTTCGTGATTTTGTTGGTTTTCACGTCCACTTTGCCGATGCTGTGATGATCCCGGGAGTTGAACTCGGCAAACCAGACGTTTCCTTCCTTGTCCAGAGCGATGCCATAGATGTCGGGGACTTCGGGGAAGAATGTGAATTTCTTGGTTTCGATGTCGAACTTGCTGAGCGGGCGTCCCGAACTCCAGATATTTCCCTGCAAGTCAGTGATGGCGGTGTGCCTGCGCGGGGCGCCGGTTTGCCCTCCGGCGGTATAGCGCAGATTGGGCCACGGCGCGTTTGGCTCCATTTCAACAGGCGGCGGTCCATCGTACGGCTGAACGTATACTTCAAACTTTTCCGTGCGCGTATCGAATCTCGCGAGCGCATTTTGCCTTTCAATCGTGAGCCAGACAGAACCATCCGCCGTGGGCAGAATTTCATGGATGAAAGGACGAGTGGAGTCCGGCAATCTCCACGTGTGGAGTTCGCCTGTCGCGGGATTGAGCTTGGATAGTCCGCCGCCCATTTCCATCCAGATGTTTCCATCCTTGTCCGGCTTTCCTGTCCCCGGACGATCCTTCGGCTCCCCTGTCAACTGGTAGTCGAGGTAAACGAGGTTCAGAGCGTCATCGGCAAAGTAATCGTGTTCCTGTTTGACCTTTTGATACTGCGGCAATTGAGCCGGCGACGCGGGCATCTCGGCATCGGGGCCAAAAACCGTGCTCAAGTACTCAGACACCTGGGCGGCGACGTCCGGCTTTATATCGGCGACTCCGACTTGCCGCATATGTTCAATCGCTTCGAGCCAACCGTCGCGGTCGCGGCCCATCACGCCGATTCTACTCATGGCATGACAATTGAAGCATTCCTGGAGGACCACATCTTTTCCCTTTCCCTCCGGCAACAGAATTCCCGCCTGATACTTGGTCAATTGGCTCCACTGCACCGCGCCCTTCTTCATCATGAAGCTGGCCGATGAAGTTTTTCCATCTTGCACGGTGACATCGGTGCGGCGCGATGGATCGCTTCTAAACCCCGTCGAGGTTGCCCAGACTTCATAGGTCCCCGCAGGAAGATTGTCGGTCCGATACTGGCCCTGGTTGTCCGTTAAAACCATCATCAGCATCTTGGTTTTCACATTTTGCGCCCGCACGAAGGCCGCTCGAAAGGGAGAGCCATCTTCGCCCTTGACGATTCCGGAAATGTCGCCTCCCGGCGAGGCGTACGCGGAAGTAGCAAGCAGGAAGGCCAAACATGCGGTGCAGACTATCTTTTTCATTTCAGTCTCCACGGACAATATGATCCGCCCAGGATGGGCCTTGGCAGGAGTATACCGCAAGACAGGACACAGACATTCAAATTCAAGATTGGAGTTCGTGTCATCAATCTTCTGGGAGGGACATTCGCTAAAAGCGGCTTCGCTTATTGGGCGGTCACATAAACCGGGTTTGTGAACACCCAGAGAGTCCAGCGCCGCAACCCGGTCAGGCCGGGCTGGCGCAGAAAAACTTCCGCCCGGTAGCGGCCGGGGCCGGTGATAGGCTCGTCGATGGACCGGGTCTGCTCCTCGGTAATCTCCCTCCCGTCGCGAAAAACCTTGATCAGCGGAAGGCTTGCGCCGGATGGGGTGGAAATTTGAATGCGCGCGGTTCCCGTCCAGTGAAGAGAGTCTCCGGGGCCGCTAGAGCTGCTGGCGCTCGAGATGCGGAATGAAAAGCCGTCGGCAGGATAGAGCGAATCCAATCCGCAATACGAATGGCCGTTCTTGAGCGCATCAATGAGTTCGGCGGGGCTCGCCAGCGCAGGGTTGCCGTTGCCCGCGTCCGGAGGAAGCAGCACGTGTTCGCGCGCAACCTCGAGGGATGGCACGTAGCCAGGGAACCGCCAGTCTTTGCCGAACGCCAGGCGGATCCGGGCATGCGTATCGGCGGCACAAATGCCCGCGACCGGCCGCTGCTGAAGAAGTTGATCCCACTTCGCAAAGTTCTCTTCCGGGGTACTCGCCAGCCTCACGAGCGCGAGTTGGTTATTTACTCCATAAAGAAGCAGCGCATCCATCAGGTCAAAGAAATTATTTTGTCGCCAGGCGGCGTCTTCGTTCCAGATCTCCATGCCGTCGAAATCAGATGTCTTCCAGTCGGTCCAGGGAGTATGCGGATGGAATGGGTGGGCGAGAATCCGGAACGCGCCTACGGCTCGGGCCGCGGCCAGCAGTGTACGGTCATCCGTTGTTTTCGGTTGAACCCAAGATGGGGGAATACCTAGCGCAAGGAAATGCCCGGCATTTGTGCCGACCTCCACTCCCGAAATGATGGGCAGGTCCGGCGGGTCTAGGGCAAGGTCGCTTTCGGTCATCGCGACATTGTGATCGGTGATCGCGATAAAGGAGAGATTGGCCTTTTCGGCGGCGGCCATCACTTCCGCTACCGTCCCACTGCCATCGGACGCTCTGGTATGAACGTGGATCACGCCAACCCGCTCGTTGGCGTCGCCACACTTCGAGAGGATCGGAAGCTTGACCAGCAAACCTTCCAGCAGGGTTCCGGCGACCACAAAGAATAGCGTTGACAGAAATATCACTAGGATTCTATGGGATCGATTGCGTGAAACCAAATCAGGGATTTGACCCTCCTTTTTCGGCTCACTCACAGCCGATAACAAACGAATTACTGGGGCCGATGGCAACTGCTAAAAAGCCCATTAAAAGTTTGATCAGAGGAAGAGGGCCTGTCAAGCGGGAATCGAGGCTTGATTTCTGATGGAACATAGTTACTATATCTTAACTGCTGGACCCATGCGTTCTTGTCCCATGTGATTAGATTCCAGGGGCAGGATTTGGGTTGTGTTAGAGTTGCTTGTGCGTCAATACGGAGAATCAGCGATGTCTTCCCGACCGGCAATTTGCGAGGGCAAACTCGCACTTCTGATTTTATTCACCCTGCTATCTTTGGTCGCCCCAGCGGCAAGCGCTCAATCGGCAACGGCGCCGGTTCCCGGTGATCGAGGGCCCGAACGCGGCCAGGAATGGGAGATTTGGACGGGGGCGGGCGGCGATCCGATCGGCACTCCAAAAGTCACGCTGGGGAATAGCGTCTGGAATGTGGGCTTTCGCTACGGCTGGATTCTGACCGATGCGCATGGTCCAGGCCTTCTGCGCGGCCGGTTTGAGTACGCCGTGGACGCACTTCCTGTCGTTATGGTGTTTCAGCCTGGTGGCCATGCGTATGGGTTTGGTTTCGATCCCTGGATCATGAAGTGGAATTTCGAGCCACGCCGGCGAATTTCGCCCTACATCGAACTGGGCGGCGGCGGTTTGATCACTACGCGCCAGGTGCCTCTCGGTGAAAATAACTTCAACTTCACGCCTACAGGCGCGATTGGCTTTAACATTCTTCGGGGGAAATATCATTGGAGCATTGATTTCCGTTATTTTCACATCTCTGACGCGCAAATTACAGAGTTCAATCCCGGCACCGATACGTTCGGGTTGCGCGTTGGCTGGGGGGAATACCTTCCTGCAAAGTAGGATATGGAAACGGCTTTCCTGCTTCAGCGAGTAAGGTCTGCCTCGTCTACGGAAATGGCCGTCAAGGCTTCATCTGCCGAGGTGGAACATGAACCCAGTGGTTAAGCGCCAATTGTCTTGCGCTTCCGGGCTATTCACGGGGAAATGGGTAGTGATCCAATCGAATCCCAACAGCCGAGCGGATACCCGGCGCCCGAGCTTGAGCTCAATGCCCCCGCCTAGGGCATAGGCCCAGGTGGTGTAAGTGGCCGTGGGAATCACAGGGAATTGGTTATCCCGCCCATATGCCAGGCCGGCCAGAAAATGGCCGAAAATGTCGAACTTCTTGAGGCCGCGGTAAGTGGCCTCCGGGCCGAATAAACCGAGCAGTTCCTTGCTGTTGACGTGCTCGCCGCCGGGAGGCGGGGGAGGAGCAATATTGACCACGTGGTCCGCGAACTGCGCGTTGAACTGGCTGGTGATCCGGAAATAGCTGGTGACGACCCGATCAAATTCCACCTGCACGCCATTGGTCGGCAGTTGTTTCTGCCCGGCGATCCCTGCGCCTGCCAGATCTTCCGAGTAACCACCGTACAGCTCCCATTTGGGGAGGCTCTGAGCTGAGGCGCTCGCTGTCAATCCTAGAAAGAACAATGCCGTGAATAAGATTCGGTTCAAATCCCATCCCTCCCGGTTCAAATAAAAGCAAATGATTCTACCTGTCCGACTCTGCCGTTGAGTACGCCATTTCACTTCATTTTCCGCGCTGACTTACTTCCAATAACAGACTGCCATATTTTCCTCGCGCTACGTAGGAAATCTGATGATCTTTCCAGCGAAAAGGTGGCTCATCCCCTTGCAACGGCTTGCAAAGGATTGCAAAATTCCGGCCGAAATGGCGTATCTTACTTCTTGACACGGGACTGGGGTAGCAGTACAGAAGGTCCGTCCTGGCGTGGCGCCGGAGCCCGACGAGGATGGCAATACGAGGATAAATCATCTTGAAAATAAGAATGATCGTTATAACCGTCGTTTGGCTCGCGACTATCTATTGTGGTAGAAGGGTAAATTTGTTGGCGCAGAGTAAACCTGCCGCGACTCCGCCCGGCGCTGAAAAGCTAAGCGACGATGCCAGGCGCGGAGAAGGCTTGTTCCTGCAGCGGTGTTCGCTTTGCCACTTGCCCAGAAAACTTAAATTTGGATCTCCGCCGGTCATTGGACCAGGCCTCAGCGGTCAGTTTAAGGATGCCACGCCCGACCAGATGAAAGTATTGCGAGGGTTTATTTTAAAGGGCGGTCCCGATATGCCGGGTTTCCAATATGGACTTGAGCCGAAAGAAGTGGACGACCTGATCGCGTACTTGAGAACGTTGTAGATCCCTTTTCCAGATGGGTGGAGGCGCTCCGTGCCAAGAAAGAATGCTCTTTCCATGGTTTTTTCCGTGCTTGTGGCGCTCGCGTTTTTTTCCTGCGCACAAAATGTTTTTTCCCAATCCGCGCAAATGACGGGCGCTCTGTCGGGCAGCGTAAAGTCCTCGGACGGCAAGCCTCTCGAGGGGGTTGGGGTTTCCGCTCGCGGTGTGAGCGAGACGTTTACAATCACGGTATACACCGACGAATCCGGGCGATATTTTTTCCCCCCGATGAAAAGCGGCCAGCACAAGGTCTGGGCGCAAGCAGTTGGTTTTGAGACCTCCAAAGCGGATGCGAGTCTCTCCGACGGAGCGAAGAAGCAAGTGGATTTGACGCTTGCGAGCCTCAACGATTTCCACAAACAGCTTTCCGGCACCGAGTGGGCTGCGAGTTTGCCGGAGAATACTCCCGATGACCGGCGCATGAAGACTGTATTTATCAACAACTGCAGCGGATGTCATCAAGTCAGCTTTCTGTTGCAGAACCGCTTTGACGCGGCGGGCTGGGGCGCCGTGATCACGTTGATGGAAAAAATGCTGTCCATCGGATATGCGCCCGAAGATGCGAAGCCCAATCCCGTGATTCACGCCTACAAACAGGAGCTCGCGGAATACTTGGGACGCGTCCGCGGCCCCGGAAACTCCCCGCTCAATCTGAAGCTCCTCCCGCGTCCCACCGGCGAATCGGCCCGGATTGTGGTTACCGAGTATGACTTGTCACGGCCCGACATGCCGGGCTGGATCATGGAGCACAACGGCACGGACTGGTCGGAGGGAACACCGTCCCGGTGGAATGGTCGAGCCGCGCACGACGTCGCGGTCGACAAAGGCGGATCTGTTTGGTTTGCGGACGATGCGACGCCGGAACGCACGCTCGGCAAACTTGACCCTTTCACCGGGAAGATCACCGAGTACAAGCTGGCGGATGAGGCCAATGCCGCGGAAACATCGCATGCTCTGGTCTTCGATAAAGTGGGCAACATCTGGTTTGCAAATGGGACGGAAGGGGCTCCCACGAAGTTCGATCCCGAAACCGGCAAGTTCTTCAGATACCCCCGGCCGGCGGACATTCCATCCTCAGGCGACTTTATCACGCTGGACACCAAGGGGAATGTATGGTCTCCCCATCGCGAAGGAGCATTCAAGCTGGATCCGCTGACAGGAAAATATACGAATTATTCCGACCGTCCGGGAAAAGCGAATTACGACCTCGCGGCTGACGAGGAAGATAAAGTTTGGGTTTCCAAGCCGGGCGGGAACGACATGGAGATCGTCGACTCGCATACGGGCAAAATCGACGAGCTTGCGCTGAATTCCGTGGTTTCGAAGGACTACGAAGTCACGGCCAAAGACCGGGAGCTTTCCGCGAGTCTTGGGCTGACGCCGAATACCGCGACGCCGCTTGAAAAAGGGCCGCGCCGGTCGGCGTCCGATCGAGAAAAGGATGTTATCTGGGTGTGCGAATTTTTCGCGGACCGGCTTGCGAAAATCGACGCGCGCACCAGAAAGGTGACTGAATATCCTTTGCCTCATCGATTCAGCCAGCCCTATTCGGCCACCGTCAATACCAAGGACCACACGGTCTGGATCACCTTGTTGAACTCGGACAGGATCGCCAAGTTCGATCCGTCCACTGAAAAATTCACGGAATACGTGCTTCCGACGCGCGGCACCGAAATCCGCCACATCCAGGTCGATAGCAGTACGAATCCGCCGACGGTCTGGTTGCCCTACGACCGGACCAACAAGATTGCGAGGATTCAATTCAGGTAGGACGGGCTTCAGCCTGTCTGCTTTGAATTCGTTAAGGACCACGCGAAACCCGACAGGCTGAAGCCTGTCCTACGAGTACTTAAGGAATCAAGATGGTCTTGCCTTGCGCGCCCGTCTCCATGATTTCCTTGTGGGCGCGAACAGCTTCTCCCAGCGGAAGTTCCTTGCCGACCACCGGGCGCACCGTGCCGTTTTCAAGGCCCGCGTAGAGGCCTGCGTGAACGTCGGCCTCATCGGCTTCCGAGATGCCCCAGAGGACGAAGCCGCGCACCGATGAGGTGCGGGCCATCAGATCGCGCGGCGTGATGGAGATGTCCCCGCGGCTGCCGATGACGATCACGCGGCCGAATCGCGCAATCAGTTTGAGGTCGGCGGCGAGGTTTACGTTCGCCAGCATTTCGAGGACAACGTCTACGCCGCGGCCGTTCGTCGCTTTGAGGATCTCATCCGTATATCCCGGCTTCTTATGATTGAAGGCGTGATGTGCGCCCTCGCGCCGCACGAGCTCAAGGCCTTTGTCCGTGCCCGCTGTGCCGATCACCGTCATGCCCAACGCGCGTCCGATTTGCACGCCGGCGATTCCCACGCCGCCGCTTGCGCCGTGCACCAGCAGCGTTTCCGAGGCGCGCGCGTCCGCGTGATGGTAGAGCGCGTGATACGCCGTGCCGCACGCCACGTAGATTCCCGCGCCTTGATTGAAGGTTGTGCGATCGGGCAGCCGGTGCAGTTGCGATTCGAGTGCCAGCGAGTATTCCGCGTACGTCCCGGTGACGGGATGCCCCACATAGACGCGATCGCCCGCTCTGAATTTCGTGACGCCCTCGCCAACGGAATGGACCACTCCCGCGCCTTCGCCGCCCGGCACGTAGGGCAGCGGCGGTTTGATGGCGTAAGTGCCGGCGCGCATGTACGTATCGAACGGGTTCACGCCCGCCGCATGGATGCGCACGACCGCTTGTCCCGGGCCCGCCTTCGGCGTTGGGAATTCCTCCAGCTTCATGACTTCCGGCGCTCCGAATTCGTGGACGACGATGGCTTTCATTTTTGTCTCCCTCGCGCGGAAAATTGCAGTTGTGGATTTGGCAGCAAAGGCGAATTCTGGCGGCTCGGGAGGACATTGTCAAATGAGCCGCGGCTTAAGTGGCGCAGGCTTCAGCCTGTGGGGTTTGGTCGGAGCACGGTCGCCGTCGCTGCAACCAAAACCCACAGGCTGAAGCCTGCGCCACTCAGGCTCGCAAACCACAGCCGCCAAATTGTGTGCTAGATTAGTTCGCTTCGCATCATCCACCGGAGATCATGATGATTATCGATTGTCACGGGCACTACACTTCCGAGCCACCGGCTTTTATCGAGTTCCGCAAGCGGCAAATCGTCGCGTTCCAGGAATCCTCAAACGTGCCTGAGCCGCCGCAGATCAGCGACGATCAGATTCGCGAAAAACTGGAGCCCGCGCAGCTGAAGTTTCAACGCGAGCGCGGCACCGAAGTCACCATCTTTTCTCCGCGCGCTTCCGCCATGGGCCATCACGTTGGCGACGCCAAATTGAGCGCGGCCTGGACGCGCATTTGCAACGACATGATCCATCGCATCGTCAATCTCTACCCCAAAAATTTCATTGGGGTATGCCAGTTGCCGCAAACTCCCGGTGTGCCGCCTGACAATTGCATTCCGGAGCTCGAGCGTTGCGTCAAGGAACTGGGTTTTGTCGGCTGCAACCTGAACCCCGATCCCTCCGGCGGCTACTGGAAGGAACCGCCGCTCACCAACAAATGGTGGTACCCGTTCTACGAAAAAATGGTGGAGCTGGAGGTCCCCGCGATGGTCCACGTGACGGGAACGTGCAACCCCGCCTTTCACACGACCGGCTCGCACTACATCAATGGCGACACCACCGCGTTCATGCAGTTCCTGACGTCCGACCTGTTCAAGGATTTTCCAACGTTGAAGTTCGTCATTCCGCACGGAGGAGGCGCGGTGCCGTACCACTGGGGCCGCTATCGCGGCATCGCGCAGGACATGAAGCGCCCGCCCCTCAAGGAACTCCTCCTCCACAACGTATACTTTGATACATGCGTGTACCACCAGCCGGGAATCGATTGCATGACCAAAGTCATTCCCTCGGACAATATCCTCTTCGCGTCGGAAATGGTCGGCGCCGTCAAGGGCATCGACCCCGAAACCGGCCACTACTTCGACGACACGCGGCGCTACATCGATGGATCGACAATCCTCACCGCGGAGGATAAGAAGAAAATATTTGAGACCAACGCGCTGAAGGTCTATCCGCGCCTGGCGAAACAAATTCAGCACCAAGGTATTGCGGCAACTGCATGAACCGGTCTTTAGCTTGTACGTAAGGATTGGTGTTAGTGAGCATCCCTGATAACTTTTTGACCTACGTCCTCACGTGCCTGGGGATTGGGGTGGGGATTAGCGTCACCTTACTGTTCGCTGCGATCACTGGGAATCTAGACGTTTTCGTAGGAACTTGGCGTGTGTTCAGTGTGCCGATTAAATCGACGCCTCTCCGGGTTTTCTTCTTTGTTCTCCCAGTGGGATTTTTCGCGCTATTGATTTGGATGATTCGACACTTTGAATCGTTCATTAAAATGATGAAATAAACCGACCACCGCGTGCCCCATCCTTGCGGTTTGTGCAAGGGTGGGGATTTTCCGAACATTTCATCAGGATCGGCAGAGCTTGCGTGGATTTTTTTGCTGGGCCATTGTAACGCCAACCTTTAGGTTGGCATCGGTGGATCGCGCAGATACCCGCCTAAAGGCGGGCGCTACATGAACTAACTGCGGTGAGAAGCTTAATCCAATGTTGAAACTCTCCGGATGGCAGACAGTTTTTCTTGACGAACACTGGCAGTTTCCGCACAATCAAGCCATCCGCGCTGATCGGAAGCGAATCACGCAAAGCCCAAGACTCGAGCGGCGAGCATAGATCACGCATGCGCGTTCGGATGAAAACGAGGTAACGAACATGGGGAAAATCGTAGCGGCATTCGGAAGTGTACACGCACCGCAACTCTTTGTCCGGCCCCCGAGTGAAGACCTCGCTCAGCTCGACGCGGACGTTGCGGCGATGCGCCTGCTCGGCAAGGACCTGGACGAAACCAAGCCGGACGTTGCGATCGTGATCGGCAACGACCACATGGAGACCTTTTTCCTCTCCTCCGTCCCGACCTTCGCCATTATGTCCGGCGAGCGGGCCCGCGCGGAATTTGCGCGCAAGACGTACGATCTTCCGGTCCACCAGGGACTCGCCGAAGACCTGCTCGACAAGCTGGTCAACGCCGACTTCGACATGGCGTATTCGCAGGATGCGGTCCTCGGGCATGCGTTCGCGGCGGTATATGAGTGGATCATCGAAGACCGTAAAATCCCGGTCGTCCCGATTTTCGTGAACGCCTACTTGCCGCCGCTGCCGACCGCGCGGCGCTGCGAACAACTTGGGAAAGCCATTGCCAAAGTGATTGCCGCCCGGCCGGAACGGGTCGCCGTGATCGCGAGTGGCGGAATGTCGCACTTTCCCGGCACGTGGAAATACCCGCAGCCCGATTTTGAGTTCGACTACTGGGCCATCGCCCAGATGGAAAAGGGAAACAACGAAGCTCTGTTGAGTCTTACTTCGGAGCAGCTCGATGTCGTGGGAAACACCGAGATGCTTTCCTGGATGATCATGTTCGGAATGATTGGGGACCAGCCCGGCGAGCTCATTACCTATCAGCCTACTTGGCACCACGGCCACGCCGTGATGCGCTTCCTGCCGGATAAGAGAACCGGGAAACTTTCCGAGGAAGGGACCAAGGGTCCGGCCACCTACAAATTCAAGGGCTCGGAAGGATATGAGTTCTACAAGCATCCTTCGCCTTCAGCCTACAAGTTGAACAAGATCCTTTACGATTTGCGTTTTAAGCCGAGCCTGCGTGTGCGCCTGATCAACGACATTCCGTCGGTGGCTGCCGAGTACGGTTTGCCGATGGAAGAAGCCAAAGTTCTGGAGACACTGCAGGACGAAGACATCGAAAAATTCCGCAACGGCACGGTTCACCCGCTGGTGAAGGCGGGTGCTCATCCGCTCGGCATGTGGATGAGCGTGATCGTGTTCCACGCCGAGTTGCGCAGGCTGCGCGCCGCGGCCGCGAAGGGCGAGACCCAAAAGACGAGCGTCACGCAATAGAAGAACTAGTGGCACAGGCTTCAGCCTGTGGGGTTTAGTCCTTGCAGGTACAAACCCCCACAGGCTGAAGCCTGTGCTACTGATCCTGCCGTCCAGTTTTCTCATCACATTCATCTCACACCGGAGGAATCATGCCCAAGATGCGCGCCGTTCAAGTCCCGGCTGCCAAGGGACCGTTTCAACTGATGGAGCGCGAAGTCCCGGAACCCAATGCCGGATCGGTGCGCATCAAGGTGCAAGCCTGCGGGATTTGCCACAGCGATGAATACGCCAAGGAAGGTTCGCGGCCGGGCATCACGTACCCGCGCGTTCCGGGACACGAAATCGCCGGCGTGATTGACGCCGTCGGCCCAAACGTTCTTGGTTGGGAAATAGGACAGCGCGTCGGAGTAGGCTGGCACGGCGGGCATTGCGGCTACTGCGATTCGTGCCGCCGCGGCGATTTTGTGACGTGCAGCAAAGGGAGGCAAATTACAGGTCTCACCTGCGACGGTGGCTACGCCGATTTCGTGATTATTTCCGCTGCGGCTTTGGCCAGGATCCCCGACGGGCTTTCCGCCACGGATGCGGCTCCGCTCCTCTGCGCCGGCGTCACCACGTTCAACGCGTTGCGAAACAGCGGTGCGCGGACGGGTAACGTGGTCGCCATTCTGGGCCTCGGCGGTCTAGGCCATTTGGGCGTTCAGTTTGCGGCCACGATGGGTTTTGAAACGGTCGCTATCGCGCGCGGAAAAGAGAAAGAACCGTTCGCGAAGAAGCTCGGCGCAAAGCATTACCTCGATAGCGAATCCCAAAACGTTGCTGCCGAACTGGAAAAAATGGGCGGGGCCAAAGTGATCCTCTCCACGGTCACCAGCGGAAAAGCGGTCAACGCGGTCTTGGGCGGCATGGGAATCAATGGCAAGACAATTCTTGTTGGCAACCCCGATCAGCCGCTAGAGATTACAGGACGCCTCCTGATTGCCGGGCGCCGCTCAATCAGCGGCTGGCCCTCCGGCTCACCAATTGATTCCCAGGACACGCTCGCCTTCTGTTCGCAAACCGGCGTGCGACCCATGATCGAAATTTTCCCCCTTGAGCGCGCCGCCGAGGCCTACGAACGAATGCTAAGCGGAAAGGCGCGCTTCCGAGTCGTCTTATCCACTGGACTCTAGAAGCTGGGCCGGGTTCACGCCCTGCCCTCGCCGCCGGGCACCGCAAACTCGAATACTTCGATCACCTCAACTTCCGGTTCCAGGTCAAACTCCACGAATTCAACTGGAGCGTCAAATGTGGCCACCACCATCTCTGGTTCAGCTGGAGCCGTTTGGATTGTCTCTTTCTTGTTGATAGTTTCGGCTGCACGAGCTTGCTTCTTGCCGCGGACGACTTTCCTAAACGGTTTCGCGTGGTGCATCGCTTTTCGGGCTACTTTGGTTTTCATTGTCGTGTACCTCGCATTTCCTCAAATATCGGGTCTTGCCGATCTACTCGCCTCCGGGCCCATTCAGTGGCGCTCGCCGACATTTCTTTGAAAGCATGGGCCTCAATGTGCTGTCGACAGCTCAACGTATATAAGACAATGCATTTTGCAGCGATGACGGCGCGCACGTCAGCTTGTGACGGCAATCACATCTCGAAACATTCAAAGGCTGCTAGGTTACCGGCAAGAGGAAACGCCCATGGCAAAAAAACGGATTGTGTCCCGCAAGGAGCGCGAGCTCAGCATCATCTGCGAGGACCGGCCCGGGACACTGTCTCACCTTGCGAAGCTTCTTGGCGATGCAAAAGTGAATATCGTGGCGACGAGTTGCACGACGTCGGGCGTGCAAGGAGCAGTGCGAATCGTCGTGGATGATTTCCCGCGGGCAAAAAAAGTTCTCGACCACGAGCATACGTCCTACACCGAGCACGATGTGCTCTACGTGGAATTGCCGAATTTGCCCGGAGCTCTGGCCAACTTTACAGGAAAGCTTGCGGCGCAAAATATCAATGTCACGAATGCCTACGGGACGGCGCCAAAGGGGAGCAAGAAGGGCATCCTCATTTTCAGAGTATCCGATCTCGACAAGGCGGCGCTGATCCAGTAGGCAGAAACTCACGGAAATAGTGACCTTGAATCCCAGTCACCGCTGGTGAAAATCGAAGCGCGAGAGTCTCTGTCACGATTGGTGCCAACTCACAGATGGACTGAATCTCTCCGGAGCCTTATACTCTTGCCGTGAATTCCGAGCCTGATCTGCTGACGCCCCTGCGCCGCTACTGGGGATACGACGCGTTTCGTCCCTTGCAGGAAAGCATCGTGCGCAGCCTGCTGGCAGGGCGCGACGCCTGCGTCGTCATGCCCACGGGAGGCGGGAAGTCGCTTTGTTACCAATTGCCCGCCGCAATGTCCCTGGACAAGACCGTCATCGTCATCTCTCCCTTGATCGCGCTGATGGAGGATCAGGTGGCGCAGCTCGGCCAAATGGGAATTCCGGCGGCGCTGTTGAACAGTTCGATTTCGCCTGTGCGGCAGTCTCGAGTGATCGAGAAGGCGCGCGCGGGCGGATATCGTCTCCTGTATCTTTCCCCCGAGCGGCTGGCGCGCGAGGACACGCGCGACTGGCTGAAGGGCGTGCCGGTATTCTTCTTCGCGATTGACGAAGCCCATTGCATTTCGGAATGGGGACACGAGTTTCGGCCAGACTATCGCCAGCTGAGCCTTCTGCGCGTTCATTTTCCGGACCGCTCGATTGCGGCATTCACCGCAAGCGCCACGCGGCGCGTCCGGCACGACATCATCGAACAGCTCCGGTTGCGCGAACCTGATAAATACATCGCCAGCTTTCACCGGCCGAATCTGCGCTACGTCGTCCGGCAATACCATGCCGCGACGCAGATGGATCTGCTGATGACCGCGCTACAGTTTTACAAGGAAGGGAACATCATCGTCTACGCGCCGACGATTAACTCCGTGGAATCGACCGCGGCCATTCTGGAAGCCAGCGGAATTCCCGCGATCCCGTATCACGGACAAATGAAAGCTGCCGAGAGGAAGCGGAATCAGGAGCGCTGGATGGCGGACGAAGCGCGAGTCATGGTGGGCACGATTGCATTCGGCCTGGGCATCAACAAAGCCAGCGTGCGCGCCGTGATTCATCTGTCGCTTCCGAAATCCATCGAGCAGTTTTACCAGGAGGCGGGCCGCGGCGGGCGCGACGGCCTCCCGGCAGATTGCGTTCTTCTCTGGCAGAAGAAAGACGCCGGCTTGCACGCCTTCTTCATTGGCCAGATAAACGATCCGCAAGAAAAGAGCCGAGCCTGGCAACGCTATGATGAAATTCGCGGTTTCGTGGAATCGAATTTCTGCCGCCACCGCCGCATCTGCGAGCATTTCGGCGAGACGAAGAAGTGGGCGTCGTGCGGCGCGTGTGACGCCTGCGGATACATGCCTGCATGGCTCGCTGACCATGCCGTCGAGGCTGGCCCGAAGCGCCGCCAGTCGCAGCAAAAGATTCAAAGCCCCGCCCCGTCATTTCCACCCTTCGCACTTTCGGTGCGGGAGAACGCGCAAAACGGCGGCGCCAAGACGGATCCCGATCTCCGCGAATTTCTGCGCGAATGGCGGCGCGAAACAGCCAACGAGCAGGACATCGCTCCTTTTATTGTCATGCACGATACGACCCTCGATGACCTGTGCAGGCGGCGCCCGAGGTCCATGGAGGAATTAATGCTCGTATCCGGAATCGGAGAGCGCAAAGCGGAGAAATACGGTGCGCAGATTCTGGACGCACTGAAGCGATTTCAGTCCGGCCAGCGCGCGGCGCCAAGGCCGCAAGCTCGGCTCGAACCCGCCGCTGAAACGATGCGCCTCTTGCAGGAAGGCAAGTCGCTGGAGGAAATTGCACAGATTCGAGGGCGGCGGTACAACACCATTGTCAGCATGGTCTCTGATATCGTGGAGCGCGGGTTCGTTAGATTCGATCCGAACTGGGTTGAATTGGGCAGGCAGGCAAAGATCGAAGCCGCTTGCGCCACTCACGGCCTCGGGCAATTGCGGCCGTTGAAGGATGCCCTGCCGCTGGATTTTACTTTCGAGGAGATTCGCCTGGTCGTCTCTCATCTTCGCTGGCGGCGCGAGAATCAATCCTCTTCAGCGGCTGCAACGTAATGGATCGTTGCGCGGCGACGATCAGGCGCGGGAAGGCGCGAGCGAAGCGGCGCGAGGTTCGTCCAACTGCAGCGTGACCATTTCCAGATCGCCCATCATCCGGTGAATGATGAACCATGCGATGATGTAAAAGCAGCTCATGCCCATCAGTACCGGAACGTAGCCCACATGCGGGATCACGGTTCCGGGAATGATTCCTGAAAATAGCGCGCCGCCCAGCCCTCCGAGGCACACGCCAAATCCGTTGGCGCTGCCCACGGCTTGCGAAGGGAAAACATCGGCGGGCGAGATAAAAAGATTTGTCATCCAGGCCTGATGTGCCGCAGTGGCCAATCCGAAGAGCAAAACGGCGAATTGCGCGTTCTGAACCACGACGCCCATCGTGCACGCCGGCATGACCACGGCGCAAAACAACATCGTCATCTTGCGCGCTTTGCCGACCGTCCACCCGCGCTTCATCAGGAAGCTGGAGACAACGCCTCCCAGCAAGGCGCCGACCGCCGAAATGCTGTACACAATCATGAGCGCGTTACCGCGCTGATGCGGTGTAAAGTGGCGCACGTCCGTGAGGTACGTCGGCAGCCAGAACAGATAAAACCACCACACGGGGTCTGTGAGGAATTTCGCCAGGCCATAACCCCAGGCCTGCTTGTACTTCATCACCTCGCTGATGGATAGCTTTGCCCCCGGCGTCGTTGGCGCACCAGCTTGCTTGGGCAGTCGATAGGTCAGGAACCAAAACGGCAGCCACAGAAATCCGAGACCGCCCATGATGGCGAAGCACGCCTGCCATCCAAGCGTCAACGCGATGAAAATGAAGAGCGGCGGCCCGAAAATGTTGGCCAGGTTAGTGCCGGCGTTGACGATTCCCATGGCCGTGGCGCGTTCGTCGGGAGGGAACCATTCCGCGGCGGCCTTGCTGCAAGCGGGGAAATTGGCGGATTCGCCGAATCCCAGCACGGTCCGATACACACCGAATTGCAGCACGCTGCCCGCGAATGCGTTGAGAGTCGCCGCCAGGAACCACACCGTCGCGGCGATACCGTAACCGATGCGTGTGCCGAAACGATCCAGAAGGTAGCCGCCGAGGAGCGATCCCCCCGCGTAAGCGAGCTGGAAAAACATCTGGATCAAGCCATACGCTTGCAAGCCAAAGTGGAACTCGTCGCGGATCTCCGGAAGGATCACGCCAAGAATCGCGCGGTCCAAATAGTTGATCGTGGTCGCGAAGAAAAGGAGGCTGACAATCACCCAGCGCATGCGCATTTAGCCGTTATCATACTTCATGTTTCTTCATGCGCGGCTCGAAATTCGGCAAACGGGCACATGGAATTAACAAAACTGGGAACTTGACACAATTCGCATGCACCTAGTAATTCGTTGGCGGGACGAATCACGGTTTCATTTCATCAAGTCATGTTGTCACTCGTGGTCTAGCCCTTGCCGGTATGGGCCACAAGTGCATTCCACGATTCAAGCCCATGAGAAGGGGAACTAACCTGCGGTTCGCCGGCGCGTCCCGCCGAAAATTCGTACCGCTCCTGGACTAATTTGGCGATCGACTCGGTGAGGTCGTGAATATGGCCGAGGCGAAAGCGCTGCTCCACTTTTCGGATCTCCGAGGCGAGTGCGTGATCGTGAAATACATCCGCGATCCATCGCGAGAAATCGCCCCGAAGGGCGTGTCCCGTAAGAACGCCGGGCGGAACATGTTCCAGGAGCGCAAGGAAATCCTTCAGAGTTCGCGCCGGACCGGCAACCGTCTCAACGTCATCCGTGAACCAGAATCCTTGCTCCACGAGCAATTGCACATCGAGATATTTTGCCTTGTGCCGGACGTGCGACGTCAAACGCGGGAACAATTTAAATTTCAGGCATTGCCCGCCGGTTTCTCGCATTCCCGGCAATAGAACGGCTTCGTCCAAGCCCAGCATCGCAAGATTGGACGTCACCGTGGAGCAATCGCCTCTGGCTTGAAGCATGGTCATCAAAGTTTGATTTTCGCGCGGCTCAGTCGTGCGCTTCACGATGATGCATTCCAATGCATTGCGGAGATTCGGTTCCAAATCAGTCAGCCGGTAAGTGACGAGGGTGTATGCGCCCAGCGTGAGGTCAAGCAACTCACCGACATTCGGCTCGTGCAAAAAATAATGGGCCTCATCGATTACGATCCTGTGCGGCAAGCCGGTATTCCTCCGGATCGCCGCCAGCATCGGCAGAAGCGATTTCATATAATTCATTTTTTCCTGATAGGGCGCGTGCGACAGATCGATCACCACGCTCATATCGGGGTGGCGGAGCACCCGCGCGAGGTCGGGTAATTCCGGCGGCGGATCTTCTCCCCCGAACACGACCACTCCCGGCAATGTTTCCAGCGTGCGGTAGTCGCCCTCTGGATCAATCACACATACAGAGTATCCTTGCAGAATCAGTTGTTCGCACATCAGCCCCGTTACCCAGGATTTCCCGGAACGGGGATCGCCGGCAATGAGCACGTTGAAGCCGCGAATGGCAAGCGTCAGTTCGCGGCCGTCTTCCGCGGTTCCCAGCGACAACCGGTGCTGTCCGATCTTTTCCGGAGGCAGTCGCAGATTCACCGCGGCTTGTCGGATATACGCAGCCACCGAAGTTGGTCCGTCACCTTGCAAGACTTCGTCGGCGGCTTCTTGTAGAAGGCGGCTGCCCCAACTGACGGCAACGCCGAGCTCGCACGTCGCCAGCAGATCGTGATCGTTCTCCGCGTCTCCAATGGCGATGGCATTGTGAACCGACAGCCGAAGCGTCGCGAGCGCTTCACGCAGGCCGGCGCCTTTGCTGACGGCCTGGGGAAGCACCATCAAGCGGCCGCGGTTAAACAGCAGCACGAGAGGCAATTCCAATTCTCGAATGACGGAGAGAACTTGAGGTGCGGCGGCCGCGTCCAACTCGACCACGCATTGTCCGGCCTTGAATTCGAGGCCGCGCCGCCCGAGTTCTTGAAGGAATTGAATGGAGGTCGAATAGGCGAGCTGTCTTGTGTGGCCGTTCGCGAACCACATCACGGCGCCATTTTCCCCGACTACCGCGTCCACGAAGTGAAGATCTCCCGCTACTAGCTCCAGTTCCGCGAGAATGCGGCCTGTCACGATGACGACAGCGATACCACGCTTGCGGACCTCGGCGATGGCGGAACGTACTTCGGAATCAAGAACGCCGTCGCGAGCGATCGTCCCGTCATAGTCCAGTGCCAATACTCCGAACTTCATCTCCGCCTCCAGTTGCCGGGCCCATGCTCAACGAACATCCAATTTAATCTTCAGTTTGGGCGACTTGCGTATTGTAGCGCAGTGTGTCTAGTCACTTCCAAAAGTGATGCCCGTCACATCGAAATGTAGATTTTCAGTCAGAATCAACTTGCTGCATGGATCGGCAGAGATGTTTATGGAGCTTGTGGAAATAATTCACTCAAGGGAGACGGCCATGACGCTTCCACTGCAAGTCACATTTCGCAACATGAAACATTCCACCGAAGTAGAAGACTGGATTCGAGCAGAGGCCGAGAAACTCGAAACGTTTTACCATCGCATCACCGCGTGTCGCGTGGCCATTGAGGTCCCGCACCGCCATCACAAGAAGGGCAAACCCATCCATATTCGGATCGACCTGACTTTGCCCGGGAAGGAAATTGTCATCAAACGCGTGCCCGTTGCGATTCACAGGACTACTGTGAATGGAGAATTGGCTGCTTCGAGTCACGCGCAATCCAAGTCGGCGCACGCGGATCTTCAATTGGTGATTCATGATGCGTTCAAAGCCGCGGGACGCCGCATCCAGGACTTTGCGCGCCGCCAACGTGGCCAAGTGAAGAAGCACCAAGCAGTTTTAGTAGAGGCGTAAGCTAAACGGAAGGAATTGTAATTTTGAGGTTGGGGAGAGTGCCAACCCTGCGCCCGAAATTGCCTGCCACGCGAAGAAGTGCCGAGATGGTTTCCTGAAAAATGAGGCCGTGCAGGAGTGGCTATGTCGGAGAACCCACTCCTGCACGGCCTCGGAAGAAGTTTCCGTTTCTACGCGTTGGCGAAACTTTCGAGAGCGGCGCGGTTCGGAATCATGAGCGTCGATCCCTGAATGGTAACCAGATGGCGTCCCTTGAATTCGCTCAAGGTGCGCGTGACTGTCTCGCGAGTGGTGCCGATGAATTCCGCAATTTCTTCGTGCGTCAGTGGCAGCTTGATTCGCGTGCCTTCTTTCGTCTGTTGAATTCCTTCCGACCACGTGAGCAAGAGGCGCGCGAGTTTTTCCTGCGCGGAAGCCGAGAGTCCGATCGTGTGCAATTGTTCGCACGCGCCCCGGTACTGAGAACTCATCTGCTTCACCACGTTTGGAGAGGCTTCGGGATGGCTTCCAAGGAAGCGCAGGAAGTCTTCCCGGCGCACAAAGGCGACCTGGCAGGGGTGGATCGTCTCGGCCGTTACTTCATAGGGCTGGCCCGCCATGGCGGCCATCAGTCCGAGCAGTTCACCTGCCCGGGCAATTCTCATGATCAGGGTCTTGCCTTCAGGTGAGCTGATGGAGAGTTTTACTTCGCCTTCGCACAGGACATAGACCCCGCGTGCGTCCTGTCTTTCCACGAACAGCAGGGCGCCCTTTGGATAGGTGGCCGTCGACTTGATCGCATCAAAGTCCTTTACCGCGGAGGGTGGCAACTGGCAAAAGAATCCTGAGCCTTTCACCTTGCAATTCTTGCAACCATCGTTCAGCTCTAATCCGTATGGACCTTTCATTGTTGCCTCCTCAGCTTAGTATTCAGATCTCGTGCGAATGCCCTGCTGCGCTTCTTCCGCGAAATGCTTCGTGAGCGGCGTGTCGGCCAGGAAGTCGGCCCCCGATTCGGCATGAATGTCAGCCAGCAAATCACGGCCTGTTCCGTCGACACGCGTAACCCCTCGAAGGTCCACCAGAAGCTTTCTTTCTCCAAGGGAATGCGCCAATACCTGCCACGCTTGCTGCAGCGCTGGAACAGTGGGGCCGGCGATCTTCCCTTCGATCTTCATGGTTACGCCCTTACCATCCGCTTGGTGTATCGTCACTCTCACTGGATTTCTTGATCCTTTGTTGTCACACATATATACGCAATCTAGGAGCCAAATCTCTGATTCGAGAGGGAGTTGTGGTATCCCATTCTGGAACAATAGCTTAGCTGGGAAGGGGGCTTTGTGTGGGCTAGCGCACAGGTCTAAGTGACGAAGATCACTGGCGACTAATCGTCAGCACTGACTAAATATAGTCTTTCCGCTCGATTCCAAGCTTCTTCATCTTGGAATTCAAAGTAGTACGGATGAGGCCGAGGCGGGCGGCAGCCCCATCTGAACCGCCGATTTTCCCCCTGGTTTCACGGAGAACGCGGAGGATATGTTCTCGCTCAGTTGCTTCCAGGGAAGATTCTCGTACAGCGCTAGGTTCTTCCAGCATCTCGAGTTCGCCGAGGGGAGGGCGCAAGACCGGCCCCCTGGTGAGAATGACAGCCCTCTCAATGAAGTTCTCGAGTTCACGGATATTTCCCGGCCAATCCCAGCGGGTCAGGGCCCGCATGGTTTCCTCCGGGATGGTTTCAATTTTCTTATACAGCTTCCGGGCATGGCGATCGACGAAGTATCGAACCAAAAGAGGGATGTCCTCGCGGCGCTCGCGAAGGGGCGGGAGCAGGATTGGAAAAACTCTCAGCCGGTAATAGAGGTCGCTTCGAAACTGTCCCTCCGCCACCATTTTCGCAAGGTCGCGATTGGTGGCGGCCACGAGCCGCACATTGACCGGGATCGGCTTGTTGCTTCCCAGTCTTTCAAATTCTTTTTCCTGCAACGCGCGAAGGATTTTCGGTTGAAGTTCCAGGGGGAGATCGCCAATTTCGTCGAGAAAGAGTGTGCCTTCATGCGCCAACTCAAGGCGGCCGATCTTGCGGTCGACGGCTCCTGTAAATGCGCCCCTCTCATGGCCAAACAATTCGCTTTCCAGGAGGCCGGCGGGAATCGCCGCGCAATTCAGTCTCACCATGACGTGCTCGTTCCGGGGGCTGAGCTGGTGAATGGCCCGCGCGATCACCTCTTTGCCCGTTCCTGTTTCTCCCAGAATCAATACGGTGACGTCGGTCGCCGAAACGGTTTCCACGAGTTTCAAGACGCGCTTGAGGCCCATGCTCTCGCCTATGATCTCTTCAAATCTGGCCTCGGTGTTCAGTTCTTCTTCCAGATAGCGTTTCTGAAGCTCGCTGCGCCGCAAGGCCTCCTCGGCTTCTCTTTTCTCTGTGAGGTCACGGATCACGCTCAACACAATTCGTCCATCATCTGTTTCTACCGGCCCCAGCATGATGTCTGCGGGGAATTCACTCCCGTCTTTGCGCCTGCCGTAAAGCTCCAACCCAGCTCCCATTGGGCGCACGCGAGCTTCGGAGGCATAGTCCTTGCGGCGAGCGGGATGCGTGTGGCGAAACCGCTCTGGGACGAGGATGTCAATGGATTGGCCTACGAGCTCGCCGCGTTGGTAGCCGAACATGCCTTCCACGCGGGCATTGACTTCGGTGATGCGCCCCTCCCGGTCGCTCGCGATGATCGCGTCTGGCGAGAACTCGAACAGCGCGCGGAATTGCTGTTCGCTGCGGCGGACGGCTTCCTGGGCCTTCTTTCGATCGGAAATGTCGCGGATCACGCTGATCACAACGCGGCCTTCCGCTGTCTCCATCGGGCTCAGCATGATATCGACAGGGAACTCGCTTCCGTCCATGCGCCTGCCAAAGAGCTCCAAACCCGCTCCCATCGGGCGCACGCTGGCGTGGGCTTTGTAGGCGCTTCGGTGGCTCGGATGCCTTGGGCGGAATCGTTCGGGGACGAGGATTTCCACGGACTGGCCGATGAGCTGCTGGCGTCCATACCCGAACAGCCGCTCGACTTGAGAGTTGATCGAAGTGATCCGTCCTTCCGCGTCGGTTACAACGATGGCGTCAGGAGAGGCCTCGAATAGCTTCTCAAACAAGGTGTGAGGTTCAGGGGATTCTGGTATGCTGGGAGAAGGCCCGCTCATTTGTCTCCAGGTCAACTGCGTAGTCGACCTATTCCTACGATCCAGACCGGACCTCGCAGGCACACACTTACAGGCTCAGTGCTTTGGAGGTTCGAGGGCACCAAAAAGTGACGGATAACCCGACCCGGTTATTTTAACAAACAATTCCGATCGTGACGCAGATTTCATTGGATTGTGATCTGAATCACGGAGATGCGGCGCAAGATGGAGGAGCATCACAAAAGAGTTGGTTACGTTCGCCCAGCGGGAAGGATGCTTTTCGCTCGCCGCGGGAATGACAATCATTTTTCTCAGGCCAGCGCCGCCAACCACACTAGAAAAGATTGAGGAGAATTAAGATGACCGCGCAAACTGCTACAGCAATGCAACCTGCCAAGACATCGGTAGTCGCCAAACAGACTGGGACCGAGAATGCTATCGATCGGTTCCAACAAGTGTTCGATTCGATCGAGAAACGAGCGTTCGAGATCTTCAACAGCAACGGCAGGTGGTTCGGCCGTGATTTGTCGGACTGGCTCCAAGCCGAGTCTGAAATTCTTCATCCGCTCCATCTGGAAATTGCGGAGACCGAGGAAGCCCTGACCGTCCGGGCCGAAGTGCCTGGATTCACGGCCAAGGAACTCGACATCCGCGTAGAAGGGAACCGGCTCACCATCGCCGGCAAACACGAATCCAAGGAAGAGAGCAAAAAAGGAAAAACGATCTACTCCGAGCGATGCGCGAATGAGATCCTTCGATCCGTTTACCTGTCGTCGGCTGTGGACGGCACGAAAGTCAACGCGACGTTGAAGGACGGCGTCCTCAATATTGAACTTCCCAAAGCGCCTCACGCAAAGAGTGTGCGAATTGAACCGAAGGCGGCCGATTAGAAATAAAAAGAATTTAGAGGGTGGGCAACGCTTTATCCGGTGCCCGCCCTCCTAGGTAGGGAGAAGAGAATTGCATCGCACGACGGAAGGGAGGGTAAATGTTCATAAAATGCTGCAATCCTGAGTGCGAAGCGCCATTTGACTATCGCGAAGGCCGGTTAGTCCGGTTTTCCGCCAAGGCGACCACTAGCAAACCTGCGGAGAACCACACTTTGATTCGGCATTTTTGGCTTTGCGGAAAATGTGCAGGGCTGTTTGTGTTTGAATATGAATCGGGAATCAGCGTAAAAATTAAATCACGCCATCAAGAGTCGTCCAAAGAAAACCTTTCTCAGTTCGTTTCCGCGGCATAACCGCTGTTTATAAAATTTCAACCGTGGACAGTCAGGACCGGGCAGCCCGCATTGGCGACAACAGTGCTTGCAATCGAATCTGAAAAGTGAGTCGCCACAGAGAGATGTTTTTCGACGCCGCGTGCGCCGATAACAATCAAATCCGCATGCATTTTTTTCGCGACTTCCAATATCGCATCGGCTGGAGCACCGTGTTCCATAACGTAGGATGGCTTGGACAGTAGACCCGCGCCCAGCGGCACCACATCTTTCAGAGTCTCGAGCGCAAGATCCTCATCTCTCTTAACTCCGTCTTTCGTTGTATGCAGCAGAACGAGTTCCGCGCGATGGTCCTTGGCTAATGAAATCGCATAACGCGCAGCGGCGAGCGATTCCGGACTGAAATCCGTCGCGTAGAGAATGCTGTTCAATTCCGCGGCGGCAGCGTGGCTGGCCCTGGGAGCGACTCCTGGTCCTACGGTCAGAACCGGGCAAGATGCCTGCCGGAAGATTTTCTCGGCCTCCGATCCCATGAGCGCCTTTGCAATTCCGGACCTTCCGTGCGTGCCAAGCACCAGCAAGTCCACATTCTTTTCTCTGATCACATCCTCAAGATTTTCCCAAACGTCGCCCATGAGAAAGAAAATTTCGTGCGGAAGCTCCTGCAATTCCAGTTCGAGCTGATTCTTCTTCCGTGCGCGAAATTCCTCCTGGTCATGCGCGATTTCAGTCCCATCCGCGGGAGGCAATAGAGGAGAGCCGTCCGGAGAAATCACGTGCACAGCATGAATGGTGGCAATGGATCTTCTAGCCATTTCTACGGCGTATGGGAGTGCGCGGTCTGCCGTGGCTGAAAAATCCGTGGCAAATAAAATATGGTGAAACGTGACCTGCAACGATGTGCGAAATGAATTCAAGTTATGCCTCCACGGCTCAGCCCCCGGTATTGTCATTGGTTGTTCAAATTCTCTAGCGTGGCTCATGGTGTCAGCCCCCCGCTCTTTCTCTTCTTTAATGAATTGCAATCTTCGCGGCTATGCGCTGCATCACAGGGCCTAGTGATTCTTGTCATAACGTGCCATTTCGGGACTTGCGAGTGTGGCCTGCGTCACACGAAAAAGTGACGGATGTCATAGGCCCATCCGTAATTCCAGCTGACAATTAGCATGAAGGGAATCAGGCTTTCCGCCACTCGGGGCGTCTATGAGGCTGAGAAGGCGGAATGGAGACACGGCGATGAACTTTCTGAATCGTGTAGACGCCGGCCGCAGGCTTGCGAAGAAACTTGGCGCATACGCCAGGCGAAAAGACGTTCTTGTTCTGGGCATACCGCGGGGTGGAGTCCCTGTAGCCTTCCAGGTGGCTGCTGAACTGGAAGCTCCGTTGGACGTGTTTGTCGTGCGGAAGCTCGGCGTCCCCGGGCGCGAGGAACTCGCTTTTGGAGCAATCGCAACTGGGGGAATTCGAGTAGTTGACCCACAGATTGTGGAGGAGGCCAGAATCTCCGATCTGGAGATTGAACTGATCGTGGCGAAGCAGAGACAAGAGCTGGATCGCCGGGAGCGGCTCTACCGGGGCGGCCGCCCTCCTCTTAATCTCAAAGACAAGACGGTCATTCTCGTCGATGACGGGATCGCCACTGGAGCGAGCACGCGCGCCGCGATCCTTGCACTGCGGCAGTTAAAGCCCGCGTCGATTGTGCTCGCAGCCCCAATCGCTCCCGCTTCGACGTGCAGACACCTCCGACCCGAGGTGCACGATCTGATTTGCCTGGATACGCCTGTACCCTTTTACGCGATTGGCGAATTCTACGACGATTTTTCACAAGTATCGGACGAGGAAGTGACGACCCTGCTCCAGCGCAACAGTGAACAACGCGCTCACAAAGTTGATCCAACGGGCCGGAGCGTTCGAAAAGGAGTTCATCCATGACCCCCACCCGCGTGAACGAATACGTTTCCTACGAGCGCCCAGTTACCATTGAATTAGTCAAAGCGACCCTGGAGGGGGATCTGGCCCTCCCTCCACATCCTTGCGGGATTGTTCTGTTCGCACATGGGAGCGGCAGCAGCCGCCACAGCCCCCGCAATCGATTTGTCGCTGAAACGCTCCAGGCGCACGGGATTGGCACTTTGCTTATGGATTTGCTCACGGCAAGCGAAGAAGAGATCGACCGGCGAACATCTTTGCTTCGCTTTAACATTCGATTGCTGGCCAAAAGGCTGTCCGGGGCCACAACATGGACCCTGCGCCAGCCGGACTTACGCGGGCTCAGTCTCGGCTATTTCGGTGCGAGCACAGGAGCTGCCGCCGCGCTCGTGGCTGCCGCCCAGCTACCCGGCAAGGTTGCGGCCGTCGTCTCTCGCGGCGGCAGGCCCGACCTGGCGGGAGATGCTCTCGGGTCGGTGGTTGCACCAACACTGCTGATCGTTGGCGGCCATGACGGGCCAGTCATCGACTTGAACGAGCAGGCTTTGGCTGCGCTTGGATGCAACGAGAAGAAATTGCTCGTCATCCCCGGAGCCACGCATTTGTTCGAAGAAACAGGAGCGCTGGAAGAAGTGGCGAGGGTCGCAGCGGAGTGGTTTTCTCGCCACTTCGCATTGAAGGCCCATGCTCAAGCCGGGTGAATCGTTCTTGTTTGATGAGGAGGTTTTATGGCTTCGAAAAGATTGCTTTTCCGATCTGCAGCGCGAGAGAAAGTTCTGGCCGGTGCTTCCGCGCTTACCGATGCTGTGCGCATCACGCTCGGTCCAAAGTCCAAATGCGTGCTGATCCAGAAAAAGTGGGGAAGGCCGCTTGTCTGCAATGACGGGATTACCATTGCAAAAGAAATCGAGCTCGAAGATCCGGAAGAGAACCTTGGAGCGCAGATGATCCGCGAGGCAGCGGAGCGCACAGGCGATGCCGTCGGCGATGGAACCAGCACTTCCGCGGTTCTGGCGCATGCCATCTTTGCGGAAGGACTACACAATCTGGCGGCGGGGGCGAGCGCCGTCGACCTCAAGCGCGGTCTCGACCGGGGGCTTCTTGCGGCTGTGAAGACTTTGAAAGGCCTCTCCCGGCCCGTCGCCAGCCGGCTTGAGAAGGCGCAAGTTGCCACGATCTCGGCGCACAACGATCCTTCCATCGGCGAACTGGTGGCCGAGGCGTATGAGAAGGTCGGAGCGGAGGGAGTCATCACCGTCGAGGAAGCGAAGACGACCGAATCGGCGCTGGAAGTTGTGGAAGGGATGCAATTCGACCGCGGTTTCATTTCACCTTACTTCATTACGGACACCGAGAAGATGGAAGTCGTCCTCGAGGATCCCTTGATCCTCTTGCACGAAAAGAAGCTTGCCAATATGAAAGACATGCTCCCGCTTCTGGAGCAAGTCGCGAAGGCGGGGCGCCCGTTTTTGATCATCGCTGAAGACGTCGAGGGCGAAGCGCTGGCGACGCTTGTAGTGAACAAGGTGCGCGGCACGCTGCTTTCCGCCGCCGTGAAAGCGCCCGGGTTCGGCGACAGGCGCAAGGAAATGTTGCAGGACATCGCCATCCTGACAGGCGGCCAGCTGATTGCCGAGGAACTCGGGTTGAAAATCGAAAACCTCACGATTGCAGAACTCGGGCAGGCAAAGCGCGTCTTGATCGACAAGGATAAGACCACCATCATTCAAGGGAACGGTTCCAAGACCGCGATCGAGGGCCGGTGCGCCGAACTGCGCAAACAAATTGAAAAGACAACCTCCGACTACGACAAAGAAAAGCTGCAGGAACGCCTGGCAAAACTGTCGGGAGGGGTCGCCGTCATTCGAGTTGGTGCGCCCTCGGAAGCGGAAATGAAGAACCGCAAGGAAGCGATCGAGGACGCCATCAACGCGACAAAGGCGGCCCTCGCGGAAGGGATCGTGCCGGGCGGAGGACTTGCCTTGCTGCGGCTCATCGAAGCCGTTCATACGGAGGAAGCCAATTGCTCCGGAGATGAGCGCACGGGGCTCATGATCCTGCGGCGCGCGCTCGAAGCCCCCACACGTCAGATTGCGGAGAATTCCACCGTGGACGGAGGAGTGGTGGTGGACCGGATGCGGTGTGGCAAGGGCAATTACGGCTTTGACGCCGCTCGCGGCGAATATGTGGACCTCGTGGAAGCTGGAATCATCGACCCTACGAAGGTGGTTCGAATTGCCCTTGAAAATGCGGTTTCCGTGGCCAGCGTATTGTTGCTTGCGGAAGCGACACTCACCGAGAAGCCGGAAGAGAAAAAGGAAGCCGTGCCTGCGCACGAGGCGTACGACTAGAGCGCACAGCGCAGGCTCAGATTTGTCGCGCTGACTTCCCGAAGAGACGGCGCTTCGCTAGCTCGACCAGAAACAAATATGTGATGACAGACAGGATCAAGAAGGCGAAATAAGGCGCGGGAAGCGGTACGAAACCGAGAATTCTGGCAAGGGGGGAATAGGGGAGCAACGTTCCGATGGCCACGATCGCGATGGTTGTGATCGCCAAAGGTAGGCTCGGGCGGCTGCGGAGCGGGTTTCCCATTGTTCGAATGACAAAGAGGACGAGTGTCTGCGTGGCCAGCGATTCCACAAACCATCCGGTGTGAAACAGCGGCTCACTCGCATGGAAATAATGCAACAGCACGTAAAAAGTCAGGAAGTCGTAGACCGAACTGATCGGCCCGATGAAAATCATAAAATTCCGAATCAGGCGCATGTCCCAGCGTTGCGGAGTGCGGATATAGGTATCATCCACATTGTCCGACGGGATCGTGATCTGCGCTGTGTCATACATGAAATTATTCAGCAGAATTTGCGTGGATAACATGGGAAGAAACGGCAGAAACAGCGACGCCCCGGCCATGCTGAACATGTTTCCGAAATTCGAACTCGTTCCCATGAGCAAGTACTTCAGCACATTGGCGGAAGCCTTGCGCCCCTCGATGATGCCGCGGTGAAGAATTCCCAGGCCGCTTTTGAGCATGATGATATCCGCGGCATCGCGCGCGACGTCCACGGCTGTTCCAACGGAGATCCCCACATCCGCCGCATGCAGCGAAGGAGCGTCGTTGATGCCGTCGCCCATGTAGCCGACGACGTGTCCACGATGCTTGAGCGCAAGGATGATGCGCAATTTCTGCATGGGAGAAACACGCGCAAAAATGGTGGTTTCCTCGGCCACGTGGGCAAGCGCCGTGTCGCTCATCTGGTCGAGTTCGCTTCCTAGGACGGCCGTACCGGATTCCAGGCCCACCTGACCGCAAATGTACTGGGCAACCAGCTCATTGTCCCCCGTTAGAATCTTCATCTGCACACCATCGCGTTTCATGGCAGCTACGGAAGAGGCGGCATCCTCGATCGGCGGATCGGCAAATGCAAGAAAGCCGGCCAGGATGAGCGAGTGTTCGTCCTCTGCAGTGAATCCGCCCTGTGATTGGACAACGCGGTACGCCACGGCGAGGATTCGAAAGCCTTCCGAACATAGGTCTTTGTAGACCTTGGTCACACCTTCGAGTGTTTTTGACTCGACAGGCCGGATTTGGCCCCCTTCTTCGTAGGAATCGCATACTTCGAGGATCCCTTCCGGTGCGCCCTTTGTAATGAGGAGCCGCTCGATACCCTGCGCCCCGTCGCGTTCCACAACGATGGAAAGCCGGCGGCGGGTGAAATCGAAGGGGATTTCGTCGATCTTGCGATAGTCACCCAGGTCATTTCGTTCTATGCTCAAAATGGCCGTATCCAGCGGACTGCGAATCCCGGTTTCAAACTTGCTATTCAGATAGGCCAGTCCCAGGACTCGATCGGAAGGTTGCCCGAGCACGTCCAGGGAGCGGCTCAGGGTCATTTCCCCTTTTGTGAGCGTCCCTGTCTTGTCGCTGCAGAACACGTCGATGCTTCCGAAATTTTGAATTGCGGGCAAGTGTTTGACTACCACCTGCTCTCGGGCCATTCGCACCGCGCCGGTGGCGAGCGTCACGGAAGTAATCATGGGAAGAAATTCAGGAGTCAGGCCGACAGCCAGAGCGACGGCAAATACGAATGACTCGAAGGCATCTTTGTGAAGAGCGAGTCGCACCACAATGATGAAAAGCACAAGCAAAAACACGACGCGCATGATGAGCATCCCGAAGCGCCGAAGTCCCCGTTCAAATTCGGTCTCTTCCGGGCGGACGACCAAGCGCTTGGCGATGGCGCCGAAGGCCGTCTGGGGCCCCGTCTTGAGCACACGCGCGGCCGCGGTTCCGCTCACCACCGACGTCCCTAGAAAGACTAGATCAGGGGCATCTGGCGTCCCCTCGGTATCTTTTTCACCGGGATGGGCGTGCTTTTCGGTCGGCATCGACTCGCCCGTCAGCGCCGCCTGTTGAAGGTAGAGGTCGCGCGCCTGCACAAGGCGTGCGTCAGCGGGGACCAAGTCACCTGCCGAAAGCCGAATCAAATCATCCGGGACGACCTCATGGCGTTTTATCTCCTGCCATTTCCCGTCACGTAGAACGGTGGCGCTTAGGCTGACGTGTTCCCGCAACCGCTCAATCGCCCGCTGCGAACGATAGGTTTGAACAAAATTGATGGAGATGCCGAGAAGGACAAGGACGATGATGATTCCGGCATCGGCCTTCTGACCCAACAAGCCCGAAACAATGCCGGCAACGAGGAGCAGGATCACCAGCGGATTGACGAACAGGATCAGGAGTTCCTGGATGAGAGCCCCGCGCCGCACGGGTGTGGGATCGTTGGGGCCGTATTGAGACAGTCGTTCCTGTGCCTCCTGGCTTGTAAGCCCGACGAGGGCCTTTTCCGCGGACTCTTTGCTCTCTTGAGATTCGACGAGAATGGAACGGGCCCTCCCTTGCCTCGAGGTTCTTATATACCAGACCAGCCAGTTTTTGCTTTAACGATTCATTCGACAAGAAACTTAAGGGGGATCGAATACTTAGCCGTGACGAATGTCACCACCCAAAGTGAGCGTTGTCACATACGCCCTGCAGTGTTGCCGAGGAAGATAGGTACAGGCACGAATTTCCAACCCCGTCAGAAGAAGTGGCTTTCATCTCTTGGTGAAGGGAGGAGGGGCGTATGGTTTCCGATAACCCACACATCGTCATTCGGCAGATGACATTCAGCGACATCCCCAAAGTAGTCGAACTGCAGCAGGAGGCTTTTCCCGGGATGCCGACCTGGGAAGCAGAGGAACTCGCGCACCACCTCGCTGTTTTTCCGGAGGGACAGCTCGTGGCAGCGGAAGAGACCGGGCAGATTCTGGGCTCGGCGAGCTCTCTCATTATCGATTGGGACGACTACTCCGAGGATGCCAAATGGTCCACAATCACCGGAAGCGGGAGTTTCGATACTCACAATCCGCTTGGAAAAACGCTCTACGGAGCCGACATGGGGGTCGATCCGGCCGCGCACCGACGGGGCATCGGATCGATGTTCTACGAAAGGCGCAAGAAGCTCGTCCGGGAACATGGGCTGAAACGTCTGCTGACGGGAGGACGGATTCCGGGATACGCACAAGTTTCGAGCGAGATGACACCCATGGAATATGTGACGGAGGTGATCGGCGGAAAACGAAAGGATCCGACGCTCAGTTTCCAACTCGCGAACGGGATGGTGGTCTTGGATGTCGTTCCCGAGTACCTCGATGACAGGCAGTCGCACGGTTTCGCCACTTTGCTGGAATGGCTCAATCCGGAGTACGTGGCAACCATAAGTTTGCAAACGAGCGAGCAACAGGAAGCGATTGGAGAGCCCGTCGAAGAGCCCATGACTATCCAGTCGCACGCCTCGCGCGTGCGGATCGCGGCAATGCAATATCTGCTGCGCCCCATCAGCCGCTTTGAGGAATTCGCCACCCAGGTCGAATTTTTTGTGCGCAGCGCAAGAGAATACCGCTGCCAGTTCGTTCTGTTTCCGGAGTATTTCACGATGCAGTTGCTCAGCTTCCTGCGCGATCCGAGTCCGGCTCGAGCGGTACGGCGCCTGGCGCAGCTCACTCCTGAATACGAGGCCCTGTTTACGAGGCTGGCGAAGGAAAACGGACTCTACATTATCGGCGGAACGCATCCTGTGATTCAAAGCGGGGAATTGTTCAACGCGGCCCATCTGTTTACGCCGAACGGCCAGGTGTTTCGGCAGAAAAAAGTCCACCTGACCGCCACCGAAAAAGACTCCTACCAGGTGAGCCGGGGCCATGGTTTCTATTGCTACCACACGGATTACGGCAAGATCGGAATTCTGGTGTGCTATGACGTGGAATTCCCCGAGGCGGCGCGAGTCCTTGCCGAAGCGGGGATGCAAATTCTTTTCGTTCCGTCCTGCACGGATGAGCGTCAAGGGTTTTGCAGGGTTCGTTACTGCGCGCAGGCGCGCGCCAGCGAGAATCAAATCTATGTCGCCATGGCCGGAACCGTTGGCAACCTGCCGGACGTGCCCTGCATGGCCACTCACTATGGCCAGGCCGGTATTTTCACGCCTTCGGATTATTTCTTCGCGCGTGACGGAATCGCCGCCGAGGGGAACGTAAACCAGGAACAAATGGTCATTTCGGATGTGGACTTGGATCTGCTGGACGAACAGCGCGTGAACGGCACGGTGATCCCCCTCAAGGACATGATTCGAGACGCTTATGATCGGGTGATCCATTATTCCGACCATCGTTCCGCGGGCAAGGCGGCCGAGCCTGTTCCATCGGTGAAGGCATAGCCCTGAACTTCTTGTGCCAGGTGGGAATTGCGAATTGAGGCAAAGGCCGTGTGACCGGACGCACTGGTGAACGTGAGCGCGGTCACCGTCGTATTTTGGAAAGGACGGTAGGTTGAGTCATAGACAGAAGGGACTGGGAGGCAATTATGACAACGCAGGCCGCATCGAAGATCATTACTTTTGATAACATTCTCTTCGCCACGGATTTTTCCAAAGAATCGAACGTGGCTCTCCCGTTTGCCCTGTCCATTGCTCACAAATACGGATCCAAGATTTTTGCGGTGCACGTGATCGCACCGCCGCCACTGGGAAACTTTCCGACGATTGAAGTGCAGGCGCTCGCGGCGCAAGCGCTTCGGGAAGCGCATGAGTCCGCCAAGGAGCTTGGGCGGCGGCTTGGCGCGATTCCTCACGAGACCGATTTGAGAAGGGGCGACATTTGGGACGAGCTCTCTACTGTCACGAAAGAGAAGAATGTCGATTTGATCGTCCTGGGGACTCACGGGCGCGCCGGCGTCAGCAAGCTTCTGATCGGCTCGGTCGCCGAAAGAATTTTCCGTCAATCCACACGTCCGGTTCTTACGGTCGGACCGAACGTTTCGGGAGAACCGGGAAGCGTCGCGGATATCCACACGATTTTGTGCCCGATCGACTTTACTGCCGCATCCCTGGCCGCATTTCCTTATGCCGTGTCGCTCGCCCAAGAAAATCAGGCGCGCCTCTATCTGATGAATGTTGTCCCGACCCCAGTGCTCGATTATGAGGAAGCTTCCCTGACGGCTCGCTTGAAGGCGCTGGTGCCGCCCGAAGCAAATCTGTGGTGCGAACCGAAGGCATTTGTCGAGTCCGGGGACGCAGGCGACAGAATTCTGGAACAAGCAGAAGAGCTCGGTGTCGACTTGATCGTCCTTGGAATCAGGCCTGTATCCACGCTTGCCGGGACGCGAACTCACCTCGGAACGGCGACGGCGTACAAGGTAGTAAGCCGTGCACTCTGTCCGGTGTTGAGCGTGCGCGGGGAGACTCGCTAGTTTTCCGAAGCGCTTAGGCAGCCATCGGTTCCGGCCACTCGAATCTCGTAATTTCGCGAATCTGGTGATAAGTTGAAGGAATTGAAACCAGGAAAGGTGCCAGATTCGTGTATTCCGCGGCGATATTGTGACCGGTGATTTGAACGGACATCAGAGTGTGAAGTTACGCGGCCGGTGGATTCTGGCAAGCCTCACTCTGATGGCTGTCTTTGTTCTTGCTCAGACCCTCTTCGCGCAGACGTCCCCAATTCGCAGCATCCCGAAAACGCAAGCGGCATTTTCGCCGCGAGATTTGTCCGGCGTTTGGATGGAGCGCCAAAACACCGTCACGTTTAGCTCCCAAGAGCCTCCCTTCTTGTCATGGGCGGAGGAGAAGTACAAAAGCGTCAAGCCGGGATATGGGCCCCGCGCCACTCCGGATTCGGAGGACCCGATCCTGAATTGCCTGCCTCCGGGTGTGCCGAGAATCATGCTGATTCCGTTTCCGATTCAGGTCATTCAGGTCTCCGGCGAAGTGATCATGCTGTTTGAGTACGACCACTACATTCGCCATATTAATTTGGACCGGCGCGAACACCCGAAGGAATTGGATTTGACCTGGATGGGAGACTCCATTGGCTGGTGGGAGGGAAACACTCTCGTCGTGGACACCGCCGGTTTGAACGACAAGACCTGGCTCGATCAGGTAGGGCATCCGCATTCCGACGCCTTGCATGTGGTGGAGCGCATCCGGCGCATCGATCGTGACACTTTGCAGGACGATCTGACGATCGACGATCCGAAAGCGTACAAGAAATCCTGGACCGGCCAGCAAGTTTTCAAGCTTAGGCCCACCTGGCGCCTGCTGGAATATGTTTGTACCGGCGACAGGACAGCCGCGCGGAAGTAGGAGCCGCGGCCGCTCGTGGCCTGGCAATCGAGGGTCATGATACTTCCTGGAAATGAAACTCGATGAATTGGCAAAAAAGATTCGGCGTGGAGCTGATCGCGGTCCTCGTGATGATCGCGGTCGTCTCCGTCCTGGCCGTCTACCAATACCGGTGGACGGGAGAAATCAGCAGAACCGAACAAACACGATTGAGAAATTCGCTGGCGACCAGCATGCGGAATTTTGACCAGGAATTTTCCTACGATTTCCAGCAACTCTGTGAAAGTTTCGAGCTCGATCCCGAAGCGGAGCTCTCTGCGGTCGAATCTCACGTGGTACGCCAGCAAGCGAGCTGGACCAGAACGAGTGCCCATGCCGAATTAGTTCAAGGATTATATATCTGGAAGACGGGCTCTACCCATGAGGCGGTATTGGAAACCTTCAGTCAAGCTGGCAATCGTTTCCAAAATGCAACCTGGCCACCTGATCTGGAATCGCTGCATCGTTATCTGATCGAGCGCGGAGAATTTGTTTCTTCTCTAATCGATGACCGTGAAGCTGTCTACTATCCGTGGACGTTTTTCGGGGATACGCCGGCTTTGGTTCGTCCTATCTTTCAAATTGCGCCCGGTGGACTCGATTCGAGTTTGGGCGTTCACGCGGCAGGCGTTCTTATCGTCGCGTTGAACCGGGAATATCTCGAAAAAGAATATCTTCCCAATCTCGTTGACCGGTATTTTGGCGCGTCGGGTCAGAAAAGTTTTATCGTATCCGTTCGGACATCAAAAGCGCCCTACCAAACGGTTTATCTGTCGGATGCTAATTTCCCCATTGCAACTTCTTCCTCCGATGCGACCGTCAATCTGTTTGATCTGGTCGGAGAGGAAGCGCGAAGGCGAGGGCACCCTCCATTGCAGGCGAGCGCCGCGGGCGAGCAATGGCAATTGGTCGCTCAGCATCCCGCTGGATCTTTGGAAGAAGCGGTTGCCTCGTGGAGGCGCCGCAATCTCGCCATCAGTCTGGGCTTGCTCGCAATTTTGGCGGGAAGCATGGCGCTCCTTTTTTCCGGGGCGCGCCGCTCGAAGGCGCTTGCCAGGATGCAGATGGAGTTCGTTGCGGGCGTGTCTCATGAATTGTGCACTCCTTTGGCCGTAATCAATACGGCGGCGGAGAACCTGGCGGATGGAGTGGTGGAAAACGCTGGGCAGATGCAGGAATACGGCGGGCTGATTCGAGGACAAGGTCGCCGGCTCGAGCGTTTGGTCGACGAAGTTTTACTATTTACCGCGGGCCGATTCGGACTTTCTGGCTACGAGCTGGAGCCCGTCGAAGTTACTCCCATCGTCTCTCAGAGTTTGTCCACGTCCGAAGCCAGCCTGCACGACGCCGGATTCACGGTAGCCAAAAAGATCGACGACAAACTTCCTCCCATCGTGGCCGATTCGTCCGCGGCCATCACCTGTATTGAAAATTTAGTGAGCAACGCGATGAAATATTCGAATTCGAGCAAGTGGATCGCGATCCGTGCCTATGAAGATTCGACCAATTCCAAACCAGAAGTGGCGATCAGCGTGGAGGATAAAGGGATCGGAATCTCTTCCGCGGATCTTGCGCATATCTTCGAGCCTTTTTATCGCGTTCAATCCGTCCGGGATAATCAGATTCGCGGTGTGGGCCTCGGCCTTTATCTCGTCAAGCGGATGATGGAGGATATGGGCGGACGAGTGAGCGTGACGAGCGAACTCGGGCGGGGCACGGTCGTGGTCCTGCATTTTGCAGTGGCGAATTTGGCGGACCAATCGGAGCGAAATGACGCATAGCAGAAGAATCTGAAAGTTCAGATTTCAAATTTGCAATTTCAAATTGTGATATTGAGATTTGGAATTTTAAATGTGAGATTTGAAATGTTGATTTTGGATTAGCGGAACAAGCGAGAATAGCTCCATGGCTGCAAAAATCCTGATCATCGAGGACGAGCCGGGCCTGGTCACTACCCTTCGCGACCGCTTGCACAAGCACGGTTATGTGGTCAGCGCGGCCCGGGACGGCGAGACCGGCCTGGAAATGGCGATGCGCGAGCCGGTTGACCTGATCCTGCTGGATCTCATGCTACCGGGACAGAACGGGTTGACCGTCTGCGAGAAACTGAGAAAGGCCGGATCGACCACGCCCATCCTCATGCTCACGGCGCGCCGCCAAACGAAGGATAAAGTGGCCGGACTGAAAGCTGGCGGCGACGATTATTTGACCAAGCCGTTTCAGATGTCGGAGTTGCTGGCGCGAGTCGAAGCGTTGCTCCGGCGCGCGGCCACGGCCCCAGAAGTGGCGCCGGCTCGTCACCACTTCGGATCCATCACGATTGACACGCGGAGCACGGAAGTCACGCGCGACGGACACATGGTGCCGATGTCCGCCAAGGAATTTCAATTGCTCCGATATTTTGTGGAACATCCGAACGTCACACTTTCCCGCGAGGAGTTGTTGCGCGAAGTGTGGGGTTACGGCGAACGTCAGTCCTCTCGCACCGTGGACGTGCACGTTGCATGGCTGAGGCAAAAGCTGGAACCCGATCTCAAGAATCCCAAGTTCATTCTCACGGTGGTCGGCTTCGGATACAAATTCGCGGGTTGACCGGCAAGGAATCCCATTAAATCGATGTTAAGAAGGTTTTACTTCGATTTAACTCCGGCTGAGCGCTAAGACGCCTGATAATGCTGGATAGCCTGCAGGAAGTCAAAACGGGCAGATTCATTAGTGCCAGAATTGCTTCAGGGGTGATCTATGCGAAAGAGAATCACGGCTCGGCTGATTACCGGCATGGCGCTGTTTGGAATATCTCATTCCGCGCTCGCGCACCATGGTCGCGCAAGTTATGACGCAACGAGGGTTTTTACCATCATGGGAACTGTTTCCGCCTTCCAGTTTTCAAATCCGCACGCGCAGCTCTTTCTGGACGTGAAGGACGGCAAAGGCAAGATCGAAAAATGGGTTGGGGAAGGCACGAGCCCGAACATGCTCGTTCGGGAAGGCTGGGACAGAAAGACCATCAAGCCCGGGGACCAGATTACAGCGACCGGGCATCCCGCGCGCGACGGCTCAAATAACATGCGGATCGAGAAAATTGTTCTGCCCAATGGCAGGGAACTGACGTTTGAAGGGCCGGGCGGAACGTAACCCGGGTTGAATGGCCAGGCAGGCGGCAAAGCTACAACTTGTTGCAGAAGAGACCCCGCAAATTTGAATCGTGGAGAGGCTCTAAAAAATGCAATTCATTATTTCGATTTGTCAATGGCTGGAGCAAACAATGGTGGGCACGTCCATTCGGGAATCCTTATGGCTGTTTCCGGTTATCGAGACGGTTCATATTTTCGGAATCATCTTGCTCGTAGGCGCCACTTCGATTCTGGACCTGCGCCTGATGGGATTGACGTTTCGCGACGAGCCGGTTTCCAAGCTGGCGCGGCGGTTTCTCCCCTGGGCCTGGGCGGGCTTTCTCATTCAAGTCACCACGGGTCTCCTGCTGTTCTCCTCCGAGGCCACCAAGATGTACGGGAATCTCGGGTTCGACATCAAAATGCTGCTGATCCTTGTCGCGGGGATCAATGCATTCGTATTCCACGAGATTGCCTATCAGAGTGTGGGCAAGTGGGACAACGATCCAGTGGCGCCGATCGGTGCCCGCGCGGCGGGATTGATTTCGATCCTGTTGTGGTTCGGCATCGTCGCCGCGGGCCGTTGGATCGCTTACGTGTAACGCGGCGAGGCGGAAATTCTTAAAAAACACCGGGTGTGACTTGCGTCACCGAACGCGACACCTCAGGGCCATATAGTGTGCGACACTGCAAGCGCTGGAGGTGCTTCATGAGAAGCAAGGTATTTAGTCTCCTTGTGGTGGCCGCTGGTTTTGCGCTGGCTTCGAGTTCGATCTCTGCGCACCACGGCGTTACGAACTACGACATGAAGAAAACGATTGTGCTGACGGGAACGATAACCGCTTTCGACTGGTCCAATCCCCATTGTCTGGCCTATCTGGATGTAACAGATGACAAAGGCCGTGTCAGGCATTGGACTCTTGAAATGGCTTCGACGTTTACCATGACTCATCGGGGATGGGATAAGGATACGCTGAAGCGCGGAGACGAGGTCACTATTGAAACTCACCCCGCCAGGAATGACGCTCCTATCGGCATCACTTCAGGTCCCGGATTCGCGTTGAAGGTTGTAGCCAACGGCAAAGAGACCCCATCCCGATAGGAAGCGGACCCGCAATTGTGTGGATGGCTTGAGAAGTAAGCAACAAGGAAGTAGCCGGTTAAAGAACTTCCAGGAGAGAGCAGGAATGGATTTAAGCCCGCACTTGGAAAGAGTCGGCTGCAATTTTCCGTACTGTAAATTATTTTGCTCGCTGCCCCTAAATACGCGACGCTCCCCCCTTCTACTGACGCTGGCGCTGATCTCCTGTTTTGCGATTGTCGCGCGGGCGGACACTGTAGGAAGCATTTCGGGGACGGTAACGGACCAAACGGGAGCCGTGATTCCGGACACCACGGTTACCGCGCTCAACCTTGACACTACGGTTGTTCAGACCACCAAGACGAATGCCAATGGATTTTACAATTTCACGGCCCTGCCCGTAGGGCGTTACGAGATCGAAATTCTCCGCGAGGGATTCAGTCCGTACAAGCGCACTGGCCTGGTCATCGACGTAAATTCGCAGCTCCGTGCGGACATAACCCTTTCGATGGGAGCGCAATCGGAGGAAGTCGTGGTCTCCGAGACTGCGGTGAATGTGGAAACTGTCGACACAAATTTGGGCGACGTAGTGTCCGGTACGCAAATTGTCACCATTCCATTGAACGGGCGCAGTTACACGGATTTGCTGTCGATTCAACCGGGCGTCAGTCCTGTAACATCGCTGACACCGACCTCCGTGATTATGTCGGGGGTCACGGGAACAATTAATCCTTCCGGCGATCTGAATCCGGGAAACGTTTCGATTAACGGGCAGCGCGAATCCTCGAATGGTTTTTTTGTGAACGGACTTGATGTGAAGGAGTACATGAACGGCGGCACGTCGATTATTCCCAACCTGGATTCCATCTCGGAATTCCGGCTTCTGACCGACAACTTCGATCCCGAATACGGCAATTACAACGGCGGCCTGATCAACGTGGTAACGAAGTCAGGGGGCGACTCTATTCATGGAGACGTGTTTGAGTTCTTGCGAAACACGTCCCTTGATGCCAAGAATTACTTCGCGGATACTCGCAGCGTGTTCCGACAAAACCAGTTTGGCGGCACAGTTGGCGGGCCAATCAAGAAGCAAAAGGTGTTCTTTTTTGGCGACTACCAGGGAACACGAACCAATCAAGGCATAACGTCGCCTGTCATCTCTGTCCCTTCCATTGCAGACCGCCAGGGCAACCTGATGGATATAGCCTCTTCCCTGACTGGAACGGTGGATACTGCGGGTAGAGCGGCTTATTTGGACAACGAGTTTGGATACGCTCCCAATACAGTTCTTGTCGGGGAGCCGTACTACACGCCCGGCTGTACTAATACGTCGCAGTGTGTGCTTCCGAACGCCACGATTCCGACAAGCGCGTGGTCCGCGCCAGCCAAGAACTTACTGCAATACATTCCCAAGCCCAGTAATACTTCGAACAACACTTTTTCTACTTCCGCCTTTTCTCAGACGGTAAGGGACGACAAGGGTTCCGGGCGAATCGATGCCAATACCAGATGGGGGCAGATTTACGGCTACTATTTCATAGACAATTACCGGCTGGATAATCCGTATCCTGGGGGGCAAGGCGGGGCAAGTGTTCCCGGGTTCGACGCCCTCACGGTCGGCCGTGCCCAGACGTACACCCTGGGCGAGACCAAGGTCTTCGGAACGAATACCGTGAATGATTTTCACATCGGGATCATTCGTAACTCCAATATTATTGGAGAACCGCATGGCGGTTTGGGAGTAACCCTGGCGTCTCAAGGGTTTTCGACGGGCCCACACTCAACGGGCATTGATGTACAGGCTCCTCAGTATGAAGGCGTCATGAATCTGGTGTTTCCTTCGTTTGTCATGGGCGTGCCGGTCACGAATACCAACCAATGGAACAATACACTTTACGGTGGCGATACGTTTTCCAAGGTCATTGGAAATCATTCGGTCAAGTTCGGCGGACAGTTTCACCTTGATCAGGTCAACGAGCATCCCAATGCGACTTTCAACGGAACATTCAACTTTGCCAACCAAAATTCGGAAACGGGTTCGGCCTTCGCCGATTTCCTCTTAGGGGTTCCCAGCCAATACACGCAGTCTACCGGCCAATCCTTCTACCTTCGAAACCGGTACGTTGGGGCATTCGTAGAGGATAGCTGGCGAGTGCGAAGCGGCCTGACGCTTAATTACGGCGTGCGGTGGGATGTAATCAGGCCATGGTCCGAGAAATACAATAACATTCAGACGGTTGTGCCGGGCGCGCAGTCGGTTCTCTATCCGAATGCAATCCCAGGATTGCTGGTGCCCGGCGATCCCGGGATTCCTTCCACTCTGTCGCCTACCAAATACGATAAGTTCGCTCCGAGAATCGGCATGGCGTACGCGCCGAAATTCGATCATGGAATTTTGAGGACCATCTTTGGAAAGGATGGAGACAGCAGTATTCGGGCCAGCTTCGGAATGTTCTACACGGCTTTTCCAGGCCTGTCGGCGGGAGTCATGTATTCCGTGCCTCCCTTTGGATACAACTATCTGAGCCCCCAGGCGCCCCTCTTTGCGACACCGTTTGTCAACGCCGCGGACCCAAGCGGCGCGCCTAACACCAACCCGTATCCAATCGTTTTTCCACCGCACAGCGTTTCAGCCAGCAACCCGTACAACGCATTCGATTGGTCAGCGGTCACTCCCATCAGCGCCGATCCCTACTTTTATTATCGCAATACCGTGCCGTACATCGAGAACTTCATGCTATCCATTCAACGGCAAATCACCACGAGGATGCTTCTGACCGTGAGCTACGTCGGGAATCAGGGGCATCATATTCTGGTTGATCAGCCATCCAACCTCGGCAATCCCGCCCTGTGCCTAAGTCTCAGCCAATCAAGCGATGTTGCCCCGGGTTCACCCACCTGCGGGCCCTATGCGGAAGATGGCACGTTCACTTCCGCTTCCGGACAGGTTTATTACGGAACACGAAGGGGCTTGTTGGGATCGACGTACAATGGCGCAACTTTCAACGGGTCACCGACTGAGTTGTACGGGGAAGATACCGCGCAGAAAACAATCGAAAATTCGAATTACAACGCCCTGGAGACAACGCTTCGCTACTCCTGGACCCGAACCACGGTTTCACTCGCCTACACGTTCTCCAAGTCGATCGATCAGGGGTCCAATCTCGGCGAGGTGATCAACCCCAATAATCCCGCTCTCAGCCGCGCCATCTCGGCTTGGGACATGAGGCACAATTTCGTGGCGACTTACAGTTACGGCTTGCCGATGGAACGCCTCTTCCGGCGCACGAATCGGTTGACGCAGGGCTGGAGCATTTCGGGCACTACGCGGTTCAGTTCCGGATTTCCCGTCACGTTATACGATCAGTCCGATAGCTCGCTGCTTGGGTCGCTCGGCAATGGCGTCAACAATCAATTGATCGACACTCCGGTATACACGCCCGGTTCCCTGAACATCACTACAAACCCGCGTAACGGACGTTCTGAGTTCAATACCGCCCTATTTCAACCAGAGGCGCTCGGCCAAGTTGGCAACGCAGGACGCCGGTTCTTCTATGGTCCCGGTATCAACAACTTCGACATGCAACTCAGCAAGAATGTGCGCATTACGGAGTCGAAGTCCCTTGATATCCGCGTGGAAGCGTTCAACGTGTTCAACCACGCCCAGTTTTATGGCCCTTCCGCGGTGGATGGCGAGGTCGAGAACAGCACTTTCGGCCAGGTGGTCAGTGCGCAGAATCCTCGATTGATTCAGCTGGCAGCAAAGTTCTTCTTTTAAGCCGTATCCGAAACAAAGGCGCTACAGTTACGCCTCGAAACCTTCAACGTTTTCAATTACACTCAATTTTTCGGCCCGCAGGCTGTCAACGGCAACATTTCCAGCCCACTGTTCGGCGAAGTCGTGGAGGCAGCGTCGGCTCGATTGATGCAACTTGCGGTGAAATTTGCGTTCAAGTTTCAAGTTTACAGGCGGGGAATTCGCGAAGGATCCGGATCGGTGCGTGTGAAATAACATTCACCGATCCGGATTCCCTTGAGCGCTGCTAGTCTGCCGGCGGCTTCGGCGCCGGGGTAACGGGCTTTGTGAACTTCGCATCCTCGACCGGCACGTTGGCGTCAACCTGCGACCATTTGTAGGTCCGGTTTCCTTCCGCGCTCACGACACGCATGGTAAAAGGAACCTTGACTCCGCTGACGTCGCGGTAGTCTTCGTAAAAAGTATCCTCCGGGAAGGAACCGATCACGCTTTGCATGGTTGTGAAGGACCGCACGAGCAATCCGGTTTGTGCGTCGAAATTGATCCGGTCGAGGACGGGGAAGCCATCCTTGCGCGTGCCCACCACGCGGACCGTGTCGCGGTCGCCGATTTTTTCCATTGCGTCGACCTGGACGTTGGTATGGCCGTCTCTAAATTCGAGACCGGGGAACTTTTCACCAAGCTCGACCAGCATGCGCATCTCGTCGCCCGTATCTTCGCGAATGGGAGTGTTATGCCAGGCGATAGTACCGTCGTAGCCCGTCGACACAGGGGGCCTGCCCGGAAATGTAACGGAAATGACTCCTTTGGGGGCCTTGACGTAGTACTCCGCCGGAACGGTTCCCATCATCGGGGGCGGCGGAGGCCCGCCTGGAGGCCCCGGGGGCGGGGGAACAAGCATGTCAGCGGTTCCTTTAAAGGAGAGAGCAGTAATCTTGCTGACCGCGGCCTCGCCGCCGAGGGCCTGCTCGTACTTGTTGAAAACGTCTGCCACCGACGGAAGCGGTGCGGCCGGAGCGGCGGCAGGTTTCGCCGCCGGGGCCGGGCCTGACATTACCGTTGCAGGCGCTTTGCTCGGCGACATGCCGGGTTCGAGATTCGAGAAGTTCTTGAGGGCCAGGGTTGGGAAAATTTCCATGGCACTCGGCTCGGTGGGCGCCTTATCGCCAGTCAGCAACAGCGTTGACGCGGCCTTGGCCGCGCCGCGATGGCAGGTGTAGCACGTCACTTCGCGCTTGGCATCAAATACGGTGTTGTTCAGAGCCATGGTCATCTGGATCATGCTCCGCGCCACGTGTTTTTCGCGCTTGTCTTCGGCATCAAAATGGCCGATCACGTGACAATAGCCGCAACCAACCCCAAGCGCCGTTGTGATGTATTCCATCGCGGGGTGAACCTGGTCGGCCGGAATGCCTTTGAGCGCTTCGATTTTTTTATAGAACTGATCGGCGGTTTTGCCCTTCATGTCGGCCGCGAGCGGCGCCGGCGCCGGAGGACCCGCCGCCGGAGCTTGTGCGTGCAGGCTCGGCGCGCTCATGCCGAGCGCGACGATGGTCATTGCCAGCATTCCCACGATCCCGGAAACATCGCGCACACAGAATTTCTTGTTCATACTTTTTTGGTTATCCTCTCGCTGATTTTTGTTTTTGGGCCAAGATTTCACTTCCGTGATGGCGCGCCCCTTGTAAAGAGCTGTTCTTCACACACACGCAGTTTGAACGGAATTGTTCAACCTGGTGGATCGGATGTGGGCCTAATCCTAAGTCATTGCGCGCCTTAAAAGCAATGAGCGAACAGAAAGGCATCACCCGTGCGAAGCCTGGTTCCAGCCCATGAAAAATTCTGGCTAGTGACACAGGAGCCCGTTTGGGACTACTCTCTGACAACGATAGTTGCCCTGGAGGGACGCACATGAAAATTCGCGCGGAAATTTTTGGGTGGTTTCACTCAGTCATTTTGCGGTTTGGACTTGCAGCGCTTGTCTGCGCCGCGTTTGCAAATATGCCGGCGTCGGCTGCGGATTGCAGCGCAACGGCCCTCAGCGCCCTTGGCGTTTCCAGCATGACGATTGCTTCCGCGACGGTCGTGCCCGCGGCCGAGCCCAACCCTGAGTATTGCGACGTGAAAGGTTCCGTTGCCACTTCCGGAGACGGCGCCGATCCCGGGTCCGCAAATTTCGAGATCATGCTTCCAGCCAACTGGAACCAGAAATTCGTCTTCCGCGGAGTCGGCGGCCTGGCAGGTTCTCTCATCACTTCGGCGAATCCTGCCGATCAGGCTGTGTTCCTCGCGAGAGGTTACGCCACCGCGATTACGGATACGGGCCACCTCGTGGCCAACCCGACGTGGGAATACACCGCGCCGGGCTCGCCCGACATGCCGAAAATCGTTGACTACTTCTTCCGCGCCGTCCATGACGTGACGCTCGCCGCGAAACAGCTCGTCAAGAATTACTACCGCGCGGAGACGATTCGGCGATCGTACTTCGACGGCTGCTCCAATGGCGGCAAGATGGGCCTCATCGAGGCGGTGCGCTTTCCGAGCGACTACGACGGAATCATTTCCGGGTCGCCCTGGCTCGATCCCGTCGGCACATCGCTGTGGTCTCTAAAAAATACAAAAGCGTTGCTCGACGGCTACATTCCTCCCGCGAAATTCCAGGCGGTCAACGCCGCGATCCTGAAGCAGTGTGACAAGGTGGACGGCATCGCCGACGGCCTCATCCAGAATCCCGCAAAGTGCACGTTCCAGCCGGACGCGCTGGTTCCCGAAACCCTCACCCAGAAGCAAGCCGACGCGCTCAAGCTGATCATGAGTCCTGTCCGCGACGAGCAGGGTAAATTGATTTATCCCGGAGCGTCCGTGGGCAACCTGGGGCAGGACAACATGACGGTTCGCGGGCCAACGAATTATCTTGAAACGCCGCCCGCCGATCCTAAAGCCGCCAGGCCCTGGGGCGACGCCGCGCTGCCGGCAAATTGGTCCCTCGCCCAGAACATTCTGATGAAACTTGCTTACTACGATGCGGACAAGGACATGAACAACACGATCGAGAAGAACGGCGTAGTGAACAGCGATGCGTTGAATCTCGTGTACACACGCCTCGCCGCCGACGTTCCCGACGATCCATCGGCATACGGCGCCTATTTCGCAAAAGGCGGGAAGCTGCTGATCTACCACGGATACGACGACTTGGTCATCTCTCCCTACAGCAGCATCTGGTTCTACGAAGACCTCGCGCAAGAAAATGGAGGCTACGAAAAAGTCCAGCAGAACGCGCGCCTCTTCATGGTGCCCGGGATGCAGCACTGCGTCGGCGGCGCGGGGCCAAACTCGTTTGACACTTTGAGCGCCCTCGAACAATGGGTGGAAAAGGGAATCGCCCCCGACGCGATCCCCGCGACGCATTCGACAAACAACACAGTGGATCGCACCATGCCGCTCTGCAAGTTTCCCGAGAAAGCTCACTATAAGGGAAGCGGCAATCCCAATAGCGTTTCGAGTTGGTCTTGCCCGCAAAACGACAAGTCGCTATTAGCGGTCGGTCCCAACGGCGTCCAGGCTGGAGTGAGCGCAGCCGTTCCCGCGCGCGTCAGCGCCCCTGCAAAGCAGGCTTTGAGGAGTGGCAATTGAGATGAGCGGATCGCGGTAGGTTTATGTAGGACCGGCTTCAGTCTGTCGCTTTTGCGCCTGAGAAATTTAAACTGGCAGGTTGAACAGGCTGCGGACAAAGTAGTTTATTTTTGTCATTCCGAGCGAAGCGAGGAATCTCTCTTGGATTTCGCCCCATGAAAAAAAGAGAGATTCCTCGCTTCGCTCGGAATGACAAGAGGAGTGGGGCCTTTTTCCCGCAGCCTGTGAAGGTCGTCCAACTCTGGCCAACGAAAAGGTTTTGAGATTTTCCTCAGCAAGTATCGCTCAGCCTACTTGCTGCCCTCCGATTTCTTTTGCATGTCACCGTACGTAACATTGTCCGCGCACACCATTTCTCCAAGATTCCAGTCCGGCTTCAGTTCGTAGGTTGCGTGCCCTCCCCAAGGTTTGGTGTACGCCTTTGGATCATCGATCGTAGTGTCGATCGTCAACGTGTCATGATTTACGCGCCGCAAGCGCTCCACAACATGCAGATCCTCGGTGTGCGGGTGGCCATCGTTGTCGAGCCAGGTCTTGTCGTTAAAACCCACAGTGTCCACGACGAGCGTATCCCCCTCCCACCTGCCGATCGAGTCGCCCATCCAAGACGGGTTCAAGTCCTTGGGATGCTGTCGCCCATCGGTGTAGATATTGCGCACAAAATGGTCGTACTCGAAGAGCATCAACACACGGCCGGGGATATTCGCAATTTCCACCGGTTCGCCACGAATGAGATAGATCCTCGGCACACCCGGTGGAAAACATTGCAAGATGGGATCGTTTGACTCTCCTATGGAAACTGAGTTGGGCCCGACGTTGGGCTTGTTGGCCTTGAATTTCTCTTCGGCCCAGGGAGTCATCGGCGGCTTCTCGTTGCTGATGGAAAACGCGAGCTCATAAATGGTGTACTTGCGAGTCTTGTCGGGAGCGCGCCGCGATCGCCGCCAAACTCCCGACAGGTCCGCAGGCGGAGCCGCCGCCCTGGCTTTCGTTGCACCTGAATTAGCGGTCTGACCGAAAGTCGCGGGCGAGTATGCGAGCGTAGCGGCTACCACTGCAAGCATTAATCCCAGTAAGCAATTGCGCATACCTGAAACTCCCTCGGAGGTCGCTACTCCGCGTAATCCTCGCCGCGATCCATCACGGTTTCCTTGCCATTCGGAAACACGACCTTGCGGAGGCGTATGATTTTCGCGCCGCTCTTCGCGACGTTGCCCACAAACGTGATCTGGTCCCCGGGCTTGAATAAAGTTTTGTTCCATCCAAGCCGGGACATGGTGGTCAGGCTTGGCGCTTCGGCGGTCCATTTTTCGACTTTGCCGTCAGCTCCCTTTACATCGAACCAAATTTCCGTATGCGGATTCATGAATTGAAAATCGGTGACGGTGCCCTTGTACGTGGTCAATTTCGTGTCGTATACCGACGACCCGTGGTGCGCCGCCACCGAAGCGGACAACAGGGCCAGACCGATCGTCACCGCCAGAAAATGGAAAGCCTTGCCTTTCATGGATCACCTCGCGATTGTCGCGAATATCCCATTGCCATCCCATTGTGTCAACGCAAAACCATCCGTCTCAAATTCAATGACTCGGAGACGGCGCCCAGATCGCCTGCCCTATTTTACTTTTTGACGTATTTCTTTAAATCCATGGGGCCGACTTCGGCTCCATACACGTTGCCCTGATGGTCCACCGCAACGCCCTCTGCCGCGCTGGACGCACCCTTCGGCGCCGGATCCGGGATGAAGGCCGTTACTTTGCCGTCTTTGGCGCTGCCGATCCGAATGCCCCTCCTGCATCCCGGGTTATATCCGTAGCCCGGCTTGTCGGTGGACTCCGAGTCAGCCACATACATAGTGTCGTCCTTGTCGATGAAAATCCCGCTCGGCCGGCCAAACTGCTTCCACTCAGCGAGGAACTTGCCATCCTGGTCGAAGATCTGGATGCGGTTGTTGGAACGGTCGCCGACAAAGAGCCGCCCCTTGGAATCGAAGGCCAGCGTGTGAGGCACTTCAAATTCGCCGGGAGCCGATCCTAGCTTCCCCCACTCCTTGATGAATTTCCCATCCTTTGAGAACTTCAAAATGCGCGCGTTGACCTGCGAATTCGGCGGAGAACCATGGCCGTCCGCTACAAAAATGTCGCCATTCGGAGCCACTATTACAGCCGAAGGCCGGTTGAATGTGTCCGGAGTATTGCCGGGGACGCCGGCCTTGCCGAGCGTCATCAAAACTTTTCCGTCGGGGCTGAACTTGAAAATCTGGTGGCCCTTTCCGTGTTTGCCTACGTCGTCACTGGTGGCGATTCCTCCGACTCCGTCGGTCACCCAGACGTTTCCTTCTTTTTCCGCGAAGATGCCGTGTGGAAGTATGAACATTCCCGCGCCAAAATTTTTCAGAAGTTTGCCTGAAGGTTCAAACTCGAGGATTGGAGCAAGGTTTGAGTCCGCGCAACTATTTGCGCCACATCGGTCATAGGTCCAAATGTTGCCGTCAGGACCGATCGTGACGCCCGAGGTCGATCCCCACTTCCTGCCGTCGGGCAGTTGCGCCCAGTTGGTGACAGTCCTATACGGATTGGGCAGATCGTTCGGAGGGGGATAGCTTGCCTGAGCCCGCGCATTCACACCAGAAATTGCCAGGATCGCGATGCCCACTGCCAGCTCGAATCTTACGACGCTTCGATGTCGCATGATCGTTCCTCCCTCAAAAATTGCTGATGTCTGATTCGTTGCGTGGATTCTATCACTCGGTAAGCGAGTTTCCAGCCCAGTTGAGCCACAGTTGAAAGCAAACATCCGGCAGCCTACAATCTGCGCTTTATCCTGGTTCCGGCCGACAAGGGGAGCTTGATGAACAGGTTACTCACGAAAGCGCTCTACTCGTGCTTTCTGTGCGCCGCCGCGCTGTGCGTGTTCTCCCTCCCCGTTTCCGGCCAGACCCCCGCGGAAATTCAGACCATCGCTAATCGGACTGCCGAGCGTGTTGCAAAGACTCGCCAGCTCCACCTCTTCGTGGCAGGCCTTCAGGAATGTAAGTTGGACCCTGAGGTTTGCACCTTGTTCGAGGCATCCATACGTGACGATCTTGAGAAAATAATTCCCGGCGCCCGCTTCATTAAGCGAGAAAGCGTCATCAACATACTCGAAGGCAGAGGCTTCATCGCGCTCGATGCGTACTTTCCCGATGTCCTGAAAGCAGTGGCAACTTCGGCGGGCGCCGATATTCTGGTGACCGATTCCCTGCAATGGCAAAGCGATGGCTACGAGTTAACCAGCGAAGTTTACGACGCCGTTCAAGGGAAGAAGCTCGAACAATTCCGGGCCATGATTCCACGGCCAGTGCCCGATTCCGGCGGAGAACCCCTCGTAATCAAGGATCCAGAAAGCGGAGCCTCCGTAATCATCTTCAGAGGCAAGCAACCCCGCACT
>DATNIO010000112.1:0-35446 GCA_035604385.1 Verrucomicrobiia bacterium | reverse complement strand
TTCCTTGGCGGCATCGAGGATCCCGACGGCATGGTCGGCGAGCAGCGCAAGGACGCCCTCGCGCGCTTCACTAAAGTGGACGCGCGCGGATATTTCCCGGTCCAGTCGCCGGGAAATATCAGGCGCGCTTCCGTTCTTGTTTTGGTCGCGGCTGGATTATTCGCCTATCGCATTCACCACAAGCCGCCGCTCATTTCGTTGCTGCAATCCACGGCGCGGTCGCAGCTCGTGCAATCTATTTTTTCTCCCATCGTGCACGCGATGGAAAAAGATCTCCAGAGAACGATGGCCCTGGTCACCATGAAGCCGGACGCGGCCGGCGAAGAAACCCGCCGCGACTCCGCCGCCTCCAATAGTGAAGACCTTTGGAAGGCCAATGACGATCAGGGCGCCGCACAAGACCAGAACAATGCGGCGGATGCGGGCGATCAGCAACAGGATCAGATGCAGTCGCCGGGAAATCAGGAAGGCGATCCTTCCGGCGAAGCCCGCCAGCAAGAAATCAACTCGCAATCTCAAGAAGGCAAGAATGCAAACGAGAACGCGGACGGTAAATCGCAGGAGCAATCGGAACAGCAAGGGCCCGAGGGCCGCCAGTCCCTGGGGCAGTCGCTCATGCAGGCGCTGAAAAATATGATGTCGAATTCTCCGAATCAGCAGTCGAGCAATCGCCAGAACCAGCAGCCTCCGAACGGCCAGGGCACGCCGCAATCGGGCAATTCGCAGCAGCCGGGCGCGACGGAAAGCGACAAGCGCGGCGAGTCACGGGGAAATTCCGACGCCAAGCAGAAAGCCACGCAGACCGCCAGCGAAGGCGCGGGCAGCCAGCAAGGCACGAAAGAGCTGCGAAAGGATCAAGAGACGCATCCCGTCAACGCCGTTCCGGATCGCGTCGCGCTCGAGGCCAGCGGCTTCAAGGAACAGACGCGCATGAAGGTCGCGACCGAAACCGGCACGGCGCAGCTTGCCGTGCGCGATCAATCGCCCCAGCAGGACGCCGTGGTCAATGGCGCCGAGCAGGAAAATATTCCGGCTCGCTACCGCTTTTACGTGCAGCGCTATTTTGAACATGCGGACAATGGGAAGCAATGAGTTAGAATCTCGGAGAAATCGGATGCCGGTCCTCAGGATGGGTTCATGACCAGTTCGGTGGGAACAGAGGGTCAGACGGGCGGCCAGCCCCTCGGCCAACAAGCGGAATTTCTGGCCGAAAAAATGGCGGAAGTTCGCCGGGAAATTTCCAAGGCGATTGTCGGCCAGGCGGAAGTGGTCGAAGGCGTGCTGATCGCTTTGCTGGCGGGCGGGCACGTGCTGCTGGAAGGCGCGCCGGGCCTCGGGAAGACGATGCTCGTGCGCACGCTGGCGCAGGCCGTGGCGCTGAAATATTCGCGCATTCAGTTCACTCCCGATCTGATGCCAGCCGACGTGATCGGCACGTCGGTGGTGCAGGAAAACGGGGACGGAAGAAAGTCACTCGGCTTCCAGCCCGGCCCTATATTTACTAATCTTCTACTTGCAGATGAAATTAATCGCGCGACGCCGAAAACGCAATCCGCGCTGCTTGAGGCCATGCAGGAAAAACAGGTCACCGTGGCCCACACTTCGCATCTGCTCGAAGAACCCTTTTTCGTGATGGCCACGCAGAACCCCCTCGAAATGGAAGGGACCTACCCGCTGCCCGAAGCCCAGCTCGACCGCTTCCTCTTCAAACTGCGCGTGCCCTATCCCGGGCGCGAGGACCTGCACGACATTCTGGACCGCACGACGCAGGGGACGCCCGCCATTGTTTCGCCGGTCGTGAACGGCACGCAGATTCTGGAGATGCGAAAAGTCGTGCGCACGGTTCCCGTTGCGCCTCACGTGCAGGAGCACGTCGTGAAACTCACCATGGCCACGCATCCCGAGAACCGCGAAAATCTTCTCGCCAGCAAATACATTCGCTACGGCAGCTCGCCGCGCGGCGCGCAGACGTTGATCCTCGGCGGGAAAGTCCGCGCGCTCCTGGACGGCCGCTACAACGTCAGCATGGAAGACATCCGCGCGCTGATGCTGCCTGCCCTGCGTCACCGCATCATCCTGAATTTTGAAGCCCAGGCGGATGGCCGGACGCCCGACGACTTGTTGGAAGAAATCGCCGGCAAGCTCTGCGCGAAGTAAGGTTTTTGTAGCACAGGCTTCAGCCTGTGGGTTTTGGTCAGTCTTACGCGAAATGAAGCCGTGGCCGGCCGACTGCCTGGAGGACTGACGGAACCCCACAGGCTGAAGCCTGTGCTACTCAAGGCTGAACCCGATGGCCACAACTTCTCCGCTTTTGCTCGACCGCGAATTCCTGAAAACGCTGGAGCAGGTCACGCTGCTGTGCCGCACGAACCTGTCCGGCGCGGTGGGTCCGGAGCACCGCTCGCGCACGCGCGGCCCGGGAATGGAATTCGCCGATTACCGCCGCTACAGCTTCGGCGATGATCCGCGCTCGCTGGATTGGAGCGCGTATCTCCGCCTGGGAAAACTCTTCCTGAAAATTTACGAGACCGAGCAGCATATCCCCGTGCGAATTTTGCTGGACCGCAGCGAATCGATGGACTTCGGCGATGAGGGAGAATCGAAGTTCCTATACGCGCAGCGCCTCGCGGCGACGTTCGCGTATCTGGCGCTGCTGCATTTGGATACCACCGCGGTGATTCCGTTCGCGAGCCGGCTGAACAAACCTCTGGTCGTTTCCGGCGGGCGCGAGCGGCTTTGGCCGGTGCTCCAATTCCTCAGCGAACAATCCTGCGGAGGCGGCACGGATTTATTCGGCTCCGTGAAGGAGTTCATGAGCAGTTTTTCCACTCGGGGAATCGCCATCTTGATTTCCGATTTCTTCGATGAGCAGGGCTGCGAGCGCGCCGTTGAAATGCTGCGTTCGACCGGGCACGATTTTGTGTTGCTCCAGGTGCACAGCGCCGAGGAGCAGCATCCCTCCGCCGCGGGCGAACTGATTCTGGAGGACGCCGAAACGGGAGCGCAGCGCACCGTGGAGTGTTCGCCGCAAAGCACGGCGTTGTACGAACGGAGATTTCAGGAATTTTCCGCGCGCTTGCGGCGCCTCGCCCTCCGCAACGGCGGAAGATACGCGCGCGCGGTGACGAACATCGCCTACCAGGAATTTGTTTTGCGAAGCCTGCGCAGCGGGCAGGTGCTGGCATGAATTGGCTGGCGCTCAGTCCCGCGGAAATCGCGGTCGTGTGGGCGGGACTTGCTGCCGCGGCGCTGTGGTTTTACCTGCACCACCGGCGCCCGCAGCACCGGAAAGTTTCGACGCTGCGCTTCTGGGCCAGCGTGCAGCCGATCGCTCAGCCACGCCGCCGGAAGCTTCGCGAGCCCTGGGCATTCCTGGCACAAATCTTATTCTTGTTGCTGCTCGTTCTTGCTCTGGCGAACCCCCGATGGGGCCCTGCGATCGAAGGGCGCAGCGTAGTGATGGTGTTCGACGCTTCGATCTGGTCGCAGGCGCGTCCCGCGGGCGAACCGGCCTGGATCGACCGCGAACGCGCGGAAGCGTTGCGCGTGCTGGATTCTCTCCCCGGCGGAGATCGCGTGCTGCTCCTTCGCGCGGAAGCGGATGCGCCGCCAATCCTGCCGTTCACAACGGATCGTGCGGCGCTGCGCCGCGCCATCCTGGCTGCGCAGCCTTCGAGTGTCGCCGCTGATCTTCCGCGCGCTTTGCAAATGGGCCGGGCGGCGCTGGGAGGAGCGAGACGCGGCCTGCTGGCTTACGTGGGCCCCGGCCTCGTCGATCCGGGGCAAGCGCGCAGCCTTGACGAATTTCGCGCAGGAGTGGAATCTCCCGAAAACAACGGTGCACAGCCTCAGTTTCTCATGCGCCTTGTAGGCGATTGGGATGCCGTGCAGAACCGAGGCATCACGCGGCTCTCTCTTCGCCGTGACGCGGCGCAGCCCGATCGCTGGCGCCTGCTGACGCAACTGAAAAATTACAGCAACGAAAAAGCAGACGTGGTGCTGGCGTTTTCCGTGAACGGACAGCCGATCGGCAAGCGCAAAGTATCGCTCGCTCCTGAAGCGCTCTCCAACGCGGAAGATGAATTCACATGGGATCAGGGCGGAATGTTGCAGGCGGAAATCAGTCCTTCCGACGCGCTGCAAGCGGATGACCGCGCCACTGTAAACATTCCGACGTTCCGCACCGTGCGCGTGGCCGTGTTTGCGAGCGGCGCCACTCCTTTTGCCGTGGATTTGCTCAGCGTGCTTTCGAGCAATCCGTACGTGCAGGCGCAGATTCTTCCTCCGGAACTCAGCGCAAACATTTCTCCGGACATCGCGATCTACCAAGGCGCGAATTTGCCCGCGCAGCCGGATTTCAATTCGATTTGGTTTCTCAGCGCCCCGCCGGTTGCCGGGTCCAAGCCGCAGCGCGTTACGGGATGGAACCTGCAGCATCCGGTGACGCGGTGGGTCCGCACGCGCGACATCAGCGTGCGCAATCCCGCCGCGCTAAAAGCCGAGCCCGGCGATACCATTCTCGCTTACACCGAGGGAAGCCCGCCGGCGCCGCTGATTCTGGCCCGCGAGCGAGACGGGCGCAGAGTTCTGATCATCGGCTTCAATCCGCACGATTCCAATTTTCCGCTGGAGTCGGCGTTCCCGTTGCTGATGGCCGGGAGCGTCGAGTGGATGACGCATTCCGTCGACGAAGTGGCGGACTCGCTCTCCACTGGCGAGATCGATCTTCCCGGTCCGGCGACAAAAATTATTGCGCCGTCCGGAAAAGAAGTTGCGTTTGCACGCAAGGGCGCGGACGTTCATCTGCTCGCGACTGAAACCGGAATGTACCGGATCGTCACGCCCGGCGGCGAAACGAGCATGGCCGTAAATCCCCCGGCGCTGCCCGCGCAGCGTGTGCAATTGACTTCGGCGGAGGCTGCGGAAGTGGAAAGAGAGCCGCTGCCGCCCGCGGCGTGGGACATGTGGCGCTGGCTGGTCGTGCTGGCCATCGTGGCGCTGTGGCTGGAATGGTTCCTGTATTACGCGGCGCGAGAGCGGCAGCGTGCGGCGGAAGTCCAGGAAGCGCCCGGCGATCAGCCGTTGCCGGAGTTCGATCCGGACCTCGAAGAGCAAGAGGAATCCGGGTTCCGCAATCCAAATTTTGTTGGCAGGTGACAGAGTGACGTTTGACCAACCCATTTTTCTGGTGCTGACCGGATTGCTTCCCGTCCTGTGGGTCTTGATGCGCAAGATTCCGGGGGCATCGCAAACGTGTCTCGCGCTGAAATGCGCGGCCTTTACCGCGCTGGTGATCGCGTTGGCCGGTCCGTGGGCTCCCCTGCGCGTCGAGAAGCTGGCTGTCACGGTGCTGATGGACACGTCGGCAAGCATGCCGCGCGAATCGTTGCAGCGCGGCGAAGCCATGCTGCGCGACCTGGTGCGCAAGAATTCCGGCGCGGATTTGCGGCTCATCACGTTTGCCGAGCACGCCAAACTTCGCGGCGTGCCCGCGCAGGCCGACCAGGTGAATATCCCGCAAGGCGTCGATCCGAAAGAAGGAATGGCCACGAATCTAGAAGAAGCGCTGCAACTGGCGCTCAGCACGTTTCCGTTGCAGGGCCAGCGGCGTATATTACTAATTAGTGATGGCAACGAAAATCGCGGCCATGCCCTGACCGAAGCGCTGCGCGCGCGCGAGAGCGGCGTGGCCGTATTTACCGTGCCCGCCGGCGGCACCGCGCCCTTGTCCATTCAGGTAGAGAGCGTCGCGTCTCCGCAAGATGTGTTTTCAGGAGAACGTTTCCCGATGACGCTGCGTCTCGATAGCGGCAGCGCGATGAAGGCGCGCATCTGGATGACTTCCGAGGGCCAGGAAATCGCCATTACGACGGCGGATTTGGCGGCGGGCGGCAACGTAGTCAATCTGGAAGCGCGAATCTCGCACAGCGGCGTCAGCCTCCTGGAGGTGCACATTTCCAGCGCCGGCGCCGAGCAGGTTCTCGTGTCGCGCGCGATTACGGTTCGCAGGCCGCACGTGCTGTACGTCGCGGGCGGCAACGAAACTTCCGCGCCGCTGCTCGACACGCTGAAACAAGCCGACGTCGAGGTGGAAAAAGTTACGGCTTTTCCGGTGAATAAGCCGGCGCGGGATTGGGACGCGGTCCTGCTCGACAATTATCCCGATCACGATCTTGCCGCGGATGAAGACTTGGCGCTCGAACGGTACGTCTATGCAGGCGGCGGCTTGATTTTTATCGCGGGCGACAGCAACGCCAAGCTTCCCGAGGAACCAAAAACGCCGTTCGAGAAAATGCTGCCGGTGCGCGCCGAACCGCCGCCGGAAAAGCCCACGGCCGTCGTTCTGGTGCTCGATAAATCTGGAAGCATGAGCGGCCCGAAAATCGAAATGGCTCGCGACGCGGCGCGAGCCAGCATCCGCACTCTGCGTCCCATCGACATGATCGGCGTCATTTCGTTTGACGAAACTTTCAACTGGGTCATTCCGATGGGCCCCGCCGGCTCGCTCGAAGACAAGAGCAACCTCATCGCCCAGATCACCGCCAACGGTGGCACGAAGATTTATCAGGCGGTCGAGGCCGGCTTCGAGGCCATCGTGGACCAAAAGGCCACGCACAAGCACATCATCCTGCTGACCGACGGCGTTTCCACTCCGGGCACGCAGGAAGATTTCCCGAAACTCGAGCGGGACGCGCTGGCCAAGCACGTCACCATCTCCACCATCGGCGTGGGCGACTACATCAACCGCGATCTGCTCGATGAACTCGCGCACAGGACGAGAGGAAAATCCCACTTCGTCGAAAATCCCGAGACGATCCCGCAGATTATCAACGCGGAAGTGAAATCCACGGAAGACCTGGCGATTCAGGAGCGCCCCGTGCGCGCGGTGCGCGTGCGCCCCGTGGAATTCACAGACGGCATCGATTTCACCAAGGCGCCGCGCTTGCGCGGCTTCGTTCAAGCGGAGGCGAAAGACGGCTCGGAAGTGATCCTGCGCGTGGATGAAAAAAAGCCTCTCCTGGTGCGCTGGCGCTACGGCTTGGGCCGCGTGATCGCATTTATGTCCGACGCCAAGGGCCGCTGGGCGGCGCCCTGGGTACGCTGGGAATCCTTCGGCACGCTGTGGCCGCAAATGGTGCGCGACGTTTCGCATCGCGACCGCACCATCCGCGCGGGTGTGCGGCCCGGAAATCAGGAAGGCGAAGCAATTGTGTACTACGACGTCCTGGCGAATGCCGACAATCCCGCCGGCGAGACGCTCGATAGCGCGGGCCCGCCGCACATTCTCGTCGAAACGCAGGGAGCGGCGCCCCGCACGGTTCCGCTCGAAGAGACTGCGCCGGGGCATTACGAGGCGCGAATTCCCGCCGACCAGGGCGGGCTGTATCACATCGTTTCGGGCAGCTCGGAGCTGATCCTGCCCGAGGCCGGTTTCTACCGCGAATCGGAAGAGACAAAACCCCAGGCGGTCAACACGGCGCTGCTCGGCGAAATGAGCCGCGTTACGGGCGGACGCATGCATCCCTCGCTCGATCAATTGTTGAACGACAAGGGCGCGATGGTGCGCGAACGCCAGGCGCTGTGGCCCTACTGGCTCATCCTCGCCCTCTTTCTCAATTTTGTGGAAGTTGCCCTGCGCAAGGGATTTTTCGAGAGGCTCGCGTCATGGCTGCGCCGGCATTCGCTGCCGCGCTGGCATCGCCAGCCGGCTTAGTAAGTACCACAGGCTGAAGCCTGTGGATTTAGATCTCGCACGTGCAAAATCTAAACCCACAGGCTGAAGCCTGTGCTACTTTCGGCCCACGTTTGGTTTGCAAATTTGTGGAATTAGGATCATAAGGGGAAAGGAGCGTCCCATGAAAGCGACCCGGCGCGATTTTTTGGCCACAGCAGCCACTGCGGCCGGCGCAGCGGCAGCAGGCGATCTATCAGCGCACGCGCAAGATCCTGAACACGGCCACGCCCATGCCCACCAGGCAGTTCCTTCGGACATGGCCCTGCGAGTGAAGTCGCTGGAATCGCTGCTCGTCGAAAAGGGACTCGTCGACCGGGCCGCGCTCGACGCGCTAATCGACACCTACGAGCACAAGGTGGGGCCACGCAACGGCGCACAGGTGGTGGCGCGTGCATGGGTTGATCCCGCCTACAAGCAGCGACTGTTGACCGATCCCGACAAGGCCATCGCAGAGCTTGGTTTCGGCGGCCAGCAAGGCGAGCACATGGTAGTGGTCGAAAATACTCCGGCGGTGCACAACATGGTCGTCTGCACGCTGTGCTCGTGTTATCCGTGGCCGGTGCTTGGTCTGCCGCCGGTGTGGTACAAGTCGGCGCCGTATCGATCGCGCTCGGTGATTGATCCGCGCGGCGTGCTGCGCGAGTTCGGGCTGGAGCTTCCCGAGGATGTTGAAGTGCGCGTCTGGGACAGCACCGCGGAACTGCGCTACCTGGTTCTGCCCGAGCGTCCAGCGGGCACGGAGGCACTGAGTGAAGATGCGCTGGCCGCGCTCGTCACGCGCGACTCCATGATTGGCGTGGCCAAGGTCCTTCCCCGCAGGGAAGGAGGCGCGGCATGAACGGCGTGCATGACATGGGCGGAATGCAAGACATGGGTCCCGTCGAGGAAGAAAAAAACGAGCCGGTGTTTCACCATCCCTGGGAAGGCCAGGTATTTGCGATGTACCGCGCCACAGGAGCTTGGCACAAATGGAACATTGACGCCGCGCGCTATTCGAGAGAACTGATTCCCCCGGCCGAATACCTGCGCATGAGCTACTACGAAAAGTGGTACGCGGGACTGGTGGATCTTCTGACAGCGAGAGGCTTGGTCACGCGCGCGGAGGTCGAGAGCGGCAGGCCCGCGCCCGGATCGAGCAAGGCCACCCCGCCGCTCAGAGCGAATCAAATTCACGAAACAGAAGCGTTGGGCGCGTCCACAAAACGGAATGTTTCATTGGCGGCGCGCTTCCAGGCCGGCCAGCGCGTTCGCGCTCGCAACATCAATCCCGTGGGCCACACGCGTTTGCCGCGTTACGCGCGCGGAAAACTGGGCACGATCGATCGCGATTACGGCGTCTTTGTGTTTCCGGACACAAACGCCCAATTCCTCGGCGAAAATCCCCAGCATGTCTACGCCGTGCGCTTTTCCGCGCGCGAGTTGTGGGGGGATCAGGCCAAGCCGCAAGATTCCGTCTATATTTCAATGTGGGATGACTACCTTGAGCCAGCATAATTCCGCACGCGATCCTGAAAGGCTTGCCGCGTTGCCGCTCTTGCCGCGCGATGAAGGAGGGCCGGTATTTCGCGAGCCCTGGGAGGCGCAAGCGTTCGCGCTTGCCGTGAAACTCTCCGAGCAAGGGCATTTCACGTGGAAGGAGTGGGCCGCAGCGCTCGCGGACGAACTCAAGGCCGCCGCCGATCGCGGCGAACCTGATGACGGGTCGCATTACTACGAACATTGGCTCGCGACTCTGGAGCGCTTGGTCACATCCAAAGGCCTGAGCGATCCGAAAGCCCTGCTCGCCCGCAAAGAAGCCTGGGCCGAGGCCTACCGGCATACGCCACATGGAAAACCTGTTGAGCTTGCAGCCGCTCAAGGCGGCAAAAAGTAGCACAGACTTCAGTCTGCGGGGTTCCAATTGAACTTGGCTAGCGTGTCAGGCTTGGGCGCATCGGCGGAAACCCATAGGCTGAAGTCTGTGCTACAAAAACCGCTCTATCTCGGAATCCAGTTCGGATGTGCAGAAAACAGTCCGTCGACGAAACCCGTCTGGTAGCAAAGAAATAATCCGAACGCGACGCTCACAAATCCGGAAGCCACCGCGAGACCCCGATTCAAGCGCACGAAATGCTGCAGCGAATAGGCGAACGGGAGCGCAATGGCTGCCGTGATCAGCATCATTCCCGCGACGGTTCCGAGTCCAAAAATCAGCAGATAGCCGATGGCCCACGATGGGCGGCTGATGGCCGTCAAAACCAATAGAGCCACTGCGGCCGATCCGGCGAGGCCGTGCACGATTCCGACGACCAGCGGACGCATGATGTGAAACAGCCCCAATTTTTTCCACCACTGCGGCGTCCATCCCACGATGGAAAAGGAATCCATCAAAATTGTTTCCCCATCTTCGTCATGCGTGTGAACCATCCAGCGGCCGAATAGATAATGAGAATGCGGCACGGAACCGAGGCGCCGAATCGTGATCCATTCGATCGCGCGGCGCAGGACGCCCGTGAGGTTCAAGACGCCGAGGAGAATCAGCATGAGGCCGACGCATAGTTCCATGCTCAAGCCGAGGCGCGGCGGGATCGTGAGCTTGAACACGATGATGGCCGAGCCGACGCCAAGGATCGTCAACGTGTGCCCGAATCCCCAGAGAGCGCCGATCAACGTGGCGTGCAGCATCGTGCGTTCGCGGCTGACGATGGTGGTCACGGCCACGACGTGATCGGGATCGGTGGCGTGCCGCATCCCGAGAAAAAATCCGAGCACCAAAATGGCAAATAGTGAAGTCATCGGAATCGCTCAGTATTTTCTGTGGTCGAGCGGGGGAAGTCCAGCGACTTGTCCGCGGGCCACATCCCACAATTTCTTATTCGCTTGCGTCATGTGGGATGCGGAGCGCGCGAGAAATCGCGCCACGCAGCCGCCTTGGGAAAGCAGAGTGGCTCCGCCGCGAATATCTGTCACACTTCTCAATTCCTCATTCAGGGAGGCGGAAACCTCTTTCCAACGCGTGAATCCATCGGCGAACAATCCCATGCACGACATATAGTCAAATTCTTCCATCCATCCCAATCGGTCGGGGCGTTTCGTTGCAGGAACAATCCTCATCCGATTAAGGTAGGCCGGCCGGCCGCATGCAAACACTCCCGTTCGCGAATCCATCTCCGTGAAACTCCAGCGTTCGCCGTGCGCGACGCGGCCCGACGCCATCGAATCCAAAATTATGGCGCGACTGCCGCGCGCCAGTTCGATGCGCAACGACTGGCGAAGCGCCGAACCCGCGTGTGGAATGACATGGTCGGGAAAATATTCGAGCGTGGCTCCTTCGCCCAGGTGGATCGTGGTTTCGAGGATCGCGGGGTTTTCCGCGGTTCGATAAATTCGCGTCGCCGAGGGCGTGGTCAGACAAACGTGAGTGCCAGCTTCCTGCACGATATCCGTGATGAGGTGATCTCCGCCCAGCACTCCTCCCGTCGGATTTAGCAGCATCAGGTATGAGGCGCCATCCGCGAGGGTAAGCGGCGTCAGCGCCTGCAGCGGCAGCGAGAAGCGCGATTGGGCGAGGATCGTGCTCGCACCGCTCCGCGCAAATCGCAGACGAAGAAATCCGTCCCGCCCGACGCGTTCAGGATTCCGTTCACTCTTCAAAGAGCAGGGAGTGGCGAATCCATTCGATGAGCGCGTCCACTCCTGAGCCGGTCTTGAGATTGGTGAAGACGTAGGGCCTCTCTCCGCGCATGCGCTTGGCATCGCGATCCATCACTGTGAGATCCGCGCCGACGTATGGCGCGAGATCGATCTTGTTGATCACCAGCATTCCGGACGTCATGATGCCCGGCCCGCCTTTGCGCGGAATTTTGTCGCCCTCGGCTACGTCGATCACGTAGAACGTGGCGTCCACCAGTTCCGGGCTGAACGTGGCGGCGAGGTTGTCACCGCCGCTTTCGATGAACAGAATGTCCAGGTCGGGAAACTTTCGCGTGAGCGCGCTCGAGGCTTCAAGGTTTACCGACGCGTCCTCGCGGATCGCGGTGTGCGGGCAGCCGCCGGTTTCTACGCCGACGATCCGGTCGGGCGAGAGGACGCCGCGGCGCGTGAGAAATTCCGCGTCTTCGCGTGTATAAATGTCGTTCGTGATCACGGCAAGTTGATAGGCCGGCTTCAAACGCGTGCAGAGCGCTTCGACCAGCGCGGTCTTTCCCGAACCGACAGGCCCGCCGATTCCGATCTTGAGCGGCTTGGAAATCACGACCGGAACAACCTCGCATCGAGCAAGGCGTGGCGCATGCTCGCGATTTCGAGCGCGGGAGCGAAGGACCACATGTCCGCCTCGCGTTTATCTTGCGCATCTTCCGCAAGCGTTGCGATCAGCGGTTTCACGTTCCACACCATGCGCTGACCGGCAAGCTGGCCGAGCGGCAGAAGCCGCAGCGACGCTCCAACGAGAGCCGCGCTCGTCGAATAGAGATACGCGCCGGTCATTTCGAGCGCGCCCCATCCGAGGATTCCGCCGATCATCCCGAAAGCAATCGCGTGATGGCCGGGCGTGATTTCTCCGGCGACGGCCTTGCCAAACTCTTCGAGCATCGGATGGCATGGCAAATGAGTCGCCACGCGCAGCGTCTGTCTCCCCATCTGGCGGCTGGCGTCGCGCAACTCGCTCGGAGCTTTCATGGCATCGAGCATTTCATCAAGAGCCAGGCAGGACGCGAGATTTTCTTCCGCCGCGGCTCGCCGCGCGCAAACGAGCGCGACGCTATCGGTGGGTCCGGCGCAGCCTTCCAGATACGCGCGCAAAAATGCCTCGACTCCAGCAGCATCGCGGATTTCGCCTGCCTGCACGCAGGCCTCCAGGCCAAACGAATGCGCATAGGCTCCCGCGGGGAAGAGTCCGTCCGTAAATTGAAGCAGGCTAAGAAATCGATCCATGTTGATGCAATTGTGTGTTTCCGATGGGATCAAAGATTGCCTGACGCCGTTCCCAGGGCGCGCCCAGGCGGTCCATCAAGCGAACCATCACTTTGTCGTCCGGAACCAGAATCTTGCTATCCTCGAGCGCCAACGGAAAATGGCGGTTGCCGACTTCGAAGGCGATCTTGACCGCTTCGTTGTAGTCCGATGGAAAAATTTCGAGGACCGGTTCGATGGCGGCCTCGATTTTCAAATACCAATCCGCTCCAACGTACAGGATCGAGCCGGGCGCGAGATTCGTGCCCGTGGGAAGCGCGATACCGATTTTGCGTCCCTGCATCGTTGTAAATCGTCCGCGCATCCAGCGGCGCTGCTCCCAGGTGAGGACCAGCTTGTCCTCTTCCTTTGCGCGCAAGTCATCATCATTTGAAGAAGGATGCAAGCGATCGATGATGAGCGTGTTGCCCCACATTGTCTAAAAAAGAAAATAGCGCTGCGCCATGGGCAGGATTTGCGCGGGCTCGCACGTGAGGAGCACGCCGTCCGCGCGCACTTCGTATGTGTCCGGATCGACTTCGATGCGCGGAAGAGCGTCGTTGTTAACCATGTCCCGCTTGGTCAGGCCGCGGCAGTGATTCACGGCGACGGTGTTCTTCTTCAGGCCGAGTTTCTCGCGCAAGCCTGCATTCACGGCTGCCCGCGACAAGAATGTCAGCGATGTAGAGTGCAGCGCGCCACCGAAGTTGCCGAACATCGGCCGGTAAATCACGGGCTGCGGTGTGGGAATCGAAGCGTTGGCATCACCCATCGCGGACCACGCGATCATCCCGCCCTTGACGATCATCTCAGGCTTGACGCCGAAAAACGCGGGTTTCCACAACACGAGGTCCGCGAGTTTCCCGGTTTCCACCGAACCGATTTCGTGCGCGACGCCGTGAGCGATCGCCGGATTGATGGTGAATTTCGCCACGTAGCGCCGCACGCGCACATTGTCGCTGCCGGATTTTTCTCCGGGCAGCGGCCCGCGCTGGCGTTTCATTTTGTCCGCCGTCTGCCAGGTGCGCGTGATGACTTCGCCGATGCGGCCCATCGCCTGCGAATCCGAGGACATCATGCTGATCGCACCCAGATCGTGAAGAACGTCTTCGGCGGCAATCGTTTCGGCGCGGATGCGCGATTCCGCAAAGGCCACGTCTTCCGGAATCGACGGGCTGAGGTGATGGCACACCATGAGCATGTCCAGATGTTCGTTGAGCGTGTTGACCGTGAACGGCATCGTGGGATTCGTGGACGAAGGCAGGCAATTCGGCTCGCCGCACACTTTGATAATGTCCGGCGCGTGGCCGCCGCCTGCGCCCTCAGTGTGGTACGTGTGAATCGTGCGTCCCTTGAACGCGCGGATCGAATCCTGCACGTAGCCGGCTTCGTTGATCGTGTCGGTGTGAATCGCGACCTGCACATCGAACTCTTCCGCCACCGAGAGCGCGCGATCGATGGCCGCGGGAGTCGTGCCCCAGTCTTCGTGCAGCTTCAGGCCAATTGCGCCGGCCTCGATTTGCTCGCGCAGCGGCTCGGGAGAAGAGGAATTTCCCTTGCCCAGAAATCCCAGATTGACAGGGAAGCCATCGGCGGACTCCAGCATGCGATGCATGTTCCATGCACCCGGCGTGCATGTCGTCGCGTCAGTGCCAGTGGCAGGGCCGGTGCCGCCGCCGATCAGCGTCGTGAGACCTCCAGAAAGCGCGGTCTCGACAAGCTGCGGACAAATAAAATGGACGTGAGCGTCGATTCCACCGGCTGTAACGATTTTTCCTTCACCGGCGATCACTTCCGTTCCCGCGCCAATAATCATGCCGGACGTCACGCCATTCATAATGTCCGGATTGCCGGCCTTGCCGATTCCCACGATGCGCCCGCCGCGGATTCCGATGTCGGCTTTGTAGATTCCGCCGTGATCCACGATTACTGCATTCGTGATGACCAGATCGAGAGCGCCATCATCGGAAGTCGCCGTCGAGGATTGTCCCATGCCGTCGCGGATCACTTTGCCGCCGCCGAATTTTGCTTCTTCGCCGGGAGTCGTGAGGTCCTTTTCAATTTCGATGAACAATTCGGTATCGGCCAAGCGAACGCGATCGCCGGTGGTCGGCCCATACAGGTCCGCATATTGCCGTCGCGGAATTTTCAGACTCATGAAGGAAACCTCTCAGAAACCTCTCAAAACTTTTGATCGGCGGCGCGCTTCAGCGCGCCCGGCTTGGTCGATTCATCCGCAAGCCCGTTCGTCAGGCCGTTGAGGCCGTAGACGTGCTTGGAGCCGCCGATTTCAACCAGCGTGATTTTTTTGGAGTCGCCCGGCTCAAATCGCACCGCGGTGCCGGCAGGAATATTCAGCCTCATGCCAAAAGCAGCGGCGCGGTCGAATCGCAGCGCGCGATTCACTTCAAAGAAATGGAAATGGGAGCCAACCTGGATGGGACGGTCTCCGGTGTTGGCGACTTCGAGTGTGATTTCCCGGCGGCCTTCGTTGGCGATCACATCGCCTTCCGCCAGTTTGTACTCTCCGGGAATCATTGAATACCTCCAAACTTTCGCGCCAGCCCCAGTGGCGCGGGCTTCAGCCCGCGGGGTCTAGGCCTTGCAAGGACGAACCCCCACAGGCTGAATCCTATGCTACTTCTTAACGGATCGGATGATGGACCGTCACCAATTTTGTGCCGTCGGGAAAAGTTCCTTCCACTTGGACTTCGTCCACCATTTCCGGCACGCCTTCCATCACGTCATCGCGTTTCAAAATCGTCGCGCCATACTCCATGAGTTCGGAGACCGAGCGGCCATCACGGATTCCTTCGAGGATGTCCGCGGTAATGAGCGCGACCGCTTCGGGATAATTTAACCGCAGCCCGCGCGCCCGGCGCTTGCGCGCAAGGTCCGCGGCTGTAGCGATCATGAGTTTTTCAATTTCTCGTGGCGTGAGATGCATTTGGCGTTATTTAGCCGCCCCGCGGCCTGTGCTGAGCCCTTGCGAATGATAGCGAAGCGGCCCGCGATTGACCATGCAAAATCCAAATGCTCTGCATTGGATCGCGATTTAGTAGGACAGCCACACTTGGCTGTCCCCGATTGGTGCGACGCACATGATTTGTGTGATGTAAGTGTCAGGGACAGCCAAGAGTGGCTGTCCTACAAAACCGCTGTGGTGTATGATCCGGCGGAACAAACCCCAACATGCTCCAATACCTCGAGCAGCAAACAAAGCTGACGGGCAATCAGCGCCGGATTATTACCGCCGCGGTTTTGGGCGACATGCTCGAGTTCTTCGACTACTTCCTGATCGGCTACGTCGTGGCCTTCATCGCCGGGCCGTGGAAGCTCACGTTTGGCGAGTCCGCGGTCATTCTGTTGTCGTCGGGCTTCGGCGCGATGTTTGGCGCCGTGTTCTACGGCTGGCTCGCGGACAAGATCGGCCGCCGCAAAGTTTTCCTCATGACGGTGATCAATTTTTCGGTCGCCACCGGCATCCTGACGTTTACGCCCGACAACGCGTGGATATTCCTCTCCGTCTTTCGTTTTCTAATCGGGTTTGGCGTGGGAGGCCTGTACTGCGTGGACCTTCCGCTGGTGCAGGAATTCGTGCCGGCTTCCAAGCGCGGGATGGTCGGCGGCCTCGTCACCGCTGCCGTCCCGATCGGCGTCCTTATGGGCGCCGCGCTCGGCGCATTTGCCACCCCGTATGTCGGCTGGAGAGGTCTTTTCGCAATAGGAATGGTTCCTGGGCTTCTCACGCTGCTGATCCGCGCCTGGGTGCCGGAATCGCCTCGCTGGCTGATCCAGATGGGGCGAATCGAGGAAGCGAGGAAATCGCTGGCGTGGGCCCTGGAAATGGACCCAGCGGCCCTGCCAATGGACGCGGGCGCGCCGGAGGGGCAGAAGCAGCCCATGTCCCGGCTCTCGGACATCTTCCGGTATCCAAGGAGCCTGGCGGTCTCTTGGATCACGAATCTAGGCGCGCAGACGGGCTATTACGGGCTTACTCTCTGGGTTCCGACCCTGTTGGTCCAGCTATTGGGCGTAACGCCCGCACGGGCGTCGTTCCTGCTGATCTTCGTCAATTTTGCCGGCCTGTTTGGGCGCGTGGGATTGTCTTATCTATCGGACGCGATTGGCCGGAGGGGGTCCGGCGCGATCGCCAGTTTTGGCGCGGCGATCCTGATTGTTTCGGCCGCGCTTTACCACAGCGCTTTTTTCGGAACCGTGTCCGTGTTCTGGCTGCTGTTGATCGTCAACAACGCCTTCGCCGATGGAGGCTTTGCGATCGTCGGCCCGTATTCCGCCGAAGTATGGCCCGTGGCGCTGCGAACCACCGGCATGGGCTCGGCCTACGGATTCGGCGGGCTAGGAAAAGTGATCGGCCCGCTGGGGCTCGCGCTCATCGTGGGTTCGTCGAACATCATCACGCCGAAGGCGTCGGTCGCGGCGCTGCTGCCGTCGTTCTCCTATCTCGCGGCGTGGTTCGCGCTCGCGGGTCTCGCTTACATTTTCATTGGGATGGAAACGAAGGGCCGCTCGCTCGAGACGATTGAGCAGGCCCTTGACGCGTCACGTGCAACGGAGCTTGCATCCGCGAAGGCCGAAAACCCCCGGGTCTGAAGACCCGGGCTACAGCAACCTCCTAGCGCCCGCGACCGATTCTTTACATGCTGGTGGCGCCGGATTTGTTGTCGCCCGCCTCTTCAGAGGCGGGGCCTTTCTTATCCAGTGTGGAAGGAATCCCGATTCATCGTCGGCGCGGGTTGTTGGCCATTTGCTCGAGGACCGCGCACACTGCGCCCGTATCCTCGGCGCCGCGGCCCATCGCCATCGCAGCAGTATAGAAAGGCGCGCTGGCCGAAAACAGCGGCGTCGGGCAATCGATCTTTCGCGCGTAGTCGCCGATGATGGTCATGTCTTTTTGCCAGGTCTGCACTTTCATCGTGGCTTCGGAGTAATCTCCCTTCACCATCATCGGGCCGCGCAACTGAAGCATGCGCGAGCCTCCCGCGCCGTCGGCGACCACCTTCAGCACCATCGCCGGGTCGAGCCCCGATTTCATGGCCAGCACCATGGCCTCGGCGGCGGCCACGTTGTGAATCGCCACCAGAAGATTCGCAACGAATTTTACTTTAGAGCCCGCGCCAAACGCGCCGACGTAGTAATGAGCGCGCGCAAAACCGTCCAGCACTGAGACGATGCGGCGGTACGATTTGCGGTCGCCGCTTGCGTACACCACCAGGTCCTTGACGCGCGCTTGTGCGCCCGTGCCGCTCAGTGTGCAATCGAGCAGAATCGCGCCGCGCGCCGCGAGGCGTTTGCGCGCTTCTTCTTTCACCGGGATGGGCAGCGTGCTGGTCTCGATGACGATCTGATTGGCTCGCGACGCCTTGGCGAGTTCCGTGGCTGTGTCTTGCAGCGCGTCAGAAGACGGCAGCGAGGTCACGACGATGTCGCATTTCCTGGCCACGTCCCGGCAATTGCGCGCGACGTTTCCACCCACCTTGCGGTGATCCTGACGCCGCCGCGGGAGAACGTCGTAACCCATGACTTTGAATCCCGCACGAATGAGATTGCCCGACATTGCCGATCCCATGATTCCCAGTCCAACCATGCCCACAGCCTTTGACTCCATGGCTCTCCTTCCATTTGTCGTAGCAGCGTAAAGGCGAAGACTAACTCTAGCAGAAGGCGCTGCCGCTCGAAAAAAGTTAGGTTACATTTTTCATGAGAAGGACGAATAAACGCGAAGGTCTGGAAATTCCGGTCATTATAATCTATAAGTTTGTGCGAATGATCGTAACCATCCCATAGAGGACTGAGGCTCATGACGAATCCGAAGGACAAAGTAACGCTCCAGGATATCCACTCCGCCGCGGAACGCCTGAAAAATTGGGGACGCTGGGGCGCCGACGACGAAGCCGGCACGCTGAACAATATCTCGCCGCAAGACATCATTAACGCGGCGCGCCTCATTCGCAAAGGAAAAGTGTTTTCTCTGGCGCTCAATTTTGACAGCAACGGCCCGCAGAGCGGCCTGTGGGGCAATCGCTTCAATCCAATACACACCATGCTGGCCACCGGGACCGACGCGGTCGCCGGACGCCAGGAATCCATCGGAATCCGATATGCCGACGACATGGTTTCCATGCCGCTGCAATGCGGCACCCAGTGGGACGCGCTGGGTCACGTCTTTTATGGCGAAAAAATGTGGAATGGTTACGATGCGCGCCTCGTCGATTCGGACGGAGCGCACAAGAACGGCATTGAAAATGTGAAAGACAAAATGGTCGGGCGCGGCGTGCTTCTCGACGTGGCCCGTTTCAAGGGTGTGGACTCGCTCGAAGACGGCTACGGCATCGGCACCGCCGAGCTCGAAAAATGCGCCGTTGCGCAGGGCGTGGAAATTCGCAAGGGCGATTTTGTGATCGTGCGGACAGGGCACATGGAACGCTGCCTGAGCGCGGGCAATTGGGAAGGTTACGCGGGCGGCAACGCGCCCGGCCTGCGCTTTGAAACCGCCGAGTGGATTCGGAAGACGGACATCGCCGCAATCTGCGCGGATACCTGGGGCTGCGAGGTCCGGCCAAATGAGACGAGCGCCGCGACGCAGCCCTGGCACTGGGTTGTCATCCCCATGATCGGCATCAGCATGGGCGAGATTTTTTACTTGAAAGACCTGGCGGCGGATTGCGCGCAGGATCAGGTGTACGAATTCTTTTTCTGCGCCCCGCCGCTGCCGATTACGCGGGCCGTTGGATCACCCGTGAATCCCATCGCCGTCAAGTAGAAAGGTCGTGAGGACTTGAAGAAACGTGCAATTCAACTTCGCAAAAAGCACGGTGTCTGGGTCTTTCGATCCGGCGAGCGACTCACGCAGGCGACCGTCGACAAGACCATTCGCAAAGTCCGCAAAGAGCGCGAGAAATGCTGCTTGGGCAAGAGCTAGTGAAGACCTGGGGTCATATTGTTGAGCTAAATCTATTCTTTTTTGAGGACAACGAGCACTGCGAAGTTCGCCGGAATCTTTCTCCAACGGCGGATTAGGAGCAGGACTTACTGTTCGCTACAAATCGAAAATCTAACTGATTCAATCCGCGCTGACTCATGACATCAGATAAGGTATGGCCCGTCGTGGTTGTGGGAGCAGGGCCAAACGGCCTTACCACCGCAAACCTTCTCGCGCGCTATGGCATTGATGTTCTGCTCATCGAGCGGAACGAGACGACCGTCCAGGAACCGAGGGCGGTTTCGATTGACGACGAGTCGCTGCGCACGATGCAGGCGATAGGCGTGGTCGAGGCCGTCGTTTCACGCGTGGTGCTTGGTTACGGATCCGATTATTTCAGTGCGGGAGGATCGTGCTTTCTGCGGGTTCGTCCCACCGCAAAGGAATATGGCTATCCGCGGCGGAACGCATTTCGCCAGCCGATCTTCGAGCAGCAGTTGCGGGATTATTTCTGCACGCACGCGGTCAGGGAGACTCGTTCCGAAGCTTGGTTCAGCACGGAATTGATCGACTTCCAGCAAGGCTCGGACGCTGTCGATCTTGTTTTGCGGCGCGCCGATGGAAGCTTGACCGAGGTCTCCACCCCGTATCTGGTCGCGTGCGACGGAGGGCGCAGTTTCGTCCGCGAGAAGCTCGGGATCAAACTCAGCGGGTCCACATTTCGTGAACGCTGGCTCATCCTCGATCTCGAGGAAACGCGGGACCACACGCGCGATACAAAAGTCTTTTGCGATCCGGCGCGCCCGTGTCTCTCGCTTCCCGGGCCGGATCGGACCCGGCGTTTTGAATTCATGTTGCATGAAGGCGAAATCGAACCAGAAGTCATCTCTCCCGAATTCACGAGGAAGTTGCTGAGCCGGCACGGCGAAGAATACACCCCGCTCCGCCGAAGCCGCGTCTACACCTTTCATGCGCGCATGGCCGACCGCTGGCGGGACGGCCGCATTTTCCTGGTGGGCGATGCCGCGCATCTCACGCCTCCATTCGCCGGGCAGGGAATGAACAGCGGAATCCGCGACGCGCATAATCTGGCGTGGAAGCTCGCGGCAGTGATTCAAGGAAAGCTGGGCCCTCGCCTGCTCGAGACCTACGAGCAGGAGCGCCGCAAGCATGCCTGGGAAATGATCCTGCTGGCGCTGCGGATGGGCAAAGTGATGATGCCGCGCAGCTTCTGGAGCGCCTTCGGTTTGCAGGCTGCCTTTCGTCTGCTCAGCGTCGTCCCGCCCGCGCGCAACTATTTCGCGGAGATGAAATACAAACCCAAGCCCCGCTTTGATGCTGGCTTTCTCGCTGGCGGAGGCAAGCACGGCGCGAGTCCGTTGATCGGAAGACTCTTTCCGCAGCCCGAAGTTCGCGCCGCGGATCGTACCGCGTTGCTGGATGAATTTCTGGGGGACAATTTCGCACTGGTTTCCCTGCCGCAGACGCCCCCAAATCTTTTTGATAAATTGCCCGCCGATCTATGGCAGCCTCTGAACCTTCAGCGAGTCGCGATCCGTGCGCCCGGCGACTCCCTTCCGGCGCCGAATGGAGTCACCAGCCCATTCGATGCCACCGGCGATTTCTCGCGCTCCATGAAGACCCTGCCTCCGGGACTGGCGTTGATTCGCCCGGACCGCTATGTCGCGGCGTATCTGCAAGCCGAAAATCTAGAAGCGGGGGTTCACGAAGTGGACGAGATGATCGCGCGCACGTGGAAGTAACTCGGTCTGTAGTGGCGCAGGCTTCAGCCTGTGGTGTTTGGTGCTTGCCAGGACGAACCCCCCACAGGCTGAAGCCTGCGCCACTGGCCCTGCCGGGCCACATTCCATCCTTACTTAATAAAATTGGTGCGAGTGACTTGTGAAAGATTCGGACTAAGGTTTGGATTTCGCCTTGGATTCATCCCGAATTTCGTCGTTAAATCGGTGTTCCTCCGACGGCGAACAGATTTCCTCAAAAATGGCCGCTTTCGGATTGACGAATGTGATGGTTTCCGCCACCCACGGCTTCGTATACGTTTTTGGATCGGTGAGCGTCATATCGAGTTTGAGCGTGTCCTTGTCGACGCGCCGCCAGCGCTCGACCAGGCGCATCTGGTCGCTGTGCGGATTGCCGAAATGATCGATCCATGTTCTGTCGTCATAGCCGATGGACTCCACGACGAAGGTATCTCCCTCCCATCTGCCGATCGCATATCCGTACCAGGCCGGATCGGGATCTTTCGGAAGGGGTCGCCCGTCGGTCCAGATCGTGCGCCAGGTGTCGTGATACTGCATGTGTTGCAGCACCCTGTCCGCAGTCTGAATGAATTCAAACGGCCTCAGATTCGCCTCCCACAAGTCGCGTGGATAGCCCAAGGGCTCGCACTGGGAAACCGGATCGTTGTTCAATTCGGGCTCAACGGCTCGAGGGCCATAACTCACTTTGTTGGCATCAAATTTCGCCTTGCCCCAATCCGTCATCGGCGGCGGCGAAGCGTCTGACCTCATCTGCGGCGGGATTTTCTTGTCTTTGACTTCCCTCCATTTATCGTTCAGGGAATGTCGCTCGAAATAGCCTGCTGTGGTGGGCGTGGACCACACGCCGGACAAATCGCGGGCATTGAATGGCTTCGGCTTGGAAAGCTCCTTCGGCAACTCGTCCGGTTTCCACGCGCCCGGCGAATATCCCGGCGTGCCGTATGTCTGCGCGAACGTGACGCACGAGAACGCCAGCAGCGCCGCCAGGACCTCGACCGATTTGAGGAGTCGATTCCACATGTTGCATCTCCTTCGGCAATTCATTCGGATCCCGTTCTCGATTCAGGTTTCATGATGTGGGTCGTCCGCGCGAAGGCTGAAATGCCGGATGAAAAACTGCGGACCTATTTTCCAGGCGTCTCGTACTCCGTGTCCGCGCGTTCGCCGTTCCCCTTAACGCCTCCCATCGCGAGCGTGCGGCCATCGGGGAGCACCATATTTCTAAACTCAACGCGCGGCGCGCCGGATCTGGAAGGGTGTCCGACGATGGTTACTTTGTCCCCTGGCTTGAGCACATCCTTGCTAAAGCCTGCACTGGACAACATGTGCGGATTGCCGAGTTCGGCGCCCCAATGCACGACGTTGCCCTGGTCGTCGGTCACATCGAACAGAATGCCGCAATGAGGGTTGGACCAAATCCATTCCGTCACGGTTCCCTTCAGAGTGATCAGCTTGTCGGTTTCATAAGCCACGCCCGTCCCGTGATGTGCAAACAGAGGGACGCCCCATACCAGAATGCAGATAGCAAAAATCGTAGAGATTGCGAAAATTCGCCTCAAGTCAGCACCTCCGACCTCAGACGTTCCCGGAATCCAGGTTTGCCTTCCAGCCACTAACTTCCAACACCCAACATCTAGAATTGCCGGGCACTGGTTGACGATCTTAGAACTCTTCATCAGTAATTCCCGAGCAGACCCAACTGCGTGTCGGGAGGTGGCCGTAGCACCCGGTTATCGCCCTATACTACCACTACCTTAGCGTGATGACCTGGCGCGGATGCAATCTTGCCGTCGCAGGTCAAGAGCGGGGCGCCGAGTAACTCAGCGAGCGCCACGTATACCGCATCATAAGCCGTGAGCGTTGCCCGGAGTTCCCAAATGCGAGGAATAAGGAAATCATGCGGATAGCGGCTGAGTGGCAGGTCGCGGAGATCCTCGAGCGCTTCCTGGCCTCGCTGGGCGGTAATCGTCTTATCCCGAACATAACGCCGCAACACCTGAGCCACTTCGACGTCGATGAGATGAGGAGCGTGGAGCGACTCCGAAGGAACAAACATTCGGTGATCGATCTTCCTTCCGATGGGCGACTGAAAAAGCCACTCGATTGCGGCAGAGGCATCCAGAACAATCACCGTGCATCCCGCTCGCGGCGCACGGCTTCTGCCGCGGATAGGGGGTCTGCAATCCGCGAGCGGTGGCGCAAGCGTTCCCGCAGTTCCGCGACCGTGGGCCGCTCGGCAAGGTGGCGCATCTCCGCCAAAAGGAAATCGGAAAGAGACATCCCGGCCAGGGCTGCCTGAGCCTTCAACGTGCGATGCACGCCATCCGGAACATTGCGAACCTGAATCATCTTGGACATGTGCCAAGCATAATTGCATGTGGAGCACATGTCAAGCCAGTTGAGTAGCCGAGACAATTACACGAGCGCGAAGGGAGGTCGCTTGTTTGGTGGGCCTCGGTAGACTTGAACTACCGATCTTCCCTATCTGATCGGGACGCTCTAGAGGCTGCGGAAAAACTCAAAGCGCTGTCATTCTGAGCGAAGCGAAGAATCTCTCCTTGATTGTTTTCTTATACTTAAATCGAAGAGAGATTCTTCGCTTCGCTCAGAATGACAAAACTCCGAATAGAAAATTTCCCATGGTCCTCGATTCTTATTCGAGACGGTCCGATTGTTATTGTGTTGGTAGATTCGCCGGGCCAGGACTTCGGTATGACCGTATAGAAATGGGGGGTGGTCTGACTCCGCAAGACGTAAAAGTAATATGCCATCGCATGTCGCAGCTGTAGGCTGTTGTTGGCGGTCTTAGGATTCCCCGGGCTCCAGGCTCGCCTTCTAACCTCTAACTTCTATTCTCCAACCTCAAGAATGGTGGGCCTGGGTAGACTTGAACTACCGACCTCGCCCTTATCAGGGGCGCGCTCTAGCCACCTGAGCTACAGGCCCACGGGAATACAACCGCTAAACGGTACCAAACATGATAGCGGTCTGGCGAGGAAGGGGTCAAGTGAAAGGGGCCGGTAACAGAGATCGCACCCTTGCAAAGATCGCAAGGATGCGGCACCCCAAAATTCCACATCGGCCTAAGAGCTCGACTCCAACCTCAAAAACCATTCAAAGCGTGTCCCACCCGCCAAATAGAAATATGAGGCGCGCTTGCAGAAGACCACTCCAAGAAACCCGATGATGTCATTACTTCGTACTAGTGGTCCTGTAAGTACTTGCTGAAGAATAGATCTTGACTCGAAGGCGCATCCAGAAGACTATCCGCGCACTAAGCGTGGGTGCGGCGTGCGACCCAGCCGACCACGCCGTTTAGGGATATGTCGCCATGTATCCCATGAATCGGAGGACGATGTGCAGAATATTTTGAAGCGCCTGTGGCAGGACGAACAAGGCCAAGACCTTGTGGAATATGCGTTACTTCTCGTCCTCATCGCCCTAACTGCGGCCGCAACTGTACAGACAGTCGGGACAGCGATCCAAAGCGTGTTTACAAACTCAAGCACAGCCCTATCGGGGTACACGACTTAACGGCTTGTTGAATCATTACCATCTTAAACTTATTCTTAACGTGAAACCCCAAAATGCTCAAAACCACACTCGCCTGTACATGGCTGGACTAACCCATAAATTCAATCCCTCACGGTTGAGCTAATATGGCGAATGCGGCGTGAGCGTGACGCCCCTGATGATTGTGTCCATTCGGATGTGTATTGTTCAGAGAACTCCCCGACAGTTTTGGGCCAAGTCCGGATAAGTCTTATCGGAATGTGGCTTTCGCGGGCAAACATGACACACTGGCAGGTGGGCATCTGTTGGCATCGTGCAAGGAAGGGATATCTTCCGATGCCACGACGGCTGGCAACGATTTGCCTGTGACGGAACAAACTCCTCCAAGGAGGTACCGAGTCCAACCTGAGTCCCAGAGAGGCCAATTTGAAGGGCGTGATTTGGGTGTAAGCGACGCCGTTTCAACATAGGAGTGAAATGCTACAGGCCCAACGCGGACGACTACAATGAACAGTGACAAACATCATAGCGGCCCACCAACGAAAGGGTCAAGTCGAAGAGAAATCTGAGATTGACGCCAGAAGGAGGCAGGCATAGGATTGTGTGCAAAGTTAAAATCCAAATTGGAAATCATAGTTGAACCGCGTTCGTGGGCCTCGAGGTGAACCCCCGAACTCAATACTGAGGATGCGATCTCCAAAACAAGGAGAGATTCCCACATGCGAATTCGTTTAATCGGTTCAATCCTTTCAGCGTTTGCGTTGCTCGCCGTCTCAACCGCTTTGCAGGCTCAAACCTCGGCGAAGCCGGGGCCCGCAGCGGCGACAGCGATACCGGACCTATCTGGAAATTGGGCGCCGCACCGCCCGGTTCCAGTCACGGGCGAGACCGCGCTGTGCGGGATTCGGAGGATCTGCGACGAACTGCGCGGAGTAGAAGCGCCAATGGCGGAGAAGATCGAGGAGCCCGAAATGCAGCCGTGGGCCGAGGAGAAATACAGGGCTGTCAGGGAAGGAACGGCCCGAGACCCCAACTTCACCGGTTGCACGCCGCAAAGTCCGACCGACCTGATGCTGGATAATCGCCGCCTTTACGAACTGCGCCAGTTCCCGGACGTGGTGCTCCTCCTGTTCGATGAGGATCACCTGGTGCGCCGAATCTACATGGACGGGCGAGCGCATCCCGACGGTTCGCTGAGCACGTGGATGGGGCATTCGATTGGCAAATATGAGGGAGACACGCTCGTCGTCGATACCGTCGGTTTCAATGACAAGAACTGGATCGACCGGCAGGGCCATCCGCACAGCGATGCGCTCCATCTTGTGGAGCGCTTCCGGCGCTTGAACCAGAAAACCTTGCAGTACGAAGTCACGATCGACGATCCGAAAGCTTACAAAAAGCCCTGGACGAGAAAGATGGTTCAGGACTTGCTTCCGCCGGGGTTTGAAATGTTGGAAGGGGACTTCTGCGATGAACTTTTGCAGATGGGGACGCACTACTCCGCGAAGCCCAATCAGTAAAAGAGCTACTCCGGTTTTCTATTGTGAAGGGGTCATTTTGGCAGGCAAGTGGCCTGTTGATTGTGTGGACAGGACCCAATCGGCTGAGTGTTCGGAGGAGGGAAAATGAAAAGCAGGCTCTTCGCTGTTTTGGCCGTGGGGGTAGTACTTCTCATGGTTTCCGGCCCAATCTTCGCGCACCATGGCGGAGCGCAATACGACACGAAGCATCCGGTCACCATGACGGGGACGGTAACGGAGTACCTGTTTACCAACCCGCATGTGCAAATTCATATTGATGTGATCGGCGAGAATGGCAGCGTCGAGAAATGGATTGCCGAAACCGCTTCTCCGCAGAGGCTGTTCGGCTTTGGCTGGAACGCGAAGACATTGAAGGCAGGGGACAAAGTCACGGTAACCGGTGCGCCGCTCAAAGACGGCCAGAAGATCGTGACCATCATCAAGCTTACCGGGGGGAACGCCCCGGTTCTCACCCAGGGATCCGCCGAGTGAAGAGCGGCTGTTGAAGGAGGGGGTTTCCGAATGCGAAACGGTTTCCTTGGTTCGACCCTTGTGCTCGCGGCGTTCACCTTCTCGGCCGTTTTGCTCGCTCAGACTGCTAAGCCTTCGGGAGCGGCGACGAGCATGCCGAACCTGTCTGGAACCTGGAACAGAGGCGCAGCGCACACTGCTGCCGGTATTTTTGATGATGATGCCAATGGTGTTCCTTTCCTCGGCTTTACCAAGCAAGATCCCCCGCTTCTGCCTGCGGCATTGGAGATCTACCAGACCAACCGGAAGGGCGTCACCGACCCAAGATTAAAAGGACGAGACGATATCGATCCAAGTAGTAGCTGTTTTCCGCCGGGTCCGACGCGCATCTTTACGATCCCCCGGCCGTTCGAGATCCGTCAGACCGCTCAAGAGGTTTACATCCTTTCCGAGATGGATCACTGGGTCCGCCGAATCTACATGGACGGGCGAGGACATCCCGACGGATATCCGAGCACGTGGATGGGGCACTCGATCGGCAAGTATGATGGAAATACGCTGGTGGTCGATACGGCAGCTATAAACGAGACAACTTGGATTGATACTCTAGGCCATCCGCATAGCGACGCTTTGCACCTTGTCGAGCGGTTCCGGCGCGTGAACCATGACACCCTGGAGATCGAGGTCACGTTCGAGGACCCCAAGTCCTACACAAAACCCTGGACAGGAAAGAAAATCTACCAGTTGCAGCCGGCAAATTTTGAAATGAAGGAAGACGTCATCTGTGAGGAATATCGAAAACCGGGGTTAAGAAACAACGGTTTTGAGTTCATAAAACCATAATGGAGCTACCGGAGATCCTTTCCAAAACGTCTCTGAAGCATGCGCCAGCCTGAAATGGGCTGCCTTCGATTTCTACAATCCGCGCAGTAGCCGCAAGGTGTATATTGCCGGTCAGCCTAAAATCCAAAGTGAGAATCCAGACTGTCAAGGGCTCAATTTGAGTCTTCAGGAGGCAATGCATGAAAGTAAGAATTCGTATGGCTGCAGTGGTTATGTGTCTCGCGTTTCTCGCAATGTCTTCGTTCCACGCGCAAGCTGGAGGGCAGGGTGGAAATGCGCGGTCAAGCGGACCCGTTGTCACGGGCAAAGTGTACGCGTTTGAAAAGATTGCCGAGGGCGTGTATTACACCACTTCCAGCAGCCTGATGGCCACGGGCGGCAATCACACGATCATCGTCGGCGACCGCGACGTGTTTCTTGTGGACGCCGGCGCCACGCCTGCTGCCGGGCGAGCGCTCCTGGAGGATATGAAACTGATCACGGACAAGCCCGTCCGTTGGGTGGTCAATACGCATTTTCATTGGGATCATACGAACGCCAACTCGATCTTCGGGCCCGAGGTTCAAATCATCGGCCACGAATACGTCCGCCACGCCATCGCGGATCTTGACATCATCCATCACGAGCCCTTCAAGACGGCCCTGGCGAACATGCCGATTCAAGTCGACGCGCTCAAAAAACAGATTGCCGACGAAAAAGATCCTGCCAAGCGGACCGCGCTTGAGAAGCAGCTCGCAGCCAAGCAAGCGGACTGGGAAGAATTCAAGATGCTGAAGCCCACTCCGCCCACGATGACGTATACCTCGAAAATGACGCTGTTCCAGGGCCAGCGCGAAATTCAGCTTCTCTTCCTTGGACGCGGCCACACGCAGGGCGACACGGTCGTCTATCTGCCGAAAGAACGAATCGTGTGCAGCGGAGACATGATGGAAACTCAACCCGCTTACATGGGCGACGCCATGTTCGACGAGTGGATCAAAACGCTCGATGCGCTCAAAGAGCTGGATTTCGCCACCGATCTGCCCGGGCACGGCGTGCCGTTCCACGATAAATCCCTGATCACCGCGTATCAAAGCTACCTAAAGGATTTCATGTCTCAGGTGACCGAACTTCGCAAGCAGGGCCTCTCCGCCGAGGAGGCGGCGCAAAAGGCCGACATGACCTCTCACAGTAAGGATTTCCCGCAAATTAAAGGGCCCGGCGCCGAGATTCGAGGAGTACAGAGGATGTACGCGTGGATGGACGAGCGCCCTCATTGAGCGGAGAAAAACGCACTTATCAACCGTTTCGGATGGCTGAAATGTCATATTTGGGGTAAGATCGTCTTACCATGCGGACCAAGGTTTCCACCAAGGGGCAAGTAGTTCTTCCGAGCCCGATCCGCGTTCGGCTTGGCCTTCAGCCGGGTGATTCTCTCGATGCCGAACTCGAAGGAGAGAGGATTATCCTGACTCCGCGAAGAGCGCGGCGCGGAAACGCGCGGATCGTCAAGGATCCCGTTACCGGTTTGCCAGTTTTGACGGCTGGCGCGGATGCGGCCAAGCTGACGAGCGAACAGGTGCGCGAAATCCTGGCCGATTTTCCATGACTTATCTTCTGGACGTGAATTCACTGCTTGCGCTGGGTGTGCTTCATCACGAATTTCACGAGCGCGTGGCGGCTTGGGTTGCTCGTCTGGCCAAAAAGGGGATTCCGGACTTGGCTACCTGCTCGATCACTGAGCTAGGGTTTGTGCGGGTGCTGAGCCATGCTCAGCAATACCGGTTCTCGATTGTTCAAGCGCGAGAATTATTGCTTCTGTTCAAAGCCAGCGATTCGATTCGCTGCTCTTTCATTCCGGATGGGCACGACATTTCGCATCTTCCAAGGTGGGTCAAAAGTCCCAAGCAGACGACCGACGGCCATCTGGTGGAACTGGCAAGAGCCAACGGCGCTCAGTTGGCGACGCTCGATGGAAAAATTCCGGAGAGCTTTTTGATTCCCCAGACCCGCTAACCGGCGCCGTTGGCCTCGCTCGCTGATGTCATCCAAACGGAAGCGCGCGAGGAAGGCCTCTACTGCTTGTCCAAGACCTGCACGTTCTCGACAAAGCCCGCATCGGGGCTGCCCATGGCGTGAATGGTCAAGGTCTTGCCGCCATTGGAAACCTTGAACGTGGTGGTCTCGACTTGTTTGCCGGCCTTCGTAAATTTGGCTTCGTAAGTGTTGGCGTCGATCTTCTTGGTGGAAATCATGTCCGCCTTATTGGGGATCGCGCCCATTGTTGGAGAGTCCTTGCCGTCGCCCTTCACCGAATAGCCGTACGAGAAAGACTTCCCCGTGGCGCCGACTCCATTAACCATCACCATTCCCGCAGCATCCCACGTGCGAGTCTGGCTTTGCGGCGGCGGTCCCGGATTATATTTTGAACTCGCGAGATTCAGTTTCCAGGTGCCTACAAAGGGATTGCTTTGAGCCCGCAGCACACTTCCAGCTGCAAGCACAATTGCTAAAACCGCAAACAACCCAATCCGTCGCTTCATCGAGCGCCCTCCTCAATTAGATTTCCGTGCATTCTGATTGGATATGAAAACAATATGCAGGAGATTACGCCGGGCCACGTTCGGGAGTCAAGCGTGGCTGAGCCTCCTGAGCTTGAGGGGAAGCGGCTTGGTAGCGTATCATTCCTTCGCGCCGGCAGGGGACGACGGCGCAAAAATCATGATCACACGCAAAATTGGGGAGGGCGGTCGCTGGCTGCTCGAAAAGATTGTGGATGTGGTCGCGTCGACCGGCATCAACCCGAACCTTCTTACCTTCTTCGGACTCTTGGTGAACTGCTGGGCGGCCTACCTGTTCGCGATGGGAAAATTCCGTTCCGGGGCCATGGTGATTTTCTTTGCCGCCTTTCTGGATATGCTCGACGGACAAGTGGCGCGCCGCGAAAAACGCGTGACGGCGTTTGGCGCTTTTTTCGATTCGACGCTGGACCGCTACTCGGACATGGCGCTTTACATGGGCTTGCTGGTGTATTACGCCGTGGCCGAGCGCACCTCCTACGTCGTTCTTTCGGCGGTGGCGACGGCCGGATCGGTGATGGTCAGCTATTCCCGCGCGCGCGCCGAATCCTTGATTCCTCTTTGCAAAGTCGGTTTCATGGAGCGCCCCGAGCGCATGGTCCTGTTAATCCTCGGCGGCTTGTTCAACCGCATGGCTCCCGCGCTCTGGGTGATTGCGGTCGTCGCGACGCTCACCGTCATCCACCGGATTCTCCACACCTGGCAGGAAACCAAGGCCGGCCGCACGCTGCCCGGAATCCGCCTGTCGCTTTAGGCATACCCGATGGCTGTGCCTGTCCCGCATCATTCCTTCCAACAAGAATTGACTCCCATTGGGCAAAGTTCCAAAAGTCAATGTAAGGAAACTTGATGAGGACTGTCAGCAGCAGTGAACTGAGAGCCCGTTTGGGACGGTATCTTAAATTCGTCCGCAGGGGCGAAACGATTGTTATCACCAATCGTGGAAGAGCAGTCGCGTGGCTCACACCGCCTGCACTTGAAGAAGTGAAGGCCGACGCGTCCACAGTTAAGCCTGCTTCAAGAGATTGATCCTCGAAGACTGTGAATAATTTTGTTCCTCAAGCCTGAGCGCAGACATTAGGCCACGATTTGATTCTTTTCCGTAGAGGCGTGAGCCTCATCAATCGGGCCCGCGATGATCGCGTGAACGCGGTCGCGCAACGCTGGAAAATCTTCCTTCCGCAGGTCTTTCGTTTCAATCACGTCGTGCAAGTACACGGTGACGGTGCCCGGCCGGATCAGCCAGCTTGTCTTCTTGTTGAACTCAAACGAACCAACGATGCTGACGGGAATAATGGGCGTGCCAAATTGCAATGCCATGCGGAACACGCCGTCCTTGAATGGCCCGACGCGGCCATCCCGCGTCCGCTGCCCTTCGGGGAATACGGCGAGGCTCACTCCGGAATCGAGCGCCACGCGAGTCAGCCGCCACATGCGTTTCAAGTCGGAAGGCCGGTTCACGTCCGGCACGGGAACATTGCCGAAGCGTTTCATCATCCAGCCGTACACGGGAATCCGAAAATGAGATTCCAGTTCCAGGCCCCGAAAAAATTGCGGGACCGTCGCGTAGAGGACGAACGGATCGAATAAATTGACATGATTCGTGAGAAGGAAGCAGGTGCGCGCCGGGTCGAAGCCGGGCGCGCACCGCACGACGAGATTCACGCCGGCGAGCCGCATGACCACGCGGCAAAGCCAGCGCTGCGCGCCATCATTTCTGCGTGGATCGATGATCACGCCGAGCAGAAGGAGGAAAGTGCACACGGGAAAGAAAAACGCCGCGGAGAGCAGCCAATGATACGTGCTGCGCGTAATAGCCCACGCGCGGCGAAGGCCCTGTCCGCTGGGGGCCTCTGTCGCCACAGGCGCGGGAATCGGTTGTTCGCTTTCTACCTTCATACCATCACATCGAGCGCGCCGGGCAGCACTTCCAACGATTCGGCTTCGAGAGTGAGCACTTCGCCGTCGACGACCACGTCGACGGGATTCTTCAAATCGAATTCGATCCGCGCCGCCGTGCGCCTCGAAGCCATTCGGTGCCGGATATGCGAGCCGGTAAACAAAGTCGGAAGATTCCGCACCAGGCCCAGCCGGCCGATCGGTCCCCAGTGGACATATTCAATCGTGCCGCTGTCGATCGATGCTTGCGGCGCGATCATCATTTTACCGCCGGTGTACTTGCTATTGCTAAAGGCAACAAACAGGCAGCGCCTGTCGTCGCGCTCGCCGTCCGCGCGAAGGGGAAACGGGCGGCGGCGGAGCCGGGCCAGGGAAACCAGCACCCCGGCCAGATAGCCGGGCTCGCCCAGAAATTTTAGACGGCGGTTGGTCAATGTAGCGACGTCCGCGGCGAAACCCATGTTCAGCGTATTGATGTAATAAATGGAGCCACCCGAATGGTCCAGGCGGATGACGTCGCAGGGACGCGCACGGTGTTCGAGAATCGCCTTAATGCCAAATTCCGCAAGGTCCGACCCGTTTACAACGAAGTCTCGAAGGAACGAATTGCCGGTTCCGAGGGGAAGAAATCCCAGAGAGGCGCGGCCTTTCGTTGCCGCGTCCGGAAAAAGTCCGTTGACGATCTCGAAGCTCGTTCCGTCGCCGCCCACGGCAATGAATTTGCGAAACCCATCGGCGTAAGCGCCGCACGCGTGCACGGTCGCCTCGCCGGGAGCGCGCGTTTCGCGCACTTCGAGAGATAGGCCTGCCGCGCGGAGCCGCTCGAGCGCGCGCGCGGCCAGCTTTCCGCAGCGTCCCCCGCCGGCTGCCGGATTCACGATCGTGAAGTAGGCTTCGTTCACAGGGCAACCATCGCGCCGCGGCCGAGTTGCTTGCCGATTTGTCCGGCAAGGATGACGCGTCTGATTTTCATCGCGGCGTTGCGGGGGAAATCCTGATTCCAGACGATGTAGCCGGAAACGCGTTTGTAGTTCAATAGCTGCGAATTGCGCCGGGAAAGTTCTTTGACCAGCGCGTCATTCACTGTGTGTCCCGGTTCAAGATGAAGCACCAGCACGAGCTGCTCGCCGGTCATCGTGTGCTGCGGCCAGATGTAGTTCGCCGCAAAAACGCAGAACTCCTTCACCGCAATGCCCTCGAAATTGTTTTCGATGTCTTCGGGATAGATGTTCTTTCCTTCGGCGGTGACGATCATGTTTTTTTTGCGCCCAAACAGTTGCAAATGGCCCGTCCGGTCGACGCGGCCGAGATCGCCGGTCATGAGCCAGCCATTCACGATGGTTTCAGCCGTCATTTCCGGATCATCGAGATACTCGGACATTACCGTCTTGCTGCGCACAGCCACTTCACCGATTCCGTCCGCGTCCGGCTCCACGATGCGAATTTCCATCCCGCGCACGGGTTTGCCGACAGTGTCGGGCCGGAACGGCCGGAGATCGTTCAGTGTGATGGCGGTGCACGCTTCCGTGCAACCGTAGCCGTTGTAAATAGGGATGCCGATATCGTGGAAAAACTCGATCGTGGCAGGCTCGGTAAACGCGCCGCCGACGAGCAGCGCTTGCAGTCCGCCACCGAAAGCCTTATGGACGTCCTTCAACAGCATGCGGCTCAGCGCGGGGCGCGGTTTCCCGCGCGTGAACGCGCGATTCACGCCGATCAGCGCATCGAGCATCTTCCGTTTGGCCGAAGGAAGCGCGGCAAATTTCTCACGCAAGCTGCGTTGCAGATTTTTCAAAATCAGGGGCACCACAGCCATGTAGGTGATTTTGTATTTTGTAAAAGCTTCGCGGATGAATTCCGGCCGCAACGTGCGCAAATGAACTACGGTCCCTCCGCCGGTGAACGGCATGAGGAAGCCGCCCATGAAATCGATCGCATGATTGGTGGGGATGATGCTCAAATATCGCGCGCCCGGCCAGAACGGAAAAACCGGCGCCACCGCGGCGCACTGTTCGAGATAGTTGTCGTGAGTCAGCACGCAACCCCTCGGGTGGCCTCCCGTACCGGACGAATATACGATGCAGGCCGTGTCGGTTTGCGCGCGCGGCCGGAATTCGGGCGCGCGCGCACCGCGAAATCCCTCCCAGCGCATGCCGCCCGCGAGGTCGGCGTTTGGCGGCGCTTCAGTCACGAGCACTGTTCGCAGCTTATGTTCGCGAAACGCGGGTGCTTGCGTGATGGCGCGCCACAGCGGATACTCGACAAACAAGATCTGCGCTTTTGAGTGTGCGAGCAATTGAAGATGTTCGGCGGCGGAGAGTTTGTAATCGAGCGGAACGAGAACGCCGCCCGCGAAAAACACGGCGTAAGCCGAAATCAGCCACTTGGGCTGATTGGTCATGATGATCGCGGCGCGATCTCCCGCGGCAAAACCCGATTCTTCGAGGGCTGCCGCCACGGGCTCGGCGGCCTCGCCGAACTGGCGGTACGTGAGGCGAGAGCGCTCGTGGTCGCGGTCCGCTTCGATCAGGCAGACTTCCTCGGGCCAGCGTCCGAGCGCATCCCGCAGCGCCGCTCCCAGCGAATCGTATTTCGCCAAATCAAGCATCAGAATAGCCAAAGACGCACAAAAACACAGAGAGAAGCAAGATTATATGAGGAATTCCTCGGAGGAATCGTTTTATTCCGCTTGGCGCTCAGAGCCTGGCCTGGATCCGTGATGCGAGTGTGTGAAAGTCGCTGACGCCTTGTACTTCGTAGTCCGGGAGTTCAACGCCGAAATGGTTTTCCAGGCGCGTGAGCAGTTCCAGAGCCTGCAAGCTGTCGATCCCCAGCTTCTTATAGAAATCGTCGCCCGGCTGAAGTTCGGCGCGCGGAAATTTGAAATGGGTGGCGGCAAGATTCAAGATCTCGTCCGTTGTCTGTTCGATTGTTTTCATGATTGCTCCTATTTTATAGGAAGAAAGAGTCCGCTGGCTATTTGTGCTGAATTTTGTAGGGCAGCCACTCTTGGCTGTCCCTCCCACTTTGAATGTGGCGAGCCCGGACAGCCAAGAGTGGCTGTCCTACAAGACCTCTCACGGCAGATACGGATGTGGCCCCGCGTTTTCGACGAACTTGCGCAGGCCTTCCATGACGGCGGGCCGCGTGAAGAGTTCGCAGAAAGTGTCGATTTCGCGCCGCAGTTCTTCGGCGGGCAGGGGTTTGATGAAACGCTTCGCGGCGGCGGCGGTCGCGCGATCGAATTTTGT
>DATNIO010000111.1:0-19211 GCA_035604385.1 Verrucomicrobiia bacterium | reverse complement strand
CGTGCGCGCATACGGGTCGTAGTCGGAGCGGTTCCAGTCGATGGAAGCGTCTTCGGCAACCACTTCGTGGCTGCGATGGCCCGCGACGGCGACGGTGGAAACCTGGCTGAAGCGGCGCAGGCCGTGCGCGTCCTGCGCGCGGCGAGCGAGTTGCGCGACTTCAAGAGTGCCGCGCAAATTCACGTTGAGGCAGCTCTTTTCGGATTTGCGGTTGAGCGAGGCCGCGCAATGAATCACCGACTCGGTCGTGCCGATCAAGTGCGCGTAATCGGCTGTGCCCAGACCAAAACGCGGCTCGGTGAGATCTCCGCGAAAAACAGAAATACGCGTTTCGAGCGCATCGCGGAACTGCGGAAAGTCCAAATGCAACTGCAACGCGTGCCAGAGGCGTTCGTTGGCCTCCTGCTCCGTCTTCGCCCGCACCAGCAGGTTCAAGCGGTCCGTGTGACGCTCGAGCAGAATGGAGGCGACGTGGGCGCCGATGTAGCCGGTGGAACCGGTCAGAAAGATGGCCATGGGTTAGTTTTGGGTCCCCGCGCCTGACGCCGCCCCCGCGTGTGGCAAATCTTCCGGGCGTCCCGTTCCATTGCCGGCATGCTGCAAGGAAAAAGCGCGGTGCGGGCGCTCTTCCATCGGGCGCCCCTCGATGAGCGGGTAGACCCACCGGCGCAAGGCGGGAATATGGATGTTAATCCAATAATCCCACCAGTCAACGGCGGAAGGATCGTATCCAAATGCCTCGCGCTCTTCCGGAGGAAGCGCCGCGGAAAGCAACTGCACATTTTGGGCCTCGAAGACCTGCTCGTTGTGCAAGATAAATGGCTCGTAGAGCTCGATCAGCTTTTCGACGCGAATGAGGTCGCGTTCCGCACGGGCCAGCGGAGGCTTCTTCATCTGCAGAGCCGAAGCGGCGCGATTGATGCCCTGGACCACGGCTTTTTGCGCGGGCACGGAAAATTTCTCGTAGCGCGATTTGGAGACGGGAATCGTGTCGAACTGCATGCGCATCCAGTTCTCCAGACTCTGCTGCGAGCGATAGTGCTTGCGGTGGGCGAGGCCGGTCAATTCGATCGAGCGTCCCATGTCGCACGGATTGCTCGCCGACGTGGCAAGCTGGTAGATCGGCTCGTGACGCCGCGCGATGATCGCGGCGGCGATCAAAGTCATTCCGCGGCACACCATGTCCACGGGAATCACGTCCAGGCATTTGCGTTCGTTGGTCGGCAATTGGCGAAAATAAGTGCCCAGCAGATACGAAAGAGGCGCCGAAGTATTAATGCCTTCGTTCCAGCCGCGAAATGGCTGGTCGGTGGAAGTTTCGACGATCGAGGGCCGCACGATGGCGATCGGCAGCCCGGCCCCGTGACGCACGATCATGGATTCGGCGAGCGATTTGGAGAGCGTGTAAGTATTGGGCCAGCCGAGGCGCCGTGCGCGCCGAGTTCCCGCGCGCGTCAGTCGATTCCGCAGCCAGCGCATGCGATTCTTGCGGATGAGATTTTCCAACTCGGGACCCGCGGGCTCTTCACTGCCGCGATGTTTTCCGAGCGCCTGCCTTCGCAGCGCCGCCGTAATCTCCTGACTTTCTGCCCGCGCTTCGGCATGCGCGACCACTTCCTGCAGGGAGCGCCATTCATGCTCGGCGTCGAAATCCGCAACGCCGAGCGGCGTGTAATTCGGCTGCACTTCCTCGACCACCCGGCCGTCCTTCCCTCCCACGACGTAGCAGGTCGAAAGGTGGATCAGTGCGGCGTGGTCTGATGCGCGCAGAAATTCGATTAAATGCAGGACGGGCGCGACATTGCTCGCTAGCGCTTCGCGAAGGTCCGGATTGAAATCCGTCAGGCCGGAACTATTGACGACGAGGTCGAGATCGCGCGCAAGTTGCGCCCGCCTCTCCGGGGCAATCCCCAGTCCCGGCTGGCTCACGTCTCCCTCGATGACTTCGACACGTTCGGAGACAAACTCCGCGAACCGCTCGCCAAGCCGCTCCTGCAGCGGGTCAAATACGGGCGACTCCTCGAAAATTTTCTCAAAGCGCCGTTGCGCGGTCGTCGCGCGCTGGCGGCGAATCAGCAGGTAGATCTTGCCGATCTGCGGGACTTCGTTCAAAAGCTGCGCCAGCCATACCTTGCCGATAAACCCCGTGACCCCGATCAGAAGAATGTTTTTCCCCGCCAGGGTGCGCCGCACGGAAAGCGGTTCGGATTGTTTCTTCCCGTTGAATACGACCAGGGCGCGATCGTTCGCTGCCTTCTGGCGCCCCGCCGGCAGAATTGCATTTTCCAGCGTCTCCGGATGGGCTGTCAGGCCGAGATTTCTCAACAGGCGGTCCGGAGGCACCCGGCCATCGGCGCTACGCTGGAATGCCCAGGCTTTGGGGCTCCTCGGCCGAATCACCGGATCGAGCAGCCGGCCGGTAGCGATTCCATTTCTAAATTCTAGCCGATTCGAAACGAGGCGAGAAACGCCCAGAAATTGCGCCAGGGGCCGCATCACGTGGTCGAGTCCCTGGCTGACCAGCACGACATTCTCCGCGCCCTTCTCCGCCACGCAGGCCCGCAACCGTTCAACGCCCTCCGCCTTGAGTTGCTTCTTCAGGATGTATTCGAAATATTCTTCGCCCAAAGAGTCCAGGCGGTCGCGCGTAACACCGGACAAGAGCGTGTGCAGGACGCGCGTGGCAAACACCCTGTTACTCGCATAGAGGAAGGGCCTTACCAGCGCCAACGCCAGAGTCCCTCCCCGGCGGGCCCAGCGCCCAGCGAACGTATGGGAATTCCAAGTGAAGTAGGCCACGGGGCGGACTGCCCCGAGCGCAACCAGGCTCCCTTCCACCCGCCAGAACGTAAGGGCACGAAGGTCCGGGTGCGAAGGAGATGGAGGAATGCTCCCGGGAACGCGGTGGCCGTTAGAACTATTTTGGGCGCTCTGATTACTCAACGGTGAGTCCCACTCCAATGATGTAAAGAAGAATCACCCAGTCTGGCCAGAATGAAACTATCACTCCCGGCCCCTGAATCGCAAGGGCTTGAGGCTGATCATGTGCAAATGGGAAAGCCCGTCGCGGTCCTGTTCGGCTTCGGTCGCCCTTCGCCGCGAACCATTGACTCAGGGAAGGGGATGGCCCCCGCCACGGCGATGCCCCTGCAAACTCAATACTTATAGTTCACGATCAGATGCGCTTTGTTTGAGGTGCCGTCTCCCCACGGTTTCGCGGCAGCGCTCAGCGGCCATGGATTTTTCACCACCAGGTCGAACCATCCCGCCTCTCTTAGCAGGCTTTCGTCAAGTGTGACTTGGAGTTCGGAAGGACTTACCACCTTGTAGGGAACCGATATCCCTTTAAAGTAGACTTGTGACCTGCGCACAAAGTTGAATCCCTTGAGAGTGACGTTCATCGTCCGGCTCCCCTCCGTCACCATGGTGGGATTAATCGTTTCGATCGCCGGTTGTGGAGCTTCGACTGGATCGCGAAGCCCTGTGGCTGCCACAGGGGCCGGCGCTTCGCCTTCTTCCGGGGCATCTCCAAAGACTACCTTCCGATAAGCGGCTGCCCACTGCAAGGCCTCCACGGGAGAATTCGTTCCCGTCCCGCTCGGGAAAGCTACTGCATACCATGGCTGATATCCGAGTTCGACGACCTTGCCGTCAAAAATGACGGTACTGAGATTCCGAAGATTGTCGATGTTCTGCAACGGGTCTTGATTCACAACGATCACATCCGCCAGCTTGCCCGATTCCACCGTGCCCAACTCGTTCTGCTTGTCGATCATCTCGGCGGACCACTTCGTGGCGCCTTGAATAATCTGCATCGGCGTGATCCCGGCTTCCACAAAAGTATCCATTTCGTGGAATAGATTGTCTCCCGGGACCCGAGTGGCATTAGTGTTGGCTCCGGGAACCAGATGCCCTCCGGCGTCAACGAACATTTTGTGGAACCGCAAAGTATTCTGAAATCCTTTCATTCTCCGTTCGCGTGCGGGCCCCTGGGCCCCGCGGCTGTAACTCCCCAGTTGGACGGCGATCCTGTCCTGCGGATAGTAAGCGAGAAGGTTCGGGTCGCTCAGCGTCTTGCGGTCGTCCTCCTCGAAGCGCGCCCAATCTCTGGCATATCCCGGATAGAGAATGTTGAAAGTAGGTGTCACCGCGGTCTTATGTTGCACGAGAAGCTGGATCAAGTCCCTGGCCTTGGCTTCATCCATATCCGCATACAGATCCAGCTCATTGCGGCTTGCGCCGGGGTTCTTCGTGACGACGGTTCCAATACCCGCGGAATGCGGCAAGTTGCGCGTGCCAAGCATGGCCGCTTCCTTAGGACCAAAAATCGGACCGTACGCTCGTGTAAAAACGGGCTTGCCTGCTTTCTTGGCCTCATCGAAAGCAGCCTGATAATATTCCAGAGGCAACGAACCATCCTGCAAAATGACAAAATCGGCGCCGGCCGCAACCGTGTCCTTCACGAAGTCTCGAGCTTCCTGAACGGATTTGGGCGCTCGGGGCGGGGTGAGTGGACTCTCCAGGCCGGTGCTGCCCGGAGCCGCTTTGACCATCCTCGTAACTCCGGTAAATGGCCGCGGACCGCGTTGCTTCCCGTGCAGTATGGCATCGCGAAGCGGCACGGCTAATTCTCCGGGATTTGCGACGTCGATTGTAGATGTGATGCCGTGGTTCAGCATCATCTCTCCGAAATACCACTGGTAGACGACCTGCGCATCCCATAAACCCGGAAGGATGAATTTGCCATCGGCCTTTATGACCTGGGCATTGGCCGGATAGGCTGCCTGGCCCTTGCGCGATACGCTCGTGATCTTGTTTCCCTGGATGACCACGACTGCGTCCTGTACGGGCGCGCCTCCGTTGCCGTCAATCAGGGTTCCTCCCTCAATCACCAGTGCTGGTTGTTGCGCTTGGGCGGCTAGATGGACGACGATCCCGCAAAGAAGTACAAGAAAAACACTGACCAGCAGACTCGTCAATTTCTTCACGACCACCTCCCCTAGGGTCAATCGGCAAAGCAAGTAGGCTCGAGTGCTACATCTTCGCGACTGCGGGCCGGGCCTCGGCGATTCCCACAATGGATTCAAGAATCGGAGGATTGCCGATCCGTTCGTCTTATCGCTTGACGATTTCGTTTTCCCGGAAACGCGCTGCGCTGCGCCTCACTTCTGTCCTGGCAACAACTAATCTATTTGGCCGGGCTATAGCACCCTACGACAAGTGGTGTCAAGCACTTGGGCTGGTTGGCGGAGCCCTGCCACAGCGTATCTTCCCTGGCGAGTTTGAAATGTTTGAGTAAGGAGCGGAAAAGAAGCTGGATTTGTATTTGGGTTGAGTCCTGAAACCCAAGGCAGGGGGTTGGGCCAACCGGCACCCCGCGCGCAATATCTGGCCGCTTTGTATTTTGGTTTTTTACAGAGGATTCATATTCAGTTCACGTATCTCTCAAGGTCCGATAAGTAGAGTGCACTCCCCGCTGTGGCAACTACACATCAGGAAAATTTCAAGGAGGATTGGAATGGAAAGTAAGTGGAAAGCAGGTGTTTTGACTGCCGCTCTTATTTTGTTCGCCATGTCGAATGTCTACGCTGGACCGAAAGACGGCCGCGGACGGGACGGCGGTCACGATCGCATTCGCCATGTCTTGTTAATCAGCATCGACGGAATGCACGCGGTCGACTATGCAAACTGCGTGGCCTCCAACACTTGCCCGCATCTGGCCGAACTCGGCGAGACGGGCGTGAATTACACGCGCACCAGTACTTCCCGGCCGTCGGATTCCTTTCCCGGACTGATGGCCCTCGTGACCGGCGGCACGCCCAGGACGGTCGGCGCGTTCTACGATGTGGCTTACGATCGGGTTCTGGCTCCGCCGAAGGTTGCTACCGGCAACGGGCTGCCTGCCGGGACCTGCAACGAAGGGGTTATCAACGGAACCCAAACCGAATATGAAGAAGGTGACGAAATCGACGAGACGAAGCTCAACGGCGGCTTTTCCGGATACTCCACTATCGACGGTGGCATTAAGTCAATCAACCCCGACAGGCTTGAGCGCGATCCGTTTAACCACTGCAAGCCGGTGTACCCTTGGAACTTCGTGCGTACGAACACGATCTACGGAGTGATTCACGCTGAGGGCGGCTATACGGCCTGGTCCGACAAACACGCTGTCTACGCGGTAGTTTCCGGCCCCACGGGAACCGATCAACCCAGCAACGTGGATGATTACTATTCTCCGGAGGTTAACTCCTTCGAGATACTCCTGCCGGGGATTAAGACAGCCGCGCCTGACGGAGCCGGTTTTGACTGCGGCACGCCTTCTACTTCGAATTCTGGAGTGCAATTCCCGAATCTCACCGATGACTGGACAGTCGGTTTCGATGCCATTAAGTGCTATGACCAGTTGAAAGTCAACGCGGTGGTCAACTGGATCAACGGCAAGACGCACCTCGGAGGAAGTAAGGCCCCGGTGCCGGTGATCTTCGGAATGAACTTCCAGGCGGTCAGCGTTGGACAGAAGCTGATTGCACCCAAATCGGCAATCAGGACCGACGCAAACTCTGGCGGTTATGAGGATGCCCAGGGTACCCCCAGGCCCCTAATGCTGGGCGAGATTGAATTCGTGGATGCGGCGATCGGACAAATGGTTGACGCACTCAAAGACAATCACCTCCTCGATTCGACCGTCATCATCATCACTGCCAAACACGGCCAGTCGCCCATCGACCCGAACCGCTTCTTCCCCATTCCGGGGAATTCGGGCAACAACGGTACGCCGCCCTCCGGGATCATCGGGTCATTTCTCCCGGCGGTCTACAACGACCCGACTAACGCACTTGGGATTGCCGAGGACGACATTTCCCAGCTGTGGCTGACAGATTCAAACCGTACTGGGGACGCAGTAGCGGCTCTGGAGGCAGCCGGGACAACCATTGGACTGGGCCAGATCTACTATGGCGGCTCACTCACAACTTTGTTTAACGCTCCAGGTGTGCCGAATAATCCGGGACCCTGCTGCAAACTACGTGAGGGCGGCGATCCACGTACGCCAGACATCGTCGTGATTCCAAACGTCGGCGTGGTCTACACCGGGAACCTAAAGAAACAATCCGAGCATGGCGGTTACGCTTGGGATGACACCAACGTGATGCTGCTGGTATCCAACCCTAAGTTCGACCGCCAGACCGTCCACAGCTTTGTGGAAACCCTACAGGTGGCGCCCACCATCCTGAAGCTACTGCGGCTTGATCCGGACGCCCTCGATGCTGTCAGGAAAGAAGGCACGCCGGTCCTGCCCGGTCTGGATTTCGGAGACGACGATCGTTAGTTAAGGCTCAGTTCTCTCCCACCGTGAGGTGGTTCCCAAGGGAGCGCCTTCAGACAGAGGGCGCTCACTTTTTCTTTAGACCATGCTCGGTTTTCGAAGGTGGTGCGAAAGTCCCCTGCTCGGGAACTAAGCTAGGCGCTGGTGCGCTGGGGTCTATTGGAAGCGTTGGCTAACTCTGCGTGCAGGCGCTCGCCGAATTCAATGCAGCCGACTTTGGTCGTCCCCGGCTCCACGGTGTCGGGCGTGCGGATTCCATTGGCAAACAGGCGGTCCACCGCCGATTCGATCCATTCGGCTTCGCGTTTCAGGCCGAAGCTTTCGCGCAACATCATCGTAGCGGAAAGAATCATACCCACTGGATTGGCGACATCTTTCCCTGCAAGTGTGGGCGCGGAACCGTGAATCGGTTCATAGAGTGACGGACCCGGCCCGCAGCTCATCGACGGAATCAGGCCGATCGAGCCGGCAAGCGCAGCGCCGAGGTCGGTCAGAATGTCGCCGAACATGTTTGAGGTAAGGATCACGTCGAACTGCGCGGGAGCGAGCACGAGTTGCATCGCGGCGTTGTCCACGTACAGATGTTCGAGCTTTACGCTCGGATGATCCGCCGCCATGCGCGTCACTGTCCTGCGCCAGAGCTGAGACATCGCCAATACGTTGGATTTATCCACGGAAGCGAGCCGGCCTTTTCGCGTTTCCGCGCGCGCGAAGGCGTATCGGGCGACGCGTTCGATTTCCCCCGTCGTATAGGCGCCGGCGTCAGTGGCGCGCTCACCGCTCGGATCGGCTTCCAGACGGTGTTCGCCGAAATAGACGTCGCCGGCGAGTTCGCGCACAAAATCGATGTGGACGTCGCTGGCGCGGTCGGCTCGCAACGGCGAAAGGCCCCGCAGCGGCGCATGCAAATCGATGGGGCGAAGGTTGATGTACAACCCCAGCGCCTTGCGCAACGCCAGCAGGCCGGTTTCGGGGCGCCTGGCGAGCGGCACGGCATCCCACTTGGGTCCGCCAATGGCGCCGAGAAGGATGGCGTCGGCGGCCTTGCAAGCCGCGAGCGTTTCAACGGGGAGGGGTTCGCCCGTCGCATCGATGGCGCATCCGCCGAAAGGAAACTCGGCGAAGCTGAACTGGTGGCCGAATTCCGAGGCGCAATCTTTCAACACGCGCACGGCGGCGCGCATGATTTCAGGCCCGATGCCGTCGCCCGGCAGGAGGACGATTCTTTTGTTTTGAATGGTCATGGTTTTGTCGCGGGCCGGCGCCAAACTTTCTCCGTTGACTTGCTACGACGCACGAAATGAGCCCAAGGCCGAATAGTATAGTCTGGATCGCTGCTCCTGTCAGCGCGCGGCGGCGGGGTGATCCAGCTTGACCATGAAGCTGCCCGCTCCGTTCCGAAAACACGGAACGAAGCGGCCGCTACAAAACCGTCCTGACGTCTTGGCAGGGGGTCTTGTAGAGGCCGCCCGTCTTTTGGGCGGGCAGCCTTTTGTTTTTTCCGCCCCCCGGCCGCCACGAAAATCGAGCTTGACAAGGGGAACGAGACCATATATTACTAAACCGAATGGTTAAGTATAATCGAGGACTCGACGCCACCTTCCAAGCGCTCGCCGACCCCACGCGCCGCGCGATCGTCTCGGCCCTGGCGCGCGGTCAGGCCTCTGTCTCGGAGCTGGCCAGGCCCCACCGGATGAGCCTCCCGGCGGTGATGAAGCATCTAAGGGTGCTGGAGAGAGCCGGCCTCGTCACGCAAAGAAAATCCGGGCGCACGCGCCACTGCCGGCTCGCCGCCCGTCCTTTGAAAAAAGCCGAAGCATGGATTTCCCGGTACCGCGCGTTCTGGGAAACGCAGTTCGACGCTCTGGATCGATATCTCGCTCAACCGCCGACGGAGGTTTCGGAATGGCCAAGGAACAATTATCCCCGGAAACAACGCTGAAGCTGAGACGAACCTTCCAGGCGCCGCGCGAAAGAGTGTTTCGCGCCTGGACCGATCCGCTCGAGCTGGGGCGCTGGTTCGCTCCCTCCGAAGAATATTCCGCTATCGTGCCCGTGCTGGAATTGCAGGTGGGCGGAAAATATTGCGTGGAGATGCATCACAAGGGCGGCAACATCCATAAAGTGAGCGGAACGTACCGGGAGATCAAGCCGCCCGAAAAAATCGTCTTCACCTGGCGATGGGAGCATGACCCGGAGGTGGCTGAGTCTCTGGTCACGATCGAGTTTCGCGATTTGGGGCCCTCGACGGAGATCTTGCTCACTCACGAGAATTTGCCGAATGTGGAACAGCGCGATAAGCACGAACACGGCTGGCAGGGTTGCATCGATCAGCTGGCAAATTATTTGAACATGTAAGTTCAATTGATTCTGAATCTCAAAAACACCAAAGGAGCAACTATGGCAATCGTCGATTCGATTCTGATGGAGCTTGACCAGGAAGCCAAAACCACGCAGCGCGTTCTCGACCGCATCCCGGAGGACAAGCTCACATGGAAGCCGCACGCCAAGTCTTACTCGCTCGGTCAATTGGGTCTGCATATCGCTCGGGGCCAGGGTTTTCTCGCCGATGCGGTCAGCAAAGATTCGTTTGAGATCGGCAATATGTCGCAGCCGGAATCGCAGAACAAAAAAGAAATTCTGGACGCGTTCACGCAAAGCACCGCGCACGCCAAGCAGACCCTAGCGAAGCTGGACGATGCCCGTATGATGGCCACCTGGACGGCAACCAGAAACGGGAAGGTACTCATGTCCACGCCGCGGATTGGTTTCATTCGAGCCGTCGTGATGAACCACTTCTATCATCATCGCGGGCAACTTTCCGTCTATCTCAGGCTGCTGGACGTGCCGGTGCCGTCGATCTATGGTCCCAGCGCGGACGAAAATCCCTTCGCGTGATTTGCGCGGGATTCTTTTGTAGGACAGCCACTCTTGGCTGTCCTCCGCGTCTTGCTAAGCCTAAAGAGGACAGCCAAGAGTGGCTGTCCTACAAAATCCGATCGCAATCAATCTCCAAAAAAGGAGCGCGCCATGAATGTGAAGATCAAAGGCGAGACCGAAGAATATAGGACCCTGCGGAACCAATTGCTCGAAGCGGAAATTGCGCTCAAGGACCAGACCGAGCGCGTGGCAGCACTTCGCAGAAAATTGCCGGCAGGCCCGCTAGTCGAAATCGACTACATATTCCGCGAAGGGCCATCCGATCTTCGCGACGAATCGCCCGCGAATTTCCGGGACGTGCGTCTCTCGGAACTCTTCGCACCCGGAAAGGACAGCCTGATCGTCGATCACATGATGTGGGGCCCGAACGACAAGCTTCCTTGTCCGATGTGCAACATGTGGGCCGACGGCTACGCGGGCATCGCGCAGCACGTCAGCAATAAAGTCAATTTCGGGCTGGTCTCCAAGGTGGAGATCGGCCGCCTCAGGGAGTGGGCCCGCAGCCGGGGCTGGGACAAGATGCGTCTTCTCTCCAGTCACGACAACACGTTCAACCGCGATTTTTTTGCGGAAGACGAAAAAGGTCAAAGGCCCGCCGTCAGCGTCTTTCGCCGCGCTCCCGACGGCAAAATCTATTTCACGTATACGACCGAAATGTCGCGCGCGCCCGGACACCATCGCGGCATCGATCCGTTCTCCCCGGTCTGGCATCTCTATGATCTCCTCCCGGAAGGGCGCGAGAACTGGATGCCCAAACATTTTTATTGATCACGGCCGCGGAAAGCGCCGGTCTCCTCGCCGGCCCAAGCGCACGTCGCCAAACGCCCGCGCGTACGGAGGGAGAAGCCAAAAAATGCCCGACATCAAGCACTCGATACAGATCGATGCGGCCCCTCAGCTTGTACATCCGCTCGTTGCTTCTGCAGACGGATTTTTGCGATGGTGGGCCGCCGACGTAACAGAAGAAAAAGCCAGCGGAAATGTGGAGCTTGGTTTTTTCAACCGCGCGACGGTGTATGGCCTTCGTCCCATCCAAATCGCAGCGCCGCGCCAGGCCCACTGGCGATGCCAATCCGGAAAAGAGTGGAACGGCACGCGCCTGCTCTTCGATCTGGCGGAACAAAAAGGACAGACGCTGCTTCGATTCACGCACGCCGATTGGCAGGCGGAGACGGACTATTTCGTGGCGTGCAACACGACCTGTGGCGAGCTGATGTTCCGCATCAAAGTTGCGGCCGAAGGAAAGACTCCCGGGCCGCTATTTTCCAAAACAGGGATGGCCTACTGAGCTTTGCCGCGCGCAGGATATTCTTTCGTGAAACCGGTGCGCTCGTTGGTCATCGTGAAACTGCCGTCGGCTTTCACCGACATCTTGATGTAGTGGCCGTGATCGGTTTCGTTGATATTCGCCAGAAACTGTTCCGGCGAATTGCGATCCGCGCCGCCTGCCGCCGAGCGGTGGATCTGCCAGAAATCCTCGAGCCCGGGCGCTTCATGAACGGTTTGCCAGTATTCAGGCGAACCGCCCTTTCTTTCACCGTTGTTCATTACCGCGACGCGCGCGCGAATCGCGTCCACGAATTGCGGCGCGCCGGAATGCGGATCTCCATGTCGCGTGGTGTGAAACACAGTCATGGTCCCGACCAGATTATTCGGGCAAGCGAGCGCGTGTTCCTGATTCCACGTCAAGTCGCCCAGATCGACGAGCCGGAAGCCGCCGTAGCGCACCACGATTCCCACCGATTCAAAATTTTCGGGCGTGGCGTCCTGCTCCATCAGCTTGGCGTCACGGCACAGCGGATTCGGCGCTCCGGCACCGGGTGCGCCCGCCATCGGTTCCTTGATCGTTTCACCTGCCGAAGAAACCACTTGCACGTCGAGGCCCTCGACGGGAATTCGGTCGCCGGGCTTCGCCACGGACACGTGCGCCAGCTCGCGAACCGGCAAGTATGAGAGGAAAGCAGCGTCACGGCCCGGCTGCATCTCCACGGTGTAAGCGCCATGGTCGACAAAATGGCGAATGGGAATGCGATGCGCGAGTTCGGCCGCGTTCCCCACGTGGTCCCCGTGAAAGTGTGTGATCACTACATAATCCAGGACGCTTATATTCGCTGTCTTCAGCACCGCCATGATCCGGTCCGCGTCGCGTGTGATGCCTGGAGCGTTCGCCTCCGCGGGCGGCATGCCCTGATTGCCCGGAAAGCCAGTGTCCACCAGCATCGATTGTCCCGAGGGAGAAACGAAGAGTGTGGCCTGGCCGCCTTCGGTGTCCAGGAAATAAATATCCAGAGGCTTTTTCTGCGCCTGCTGCGCAGAGATGGTTGCGGCTGCTGTGACCAATGCCGCTACCACTATAAGCGCACGACTATTGAGGAATGCGTTCTGCATCACGAACCACGAAGTGAGTTCCTCTGGAAAAGCCAAATGCTGGTGCCCTTATATCACAGCTAATCCGCGCTGACTGATGGAAACGCGAGTTTACGGCAGAGGGGCTCCGCAAACGTGCCGGCACATATTAGGAATATTGAAAAATAGCTTACGGAAGTGTTGCTAAGAAGCTGGACCGCCCCTATGAGGCATCCCGGGAGGAGAAGAGGGATGGCCGCCCAGCGGCACGATTTCGGAGGTAAACCCTGTCTGCGAATCACATACGCAACAACGGAAGACCAACAAAAGACAAAAATTCCGAGAGAGCAGCTTTCCGCGCAGGCGATGCCAACGCGTTGCCAAATCGAAAGTCCACGCAGGGGGTACTGAGTTTCGAATAGACCAGCGAATGAAACCACTAAGCCGATAAGAACCCAAACTTTTATCTCCCACGATACGGCAATAGGGCCAGGGTGGCTCGTCGTATCACTGGCCTGCGAGAACGGCCAAATCGTTGGGGAATGGTGATGCTCTTCCATGGCTTTCCGGAACCAAGGATATACAGCATCATATTACCTGCCAAGTAAAAAATCTGCTCGAGAGGAGTCTTGTCGCCGTCAGCTGTCTGAGACAAATCAAATATGGGCTATTCCGCGCCAACCGGCGCTTCGCTCCCGCGCTTCCGCATCACCTGGTGCGCGATGGCCAGCAGATCGCGATTCGTCACATTTTTCGACGCATCGGCCAGTGTCACCACGCGCTTGTAACACTCGTCGAGCTCTTCGCGCGTCGGCTGGAAGCCCAGATCGACGAGCGTCGAGCGCAGCGCATTGCGCCCCGAGTGTTTGCCGAGGACGAGTTGCCGTTTGGGAACGCCGACCGCTTCGGGAGAGATGATTTCGTAAGTGAGGGGATTCTTGAGGATGCCGTCCTGGTGGATGCCTGCTTCGTGTGCGAACGCGTTCGCGCCTACGATCGCCTTGTTGGGCGCCAGGGGCGCGCCCGTAATTTCTACCAGCAGGCGGCTCGCAGCAAAGAGCTGGTCGAGATGGACATTGGTGGTCACGCCGAGCGTGGCCTGCCGCACGTTCAGCAGGACTACGACTTCTTCCAGCGCGGCATTTCCGGCGCGTTCGCCGATCCCGTTGATAGTCAACTCGAGCTGGCGCACGCCTGCCTGCACCGCGGCCAGGGTATTGGCGACGCCCAGCCCCAGGTCATCGTGGCAGTGCGCGCTCATCGTCACGCCATTCGCGCCGTCCAGATACTCGATCACGCGGCGAAACATGGCCGCATATTCTTCGGGCACGGCGTAGCCGACCGTGTCAGGCAGATTGATGATCGTTGCGCCGGCGCGGACCGCCCGGCCGACGGCTTCACAAAGAAAACCGATTTCGGTGCGGCTCGCGTCTTCGGCGGAAAATTCGACTTCCGCGCAATGATTGCGTGCGTAGCGCACGTTGTTGGAGATGGCTTCCAGGGCCTCTTCGCGCGTCAGGCGCAGCTTGTGATGCAGGTGCAGGTCCGACGTCGCGAGAAAAGTGTGCAGCCGGGGATGTGCCGCTCCGGCGAGGCCTTCCAGCGCCGCGTCAATATCGTCGCGCCGCGCGCGCGCCAGCGCCGCCACCGTGCAGCTACGAATTTCGCGGCAAACCGCCCGCACGCCTTCGAGGTCTCCCGCCGAAGCGATGGGGAAGCCGCTCTCGATGATGTCCACGCCGAGCAATTCCAGCTGGCGAGCCATGCGCACCTTCTCCGGCACGGACATGGAAAATCCCGGGGATTGCTCCCCGTCCCTCAGGGTCGTGTCAAATATGCGTACGATGTCCATGGCACTCTCCCACTCGATCCATTCCACACGGAAACGGCAAGCAGATCAAATTTATAATAGTTGTGAGTTCCATAAGGTGGAATTATATCAGAAGCAGTGGCGCAGGCTTCCAGCCTGTGGGGGTTAGTCGAAGCAAGGTCATCCTTGGTGCAACCAAAACCAGGCAGGCTGAAGCCTGTCCCACTTGGGAAGAATCGAAACTACTTAACCTTGAATCGCTCGTCGATCTCCACCTGGTACCCGGCAGCCAGCCGGTTCGTTTCATTGGCCATGCCCACAACGGCCATGAGTTCATGAAACATTTCTCCGGTCATGCCTTTGCCTTCGGCGGAAGCGGTGTGCGAAGCGATGCAGTAGGGACACTGGTTGGTGGCGCTGACGGCGATATAGATCAGTTCCTTGGTCAGCGCGTCGAGCGCACCGGGCGCCATAATCTGCTTGATGGATTCCCAGGTGCGCTTGAGGGTTGCGGGATCATTCGCCAGCGCCTTCCAGAAATGATTGATGTAATCCGTCTTGCGCGTCGCGAGAATGTCGTCATACACGGCGCGGACTTCCGAACTCGCGTCGGCGTATTCAATCAGGCGCTGCATTGCCATGGGGCCTCCTCGGGAAACACAGGAAAATGGACGAGCCTTCTCGCTTGGAAAATCAATGGCGGGCAATCCCAATTCAATTCAGATCGCGCGAAAGCATCAGCTTTAGTGTCACCCTGTCGGCTCCATGGGTCACGCCAAATCCGATCCCGGTTTCGATATTCAGCCATTTGTTGTTGTGATCCATGACGGCCCAGACTTCGTGGAACTGATCATGTAGCGGCAGAAGCTTGCGCAGGGGCCCGTCATCGGAATACTCCTCGAGGGCGGCGGCCCACTTATCATTGAAGTTATAGGCGACACGCGTTGCCGGAACGAATTCGAGATTTCCAAATCCACCTGTGTAGTCGGTATCCACGATCGGATTGAAAACGAGGTCCACTTGATGCAGATGCAATCCCACGATGGGCCTGACCTCGGAGGTAATGTGCCGTGACTCCCAATAATTGTAGTTGACGCTGAATTCAAAATTGACGCCGTAAAAGAACGTGTGGTCATGAGCGCGCGGTCGTACGAACAGTTCGCGAAGTTTAAAGCCGTTAATTGTCCCGCCGCGCCCTGGGGAGTAAATGGAGTACACCGGCAGATAGAGTCCCTGCTCGAACCAGCCGGTGACACCATAGGCCCACTCGGCCGTGCCGTTGAACGAGTGGTTGGCAACGATACCTCCGGGGAAAGCGGGAGTCGTCCGACCGCTGGGAGTAAAATTGCTGTGGATCATGAGATTGAACTTACCCTGGTCTTCAATCTCAGCGTCGTAAACCTGGATTTCGTCGGTCTGCCCAAATGTGGCCGCGGGTGCGGCGAACAGAGCAAAGGCGATCCATCCAAGCATGAAATATTTGTTTCTCGGAAGGAAATTCATTTTACCCGTGGTCTCCCTGTAGGCTCATTGTCCAAGTCTTAGCATTTCCCGGGCCTGTCGCGAGCAGTCGAGTAATGCCTGCCATATTGCTGCAATGCGATTGGTAGTCTCCCATTGTTCCGTCGTCATAGCGGGCCGGCAACATCGCCTCGGACATCACCCTGGGCGAAGCCCGCGAAGAATAACTCACCCCGTACCTTTTCGGCAATTGGCCATTTCAAATCGCGATGCCCCGAAGGATTATCGGATTACGATATATCTGAATTCATGGCCAGGACACATGCCATCTCGCTCTGGGTAGGGACACGGCAATGCCCCCTATGCGGGAGTGAAGATATTTTGCGGTCTCACCGGCGCGGCGTCCTGGAGTGGACCATCTTGCTTCTCCTGCCCCTGCGGCCGTTCCGCTGCCGCCAATGCAGCGCAAGGCATTTGGCTTTTTTCTTTCGCCGCCGGAGATCGAAACAAACGCGCCCAGCCATCGCCGGACCCGTCGAAGAATAATGATTGCCGGGCCGCGTTTTCAAGCGCGAGGGTGCGCCTTATCGTACACCTCCAGCAGTTGGCGAATCGTGGCATGCGTGTACCGCTGCGTGGTGGACAGCGAGGAGTGTCCCAGCAATTCCTGAATGGCGCGAAGGTCCGCCCCATCGGCCAGCAAGTGCGTGGCAAATGCGTGCCGCAGGGAATGCGGATGCAAATCCCAGTTCACGTTGGCCAGTCGCGCATATTTTTTGACGATGCGCGCCACGGACCGTTGCGTCAGCCTCGTGCCGAAATGATTGAGAAACACGGCCTGCCGGTCGCCGCGCCCTCCGGCCTTGCGCAACATTTCCTGGCGCAGGGGTTCATAGGCTTCGAGCGCCTGTTCCGCTTTCCCGCCGTAAGGGACGATGCGTTCCTTGTTCCCCTTGCCGCGCACGCGCAGCATGAGTTCCTTTCGGTCCATGTCGCCAAGGTTCAGCCCTGTGAGTTCGCTGACGCGCAGACCGGACGCGTATAGCATTTCGAGAATCGCGCGGTCGCGCTTGACCATCAGCCGGCTGTCGTCGTTCGCGGATGCCCGCCTGCCGCGCTCGGACTCGCGCGCCGGTCCCGACACCACGCCATCGAGGAACGCATTCAGTTCTTCGGCGCTTAAAACCGAGGGGATGCGCTTCGGCAGCTTGGGAGTCGCCACCATGCGCGCCGGGTTCCGCACGACCACGCCTTCCCGCACCGCAAATTTAAAGAACGATCGAATCGCCGCGAGCTTTCGTGCGATCGAGGATTTTTCCAATTTCAGGTCGTGCAGGTGCGCCACGAATTCCCGGATCATGAGGTGCGTGACTTCCTGCGGAGCCGGCATTGCGGTGCCGGGTGGGGTCAAGAACGTGAGGAACTGCCCGAGGTCATTGTCGTAGCTGCGAATCGTGTGCGGGGAAGAGTTGCGCACCGAACGCAAATAAATTAAAAATTGTTTTACCGCGGAATCCATTTCCCCCTGCCGGACCGCAATTTTCGCGGCTTCACGCGCGCCCTGAATAGGCCACGCTCATTCTAAAAACGAAAACCCGGCGATTACGCAGACACTTTCAGGACTAGGCTGTGCCCACGGTTTCGGGAACAGCCGCGGCTGGGGTCTCCGGAAGAGCCGCTTCCCAATCGCAACCCTCTTTAATGCAGGTTCTCACCGCGCCCAGCTTGCCGCGCTTCTCGACGATGAACGCCGCGCCGCATTTCGGGCATGCCTCGGGGATCGGCAGGTGCGGCGTCGTGAAATCGCATGCGGGATACTTGTTGCACCCGTAGAAGACGCGCCTGCGTCCTTTCCTGGCAACCCGCTCCGTCAATTCGCCGGTCTCGCACTTTGGGCACTTGATGCCCAGGGTCTTCGCGCGGATGAACTTGCACTTCGGATAGGCGGTGCAGCCGGTGAATTCGCCGTACTGGCCGTGCTTCTTGACCAGTTGCGAACCGCAGTCGGGACATTTTTCATCGAGCAGTTCGTCCGGCTGCAGGGCCTTGCGCGTTCCGGCCTTCAATCGGCGCGTCGTCTTGCAATCCGGGTAGCCGGTGCAAGCCAGGAACATTCCCCAGCGTCCCCGCTTGATGATCATTTCGCGCCCGCAATTATCGCAGGCCTCGATTTTCGCCGCGCCATCCTCGCCCTCGGGAGGCAATTCCGGCGAGAGATCGCGAATGAAATCGCAATCGGGATAGCGCGAGCAGCCCAGGAAAAACCCGTGGCGGCTGATGCGTTCGAGAAGATCGCCTTGCCCGCACTTCTCGCACTTTTGTCCGGTGGGAATTCCCGCTTTGTAGGACTCCATCTCGCCCTTGGCCTGTTCGAGGTCCGCCGCGAAGCGGCCGTAGAATTCCTTGACGGCCTTCTTCCAGGGAAGCTTTCCCTCTTCGATTTCGTCGAGTTCTTCTTCCATGCGGGCCGTAAAGCCCACATCGAAAATATCCTCAAAGCTTTTGACGAGCAGGACGCTCACCTTTTCGCCTAGCATCGTCGGAGCAAACCGCCCCTGGTCCTTGGTGACATATTCGCGCTCGACAATCGTGGAAATGATCGAAGCGTAAGTCGATGGGCGCCCGATGCCTTTTTCTTCCAGTTCCTTCACCAGCGTCGCTTCCGTGTAGCGCGGGGGAGGCTCGGTAAAATGCTGGTCGGGGCGCAATGTTTCAAGACGCAGCGTCTCGCCCTCCGCGACCGGCGGCAACAAGGCCTTGCTCGCATCCACATCGGCGTCTTCGTCATCGTCAGCCGACACCTGGTACACGGCCAAGTACCCGTCGAATTTCTGCACCGAGCCGGACGCGCGAAACGTGTAATCGCCGGCCGTCACATCGACCGTCGTCTGGTCGAATACCGCCGGAACCATCTGGGAGGCCACAAACCGCTGCCAAATGAGCTGGTAAAGCCTGAACATGTCGTCGCTCAGGAAGGGTCTTACGTCCTCAGGCGTCCGGGCGGCATCCGTCGGGCGAATGGCTTCGTGCGCGTCCTGCGCATCCTTTTTGGACTTGAAGAAATTCGGCTTCTCCGGCAGGTACGGCTGGCCATATTTGGAGCCAATCAGGCCGCGCACTTGGTCCAGCGCGTCATTTGAAACGCGCACCGAGTCCGTGCGCATGTAAGTGATTAGCGCGACCGAGCCTTCCTGGCCGAGCTCCACGCCCTCGTAGAGCCGCTGCGCGAGGCCCATGGTGCGCTTGGCGGTGTACCGCAAGCGATTGTAGGCAGCTTGCTGGAGATTTGACGTTGTGAACGGAGGCGGCGCGAAGCGGCGCTTTTCCTTC
>DATNIO010000110.1:0-40000 GCA_035604385.1 Verrucomicrobiia bacterium | reverse complement strand
CGGCGATCTCGGCGTCGCGCGCCAGCTCATCGAACCGGTAATTTGAAATCTGCCTGCCGAAGTAGTCGCTGGCGACATCCTCGATCTCGTGCGCCTCGTCGAAGACCACGGCGCCGTATTCGGGAAGCACGCTGCCGAAGTCGTCCTGCTTGAGCGCGAGGTCGGCAAAAAACAGATGGTGATTCACGATGATCAGGTCCGCCTCTGCGGCGCGCTGGTGCATTGCCGTAAGGAAGCACCTGTTGAACTCCGGGCATTTTGAACCGGTGCAGGCGTCGCGGCGCGCGTCGAGCCGCTGCCACAGATCCGAATCGTCGGGCAGAAAATTAAGTTCGGCGCGGTCGCCCGTCTCCGTGACTTTTTCCCAGTCGCGGATTTGCGCGAACCAATCCACCTCGTCAAGACCCTTCAGCGTGGGCTGGTCGCCCATCCGGTAAACTTTCTCGCGGCACAGAAAATTGCCGCGGCCCTTCATCACGGCCACTTTCAACTCAGGCGCGAAATATTTCTTTAGAAATGGAATGTCTTTCTCGAAAAGCTGCTCTTGCAATGATTTCGTGGCCGTAGAAATCACCACGCGCCGCCCGCTGCGAATCGCGGGGATCAAGTACGCCAGCGTTTTCCCCGTGCCCGTGCCGGCCTCGACAATCAGATGGCGCTTTTCCTTGAACGCGGCTTCCACCAGTTCCGCCATCTCGAGCTGCGTCGGCCGGTGCTCGTAGCCCTCGGGCATGTATTTTTCGATCGCGCCGCCCGGCCCGAAAATTTCGGCAATCGTGGGCTTCTTCAAGTCAGGGGCCGCTCTGCCGGGGAGCTCGGGGGATGGCGGCGCAAATCCAGGCTGCGCCATAGAAGCGGTCGTCAGTTGACTACTTTGCTTGGCTCGTTTAGGCATTGGGAACGCGCGGGCTTTTCACGGCGGGCCGTGCATGATGGAGCCGTCTCAAATACCGCGGATAAGTAAAATAGCACAATGCATCGAACAGGAGAGGTGTGGCTAAAGGAAACCTTCTGGCGCGATGTCAGTGCCCTGTTGCGTAATCACCTCCAAAGTTAATAGAATGCGCCCTTGCCGTTAAGTGAAAAACTTTATGGCATCGTTAAGCAGTAATTCATCCATGAAAAATATAAGGCCAACGACGCCCCACGAGTTTCAAAGAGAGAACTCTGAGGGATTTTCAAAGGTCCCAATTCAAATTTTCCTTTGTGGGAAGGGCCTGCCTAGAAAGAAAAAATCGAGAAAGAGGTCAAGTAATTCGTCGTCTGACCTGAGGATTTATTTAAGGTCTCGTTTGAGGAAGGAAGTTAAGCGATGTGAGGTTTGGCTGGGAGAGCATATCAGCTTGATAAGAGCTTATAGAAGGGGGCTTGGGGGACCAGGGAACTTGGCAGATTATGAATTCGCACTCGCGCTGCGGAAAGATACCGATTTGGTCATACTTTTCCCTTCCGGGCCGGGATCTTTCGCGGAAATTGGAATGTTCTGCAGAAACAAGCCAATAGCCCTAAAAATGGTTGTTTTTGTAGACCGGAAGTTACGTGGCCGCAGAGGTTTTCTCATGGCGGGCCCCTACGAGGCTGCGAGGATTCGCAGGGCGCAGATCAGATACGTGAACTACGCCGACAAAGAAGACATTTGGAAAAGTGTTCACAGCTTGGTCCTGGAGGAGAAAGAAAAAAAACGTGCAAGGGAACTAGACGTAGATTGATCGACCTATGCCTGACACAACCCATATCCTCGCTCTGCTCTTTCTCGTAAACGTCTTCCAACCAATTAGTGAAGATGAACTTAGGAGAGAATACGACCAGTTGGTGCGCTCATTTGCAGCTGCAAAACCGGCATACGCTGGGAATTTTCAAGAAGCAGTTGACCTTCTGCTCAAGAACGGCTCGATGAGGAAGAGGGGAGACCGCTATTCGTTGACAGCAGAAGGATTTAGACGGATAGCTACTGCAGGCATTGAAAAGATTCGCGACAAGGACCGTCTTTTCTATCTCAAAAACTTGTTGTATAAGTGAGGAGTTGAGTGGCGTCTGGAAGCGCTCGTCGAACGACTAGAGTTCTCGGGTCCGGTTGGCGTTTCGCCAACCATGAGAGAATGGCTTGTCATGTAAGGTCGGCGAGTGTGCGGACTATTCGTCCGCACACTCGCCATCGCGTTAGGCAGGGAGGGTGAATGCAATCTTTGCCCTCAACTGGTGGACCTAAGGAACGGACGCCACTCATCTCGTTCCCTTCTTCTGAGGCGATCCAAGATTTCCTGACTTCTGCCACATTTCCTAACGACTACGACCCAAGGCTATTCGAAAAACTAGTTTCTCAAAAGATTCCGCCTCTGTTGTCCCCCGGAGCTCTTGGATTTACTCTCGGCGTCAGCCCGAAATTGATCACAGCGATGGCCCGATTCCCAGATAAGTACTATCGCCATTTCAATTTGAAGAAAAAAGATGGGAGTAAGCGCCAAATATCAGCGCCTAGGACGTTCCTCAAGACCGTCCAGAAGTACATTCTTGATTTCATTTTAGCGGGGCAGACGCTGCCACCGAATGTTACTGGGTTTGTTCGGGGGCGGGGTATTTTCCAGAACGCTTCATTTCATATCGGGGCACCATATTTGCTAAATGTCGATATCAAGGATTTCTTCGGCTCAGTCCGGATTGACAAAATTTTTCCGATCTACAAACAGCTCGGTTTCCCCGTTAAAATGTCTAACGTTTTGAGTCGCCTATGTACATATAAGGGGGTTCTCCCACAGGGAGCCCCAACAAGCCCATGCCTTGCGAATCTTGTTTTCAGACCCGCTGACACTGGAATCCAACGTCTCTGTAAGAGTTATTCGCTCATGTACTCGAGGTACGCCGACGACCTGACTTTCTCCTCGTCCAAACCCATTGGACGAGACTTCCTCGGGGATTTGACGAGAATCCTTCGAAGTCATAGTTTTGAAGTAAACACGAGAAAAGTGCGTTTTTCTCGACCGGGGCAAGCAAAATTTGTAACTGGGTTCGTTGTGAATGAGGAAGTCCATCCAAATCGCGAAACTAGAAGGCGTTTAAGGGCGATGTTTTACAACGCATCAAAGCATCCCGAAAAATATAAAGACAAATGGCCAACTCTCGCAGGGTGGGCAAGCTTCGTTAAAATGTATGACAAGCGACTAGGACGTACCTATTTAATGGTAGCTAATTCAGTTAAGAAATTTGCCCGTACGTAGTTTTAAAATCTCCTCAACGCTGCTATCGCATGTCAGATCCTCCGGCGATACCCGCCGCTTTGCTATACTCGCGGCGATGGCAAAAGCTACAGCGGCACCGAAGAAAATCTTCCTTGTGGACGCGATGGGATTCATCTTCCGCGCCTACTTCGCGCCCATGGCGCGGCTGAACAGCCCTGCGGGCGTGCCCACTAAGGTGCCCTACCTGTTCTCGAACATGCTGCGCAAGCTGGCCAAAGAGCATGCGCCGGATTATCTCGCCGTGGTGTTTGACACGAAGGAACCCACGTTTCGCGACAAACTTTTTGACAAGTACAAGGCCAAGCGGCCGCCGATGCCTGAGGATCTCTCCGTGCAATTGCCCTACGTGCGGCGGATGTGCGAGGCCATGCGGCTGCCGATCCTCGAATATCCCGGGTTTGAGGCGGACGATGTGATCGGCGCGCTCTCAAAACAGGCGGCGAAAAAGGGGCTCGACGTTTCCATCGTGACGAGCGACAAGGACATGATGCAACTCGTCGGCGGGAATGTGCGCGTGCTGCGTCCCGGCGCGGGGCCGGACAAAACCGATCTCGTCGTGGACGCGGCGAAAGTGGAAGAGATTATGGGCGTGCCGCCCGGAAAAGTCGCCGACGTGATGGCCCTGATGGGCGATTCGATCGACAACATTCCCGGCGCGAAGGGCATCGGCGAAAAAGGCGCGAAGGAACTCATTCGCCGGTTCGGATCGGCGGAAGCGGCGCTGGACCGCGCGAAGGAAGTCGAAGGAAAGCGCTATCGCGAGGCGCTCGAAAACAGCCGCGAGGCCGTGGTGATGTCGAAGCAGCTCGCCGTCATCGACACGGCCGCGCCGGTGAAGCTTGTGCTCGACGATCTTCGCGCGAGCGATCCGGATGTGGAGGCCTTGCGCGCGCTCTACGCGGAGTTGGGGTTTACATCGCTGCTTCGCGATCTCCCAGCCGCAGCGGCTGCCGCGTCCGCCGCGCCGAGCGATTCCGCGGCGCTGGAATCTCCCGCGGCGCTCAAGAAATATCTGAGCGGCATTCCGCGCGGAGCTGAAACCGCCGTTTGGCTCACTCTCGCCGAGGGCGAGGGCGAACGCGAAGAAGAAGGTTTCGGCTCGCAGGTCGCAGCGGTCGAAATTTCGCCGAAGCCGGGCGTCTCGCGGACGGCAGAACTCGACGCCAAGAGGGAAATGCACGCCGCGCTCGCGGAATTTCTCCGCGACACAGCGCGGCCGAAAATTGTGCACGACCCGAAACTTGTCGAGCTGCTGGCCGGCCCTGTCGCCGGGATCCGCCACGCAACGATGCTTTATTCCTATCTGTTGCGCCCGACGACGGCGAAACACAGCCTGGCCGACGCGGTGTTGCGGCAGGAAAGCGTCACCCTCTCAGGCGCTCCCGGGGAACGCGCGGAACATTTGCAGCGCCTCGCGCCGCTCTTGCGGAAGGAAGTCGAAGCGCAAGGCCTCGCGGAACTTTACGAGACCATCGACCTGCCGCTCGCGCCCGTCCTCGCCGCGATGGAGCGCGACGGCGTGCGCGTCGACCCCAAAGCGCTCGACGCCATGTCCAAAACGATGGAGCGCGAAATCCGTTCGCTCGAAAAAGCGATCTGGAAATTGGCCGGGTCGGAATTCAACGTCAATTCGCCGCAGCAGCTTGCGGAAATTTTGTTCGACAAGATGGGCTTGACGCTTGGCGGAAGGCGCAGAGGGAAACCCCGCTCGACCGCCGCGGACGTGCTCGAAGAGCTGGCGCTCTTGCACGAACTGCCGCGCAAGGTCCTCGAATACCGCGAACTCACCAAGCTCAAATCCACGTACGTCGACGCGCTGCCGAAACTCATTCATGCCGGGACCGGCCGGCTGCACACGAGCTTCAGCCAGACCACCGCGGCCACGGGCCGCCTCAGCTCCTCGGACCCGAACCTGCAGAATATTCCCGTGCGGTCCGAGCTAGGCCGCCAGATTCGCGCCGCGTTCGTGGCGAGGCCAGGCAACACGCTGCTTTCCGCCGACTATTCGCAGATCGAGCTGCGCATCCTCGCACATTTCTCGAAGGACCCCGTGCTGATCGAGGCGTTCCGCACCGGGCAGGACATTCACGCGCGCACCGCCGAGGAAGTATTCCGCGTCGGGCCCATGGCGCAAAACGCCGAGCACCGCCGCGCGGCCAAGGCTATCAACTTCGGCATCATCTACGGACAAACGCCGTTCGGCCTCGCGGCGCAGCTGGGCATCGACCAGAAGGAAGCCGCGCAATTCATCGCCGCCTATTTCGCGCGCTATCGCGGAGTGAAGGAATATCTCGAGAGTTCGCTAGCCGAAGCGCGCAAAGCGGGCGTTACGCGCACGATGTTCGGACGCATTCGCCCCGTTCCGGAAATTACCTCGACGCAATTCAACTTGCGAAATTTCGCGGAGCGCACAGCGCTCAACACGCCGCTGCAAGGCACAGCCGCCGACCTGATCAAGCTCGCCATGATCGCCATCGCGCGCCAGCTCGCGGAACAAAAGTTTGAAGCCAGGATGATCCTGCAGGTGCACGACGAACTGCTCTTTGAGGCCCCGCACGATGAAATGGACAGCCTGCGCCCGCTGGTACGCAAGGCAATGGAACAGGTGCACAAACTCGCCGTGCCGCTCGTCGTGGACTTGAAAGCCGGCCCCAATTGGCGCGACATGAAGTAGAAGAGGGCAGGTTGCAGATTCTTGGTTAAGGGTGGAAAGTGGTACCAGTATTTGGCGGAGGACCAGTTTCCGATAATGCCCCGTTTATCAGGCACTATCCGCCATAATTGGAGCAGCCTGGATTATTCAACCTTTTATTTTCTTGGCTCTAGGGTGCTCAGTGCAAAAGTGGGCTGCATAATCTTTGTCGCGCCGCCGCTCGTAGTTCTCCTTCATTTCATCGAGCGAATTGCCGGTGGGTGATCCCAAAGGATTGAATACCCATGCGCATTCGGAGCAACCCCAGCCCTGAAAACGCTGTTCTTCGATCCATACCAGTTTACGCTGCATAGCCCACTTAGCACACCTTTCGATTTGCTGCGGTTATGCTCTCCGAGCGCAACCGCAACAACAAAAGTCGCACTTTTTATTGCCCTGTGCGAGGTTCCACCCAAGCCACCGGTTTTTGAACACACCAGATCCAAGGTGAATTCACAAGGCCTAAACATTCAACGATAGAAAGAGATTGCTGTCTGTGGGGTATCCAACACTCTGAAGAATTACTATCTCAATCCGAGGTCATCCTCGAACTGTTGAATGACGCCGTAGCATTCACAGGCGGATTTTTCGAGTTTTCTGCGGTTCACAACCTTCACTGCACCTCGCATGTATTCTATTATTCCCTTTTTTTGTAGGACTGCCGCTGCCAAGCTCACCGTGGATCGGTCGGTACCCATCATGGTCGCTATGAAATCGTGGGTGATCGGAAGCGCTCCGGAATCCACCCTATCCTGAGTCATCAGCAGCCACCTCGAGAGACGCTGCTCTATATCGTGCAGCCGATTGCACGCTGCGGTCTGTGCAACTTGCATTCCTTGAAGCCCCGTATGCCTGTTCAACATCACCTGTAATTGCGGTGCCGACCGTAGAATGCGTCCTAGCGCACTCCCCATAATTCGGAAGCCATCGCCTGCGATTTGGATAATTTCACGCACCGAACTTCTGCTCAAGCCAGCCGCCAATCCTGCTCCAACGTAGCCTTCCCTCCCCACTACGCCAACTTCCACGGTTCGACCGTCTTTGGTCACTACAACTTGAGAAACCATTCCTCGGTTCGGGAAATAGACGAACTCGATATTTTGCGTCGGCTCATGAAGGCTGAGATGATGCGGCAAGTCGACATACGCTAAATCAGGGCGTATCAACTTGTATTCATCATCGGGCATTGCTAACAGTACTTTGTTCTGTACTGGTTTTCCGTCGACGTTGGTCCGCTCGCCTGCCCGTACGACTCGAAAGTTTTTTCCACTCACGTCACTCCTGAACGCCACCAGAGCGCCTCTCATTCATTGGGTGAAACTTCACGCGCCCTGAGATGGGACTCGCAACTCGTTGTCATGCTGAGATTCCATGTCGATTCAACCAAAAGTGGGGCGAAAAATCTGTGCAAAAGGGGACAGCTTTCCGAGCTAAGACAGGTCGTCCTGGGCCATGTGGATCTGCGTCGCCATTCTTGCCGGGCGGAGCTTGTCAGTACCAGGTGAGTTCACTTCCTTTCAAGGGCCGCAGCAGCGGAAAGTTTCCGGATTAGGTGAGGTTCGAAACGCAAGCCACCTGAATACAGGATACAACGCTTCCCGGCAGGTACACCGCAGGTAGGACAGGGTACGGAGGACACTTGTTTGGGGGTCAGGTCTTCCTTTTTCATACGACCATATTGATTTAGTACCCCACTGCAAGTCTGCTCATTTTTGCACAAAGTCCGAGATGACCGCGAGGAAAACCAGAAAACTAAAACTGGACCTCGGAAGCCGGAGCCAAGTCCTGATAGGTCGTGCCAACTCAACCGGTCGATGCAACACTTGCTCGAAGCCTTCTCGAAGGAGTCTACGAAGCTGATTTCGTTCGCGAGCTTTGATTCAAGAAGAACACTGCCTTGTTTAGGTTCTAATTGAGGACTGCCGTACAGATCCATTCTCGAGGGGAAGTATTGTCAGATCAACCGATCAGAGGGTGTTACATCGACCGGTTGAGCTGGCGCGCCTATCGGAAAGTGGCTCGCTCCGAGGGCCACTTTCCGATCAGGCTTGCGATGGCGCTCCACGCTACTTCAGTGCGATTTTCTTCTCGGGATCGGACCGGACGATCAGGTACGTAATATCTCCCTCGGCGCTCGCCCAGCCATGCGGCACGCCGCCGGGGATGATGACCACATCGCCCTTGGAGAGCCGTCGCGAGACGCCGCCCTCAATGCCGTTGCTGCCGAGGTCCGTCCAATTGCCGAGAGTCGACTGGCGCGGGGTTGCGGGCGCCTTCAGCGTCCCTCCGGTCACCAGCACGCCGGCTCCGTCGAGCATGATGTACGTCTCCGCGGCGTTGGTTTGATGCACGGTCGCGGTGATGGGGGCGTTCTTCGGGCGAAAAACGCCAAAGACGCCGACGTTGTAGCCTCCGGCGTCGACCACGCGAATGGGCCGATCGCTGTTGCGATCCTCAGGCGCGCCTTTGATGAACGCCTGGACATCGGCGGCAGTAATATCGGTGGCAGCCTTGGGCGTCTGGGCCTTCGCCGAAGATGCGATGAGTAATACGAGAATCCCCAAAATGATGTTGCGCATGAGACGGCTCCTCTCTTCTTTCAGTAGTCGCGAACGATAGGCCTGTTTGTTGGCGGAGGATAGCACATTCCGGGACAATCCCGTCTGCGCGGCATCGAAATGGCGGTTCCTGAGAAATCTGCGGCGGTGGTCCTCTTTTGCGGCAGAGGTTTCCGGTCCGCCCTCGCCGCGGGTAACTTGCGGAAAATGGGCTGTACGAATTGCATTTCCATGAACGGCGGCTTGCTACAAGTTCTAATCAATCTTGCCGGAACTATCAACGATAATTGAACCTGATTCCAGGACCGCTCAAGTAACCGATGGAGCTCCAGCCATACGGCTGATACGCGTAAGGCGCGCAATATCCGACCGCCGCCGGACCGGGCGCCCAGAGGGGCGCGCCGGGAACGCAGGCCGGCCAGGCCGGAGCCGCTTGTAAACCGAAATTCCCGCTAATTCCGCCTTGCCCAAAGCCAATGTCATCGCCGGCGGAGCCGCCCTGGCCAAAGCCAGTCGCGCCGATTGCGGAAACAAATAGCCGCACAGCAAGTGAAAGTGCGTTTGCTCCGAGGATGCCCCGCCCACCGAAGAGCGATGTACCCAAGTTAAGAAGGCCACCGAACAAATTCGGAATCAGAGACACACCCGACCCGATGCCCGAATTGGAGAAGCCGGAACGGCCGAAGGTGGAGTTTCCGAAATTGGAAGCGCCGAAGCCCGAGAGTCCAAAGCTGGAGCCTCCGAAATTCGCGATGGAGCGGCCGGAAGAAAATGACGAGAACGACGAGAACCGCGACGGTGGCAGCAGACTTGCCGAAAAGTGATTTGAGCCGAATCCCAGACTGCCCGAGTAAAGGTTCGATGCCGTCGCGCGGCTCCCGCCGAAAGACGAAAATCCCGAACTATTTCGGCTAAAGGAAGCAGCTCCTGAATTTCCGAATGAACGCCATGGGCCATTGTTTCGCAGAGAGTTCCCAAAGCCGCGAGACATTTCCGCCCCGCCACCACGGCTCAAGTTGCCGAAGGAACGCCACCCGCCGCCCATCGCATTTCCCGAAATGCGAGCCGACGCGAGCATTGACCGGCCGGAAGAGTTTCCATATGACTGCCACTTGCCCATGGCGCTACGAGAACTTTGCGACGCCGCTGGCGAAGCTCCGAAGCGGCCGAAATCGCGAGCAGCTGCTGACGAGTTGAAGCTACCGCCTCCCAACGTAGAATTGCGCGCGAAATTGCCAGACGGACGAGAAGAAAATCCTCCAGACTTTGCGTACGAGCCACCGCTCACTCGTCCGGTGTTCTTTCGCCCACTATCCATGCGAGCGGACGAAACGCGACTGCTGCCGCGAGAGCCTCCGTAAGAATGCCCGCTCCCTTTGAAGCTGGCCCCTTTAGAGCTGAAGTGTCCGCCGCCGTGGGATGCGCTTCCTCCATGAGAGCTTCCGCCATGGGAGCCTCCGCCCCCCTTAGACCCACCGGAGCGCCGAGCCGACGCAGGCACACAAATCATGGCAAGCGCTGCGGCAAATGCGAATAGGGTTTTCGAGAAGGCAGGTTTCAACATTTCAATCCCTCCGCTCGATTGGGCAGACCCATGGGCTGGCGCCGTGGCCTGCGATCGTCTGTAATCTAGATGCTCTGATTCCATTCGTTGCTCCCGGGTTGCGCCTAAGAAAACAATAAAACCCGTGAGGTGCCTTAAGGCTGGGCCAACAATACAGCCCACAATACACGCATAGAAACACCGTTTGCCACCCATAAAATTCTCACAAAGATGGCTCGGTTTTTCATGTGTTATTCTGTGTTTCCGCCCCTCTGTGGCCATCCGGGAGGTTTTTCTATGAAACACGCGCCGGGATTTCTGACGCTAGTAAATGAAGCGAAGACACGCGTGAAGGAATTGAGTTTTCGCGAGGTGAAGCAGCGGCTCGACGCCGGCGAGAAATTCACGCTGGTGGACGTCCGCGAAGACAACGAATGGGCGCGCGGGCACGTGCCCGGGGCCATTCACCTCGGCAAGGGTGTGATCGAGCGCGACATCGAAATGGCGGTTCCCGACAAGTCCGCGACGCTGGTGCTCTACTGCGGTGGCGGTTTCCGTTCCGCCCTCGCCGCGGATAACCTGCAGAAGATGGGCTACGCGAACTGCATTTCCATGGACGGCGGCTGGCGCTCCTGGACCGACGCGGGTTTTCCTACAGAGAAAGAATGAACTCATTCGAGACTTCGACCTCCTGCAATGATTCGATTCAAGAAGGAAACTTGACGGGAAAATTCACCTAACGTGGATTCCGGCGCTGAAAGTGTACGGCCGGGGACATACCGGACATTTTAGACCGGGCGCATCCCAGACACTTTTGCTTTCCGCTTTTAGAGGGGATGGGGTACAGGGGAAGGGGAGTACTCCCCTTCCCCTGCACCCGCGGCGCTTTCAGCGCCGACAGAGGTAGGGCGGCTGTTAGCAAATACAAAACCTAGTTAGTGATATCAAATTGTTTATTCCACGACGATGCGCAGGAATTTCTTCTTGCCTAGCCGCAAGGTGTGGCTAGCAGGACGAGTCATGTCTAACTTGACTGTCGGATCCTGCACTGTATTCCCGTCAAGCTCGAATCCACCTTGCTTCATCACACGTTCCGCTTCGGAGGCGGAGCTTACTATTCCGAAATGCGGTAGGAGGCGTGACCATTTTTCAGATTGTGTAGACAAGCCTGTAATATTTTGGATTTCTAGGATGTCACCGTTCTTTGACTCAAGAAAAATGACCCCTACAAGGGACTGGGGCTTCAACACAAATTCCTTCATCTCCTCCGGCGCTTTCCGATCGCGGAAGACGCGCTGAAATTCCGCGGCGGCTTTTTCCGCCGCGGCGTCGCCGTGAAATCCGGCGATGATTTCCTTTGCCAGCGACATCTTCACGTCCATTGGATGCTTGGCGCCCGCTTTAACCTCGTCTGCGAGGGCGGCGATTTCCTCCGGCGTGCGGTCGGTCACGAGATCATAGTAAGGCCACATCATCGCGTCCGAGAGAGACATCAGCTTGCCGAACATGTCAGAAGGCGTTTCGCTGATGCCCACGTAGTTGCCCAGCGATTTCGACATCTTGCGCTGGCCGTCGAGGCCCACGAGGATCGGCATGGTCAGCGCCACTTGGGATACCTGGCCGTACTCGCGCTGGATATCGCGGCCGACGAGCAAATTGAATTTCTGCTCGGTGGCGCCCAGCTCGACGTCGGCCTGGAGCGCGACCGAATCGTAGGCTTGCAGCAGCGGGTAGAGGAGTTCGTGAACGGAAATGGGGTGATTGGCCGCCAGGCGCGAGCGAAAATCCTCCCGCTCCAGCATGCGCGCGAGCCGGTAGTGCGCGCACAGGTGAATCATGTCGTGCCCGGTAAGTTTTCCAAGCCACTCGCTGTTGTAGCGGACTTCGGTATTTTCCCGGTTCAGGATTTTGTACACCTGTTCGAGGTACGTCTTCGCGTTGGCATCCACTTGCTCGCGCGTCAACGGCGGGCGCGTCTCGGATTGTCCGGTGGGATCGCCGACCATCGCGGTGAAATCGCCGACCAGAAAAATCGCGGTGTGGCCCAAATCCTGAAAATGTTTCAGCTTGCGCAGCACCACGGTGTGGCCGAGGTGCAGGTCGGGCGCCGTCGGGTCCACGCCCAGCTTCACGCGCAGCGGTTTGCCGGTCTTCCGCGAAGCTTCGAGCTTTGCGCGCAAGTCTTCTTCACGGATGATTTCCGCCGCGCCCTTGCGCAGATAGGCGAGCTGTTCGTCGACGGGCTTGAACTGAGGCTTCGTAGTCATGACGGATTTCCGAGCCCAATCACGCGGCGGCCCTCGATTCGATATTTGCCCGAAAGGACCAGGCGCACGGCTTCGGCGTAAATGCGGTGCTCCTCGGCGAGGATGCGCGCTGCGAGCGTTTCGTCCGTGTCATCCTCGCGCACCGGCACGATGGCCTGCGCCAGGATCGGCCCGGCGTCCAGATTTTCATCCACCAGGTGCACCGTGCAGCCGCTGAATTTCACGCCGTATTCCAGCGCCTGCCGCTGCGCTTCCAGGCCGGGAAACGACGGCAACAGCGACGGATGAATATTGAGGATACGCTGCGGATACGCGGCCACAAAATAAGGCGAGAGTAGCCGCATGAAACCCGCGAGGCACACGATCTCGACGCCCGCTTTCCGCAACTCCTCCACAACCAACCGGTCGTAATCCTCGCGAGCCAGGCCCTTCGACGGAATCGCCTTCGAGGCGATACCCCGCGCCGCCGCGCGCGCGAGCCCCGGCGCGCCTTCGCGGTTGCTGATCACGAGGACAATTTCCGCGCCGGGAATTCGCCCGGCCGCAATGCTATCGGCCAGCGCCTCGAAATTCGATCCACGCCCCGACAGCAGCACGCCAATGCGATGTGACATAAGGGGAAGACGTTAGCATAACCGCGCGGCGCATCCAATCCCGTCGGGGTTCCAGGCAATGTCGCATTCAGGCACTGGATGAAACGAAGGTCGTGTTTTCCGCGACCTAACGGGCATCTGCATTGCCCTCAACCATTTTCAAATGTGCCCTTCCTGAACAGGCGACCAAATCCGGCCTTGCGAACAGGTGTTCCAAACGACCTTCTGGCTTAGACTAAGAAGTGCCAGCCAACCGTGTCACGGGGAATTTCACTATGCTTACTAGACGCAAACAGGAATTCGCTGCGGCTGCGTTCTTTCTCGCGCTTGCGCTGGCGTTGTGGGGATGCGTCGGCACGATTAATCCATCGCTATCGACGAAAGCGGCCGTTCCCGGGTTCGCGATCCAGCCGGCAAGCCAGACCGTCACGGTCGGGCACCCGGCGAACTTCTCCGTGACGGTGACGGGAACCGGGCCGTTCACTTACCAGTGGCAGAAAAACAACGCGAACATCAGCGGCGCGACATCCTCAGCCTACACGACGCCGGCAACAGTTTCCGGCGACAATGGCGCGGCGTTCCGCGTGGTCGTCACCAACGCGGCCGGCAGCGCAACGAGCGCGTCGGCTACTTTAACTGTAGATCCCGCACCGGTGGCGCCCAGCATTACAACGCAGCCGGCGAGCCAGACGGTGACCGCGGGGCAGGCGGCGACATTTTCCGTTGTGGCCGCAGGAACCGCGCCCCTCACGTATCAGTGGCAGAAAAATAATGCGAATATTTCCGGCGCGACCTCGGCGAGCTACACAACTCCCGCAACAGTTTCCGGCGACAACGGCGCGACATTTCGCGTGATGGTTACCAACTCCGTGACCACGATTACAAGCAGCTCGGCAACCTTGACGGTAAACCCGGCGTCCGTAGGGCCGAGCATCACGACGCAGCCATCCAACCAGACGGTGACCGTGGGACAGACCGCGACATTTTCCGTGGTGGCTGCGGGAACCGCGCCTCTCACTTATCAGTGGCAGAAAAATAACGCAAACATCAGTGGTGCGACATCCTCGACCTACACAACTCCGGCAACGGTTTCCGGCGACAATGGCGCGATATTCCGCGTGATCGTCACCAACCCCGTCACCAACATTACGAGCAATCCGGCAACGCTGACCGTCAATCCGGTCGTCACTTCCTCCGGAACCGACGTCACGACCTATCACAACGACATTGCCCGCACCGGCCAGAACACTACGGAAACAACATTGACGCAGGCCAACGTGAATTCGACGACGTTCGGCCTGCTCCGCAACCTCGCCGTGGACGGCCGAGTGGACGCGGAACCGCTGTATCTGTCGCAACTCTCCGTCGCGGGCAGCGCGCACAACGTCGTGTTTATCGTGACCGAACACGACTCGGCTTACGCCTTCGATTCCGACACGGGCGCGCAGCTCTGGCAAGTTTCGCTGCTCGGCTCGGGCGAAACGAGCAGCGATGATCGCGGTTGTGGCCAAGTCACCCCTGAAATCGGCATCACCTCGACGCCGGTGATCGACCGCTCGGCTGGCGCGCACGGCATTCTGTATGCCGTCGCCATGTCGAAAAATGGTTCGACGTATTTCCAGCGGCTGCACGCCCTCGACATCACGACGGGGGCCGAGTTGGAGGGCGGCCCCGTCACGGTACAGGCGACGTATCCCGGAACCGGGGACAACAGCTCCGGAGGACAAGTTGTCTTCGATCCCAAGCAATACAAAGAGCGAGCCGCGCTGCTTCTTTTGAACGGCGTGATCTACACGAGCTGGGCTTCCCACTGCGACGACAGCCCGTACACCGCGTGGATCATGGCCTATAACCAGACCAGCCTGGTGCAAACCAGCGTGCTTGATCTCACTCCCAACGGGAGCGAGGGATCGATCTGGCAGAGCGGTGGAGGGCTGGCAGCCGATCCGCAGGGAAACATCTACGCCCTGATGGCAAACGGCACGTTTGACACAACCCTCGACGCGAACGGTTTCCCGAACAAGCAGGACTACGGCAATGGTTTCGTCAAGGTTTCCACGGCGGGCGGGACTCTCAAGGTCGCGGATTATTTCAACATGTCGAACACGGTGAACGAGTCGGGCGGAGACGTGGACCTTGGTTCCGGCGGGGCCATGGTGTTGCCTGACCTAGCCTACGGCACCGCGAGCACTCTCAATCTGGCGGTTGGCGCGGGGAAAGACGGAAACCTTTACGTGGTGAACCGCAACAACATGGGCAAATGGAACGCGAACTCGAACAACGTGTATCAGGAATTGCCTGGCGCTGTGCCGAATGGCGTGTGGGGCGTGCCGGCATATTTCAATAGCACGGTCTACTACTGCGACCAGGGCGGGACTCTGAAATCATTCGCGATCGCGAGCGGAAAGCTTGCCACCACGCCTGTCCAGACAGGGGCGTCGTTCACCTACCCCGGCGTGCTGCCCAGCGTCTCCGCCAACGGGACCTCCAACGGCATCGTCTGGGCGATCGAAAACACGGGCACCGCCGTCCTGCACGCTTTCGCCGCGAATGACCTGACGCAAGAGCTCTACAACAACAACCAGGCGTCCAACAGCCGCGACCATTTCGGCAGCGGCAACAAATTCATCACGCCCATGATCGCCGACGGCAAGGTATTCGCCGCAACGACGAACAGCGTGGCCGTGTTTGGATTGTTGCCGTAGTCGAGTAGGACAGGCTTCAGCCTGTCGCCTTTGTGCAATAGCTAGAAAGCCGAAACCCGACAGGCTGAAGCCTGTCCTACTCCGACCCTTATTTCTTGAGGACCAGCGTTCCGGCGATCAAATCGTGCAGGGCCTGCTTTCTTTCCGTGAATCCGGCCATGATGTAACCAATGCCGAGCGGAACCATCCCGCTGACAATTTTCGCGAAGAAGCGGCCGGTGGCGTGGCCGAACGAAATGCGCTGCCCCTCGGAATCGGTCACGCGCAGGGACATTACGGACTTGCCGAAGGTCGCCTGACGCGCCGAGCTTTCCATTCCCGCAAAGTAGAGCCATTGCAAAATCAAGAAGACGAACCACCCGAGAAGGAACGCCATGAAGAATGGCCCGAAAAGAGCCATGGCCTCGCGCGGATCCGGGGGCTGCGAACCCTGCGGGATTCTGTGGAGAATCACTCCAAGTCCGCCAAACATGAAAATCAAAATACCCACAACGATCCAGAATGGGATGCCAAGAATCAGGCCGTCGACGAGAGCCGCGGCAAAGCGCAGCCAGAATCCGGCAAACGGCTGAGGCGGGGGAACATTTGGGCTCGCCGCAATCGGCGGAGGTGGCGGGCTTACGGACATAGGTGTGGCAGTGATGGCGGCGCCCACTTCCTGGCCGCAGGCCTGGCAAAATCGGTTGCCTTCCTCTACTCGCAGACCACAGCGTGAACAGAACATGATCGGCCTCACTCGGGGCAGCCGCGGCGGCTGCGGGCTAAAACTGCTGCGGACTTATAGCGCGGGTCGGAGCGGGGGTCCAGAGGAAAAAACGTGACTGGTGACTTGTGATTGGTGACTGGTGTAAAACCCTGCATCGAGGCCGTGGGCTTTCTCGGGGGGTATGATTCGTGCCCGCCTGATGTGTCCCACGGCAAGTTCCGCGCGACCTGTACGATTGGCCAGCTACTTCTTTGAACAGGCCCGTCCTTCGGACGAGGAGGCCTGCACGGCGCATTTGTGTACCATGGATTTCCCTGCCCGAAAATACTTGACTGGAGGAATCACGCCATGGCTACCGCACCGTCCTACATCGAAGGGCAAGCGCTCCCCCGGGAAAACGGCCTGATTGAGAACCTGATGGATTTCTCGTTCCAGCGGCTGGTGACGCCGCGCATGTTGAAACTGCTGTATAGCGTTCATCTGCTGATCGGATTGGTCGCCGCCGTCTGGTTCGTGTTCAGCGGCTTCCAGACGTCCACGTCCAACGGCCTGCTGGCGCTCATTCTCGGCGTTCCGGCCATGCTTCTGTGGATTGTGTACTGCCGTATCGTCGTGGAACTCCTGGCCGCCGTGTTCCGCGCCGCCCAGGTCATCACGAATTCGCAAGGATGAGCGTGACTCGTGAGTCGTATATCGTGCAATCTTTCATTTCGATGTGGGCCTTCGCCGGGACCTTTTGCAGATTCGGGTTTAGTAGCACAGGCTTCAGCCTGTGGGTTTTCCGAGGGTAAGGCAAAACCCACCAGACCGAAGCCTGTTCTACCCGGATCGCCATGGTGTCAGCATTCCGACAAAACGCGCCGAAGCGAGCAAGAATTTCAGGACTAGTACTACGGCAAACCCCCGATTCCAAAAATCAGAAATCCGAAGTAACTCTTTCAGAGAAGCAGGGTTAGCGAACAGCCTCCATTCGATCCTTTGAATGGAAGCATTCGTGCATCTTGCTGAGACTGAGAAGAGTGAAGCTGATTTTCTCCCGTGCGTGGGAGACGAGCGGGTTCGTCTCAATTTATTTTTTTCCTGGACGGCCCGCTTGCAATCTTAGCTCCGCGGCTCGTGAAAGGCGCCGCGGAGGTTTTTGGAGCCGCCATGGAAATCAATCGGAGAATCGAACGATCCGGGACGCCGCGCGAACGGCGCGCGCCCGCTGCCTCCGATTCGATTTCAAGGCCGGGTTCTATGCCGTCTTCTGTTTCACCCTCGAACACCACCTCCATTACATCCTCAATTTCCGCGACGACATCTCGGGGGGCAAAAGGGCCCGTGGACTGACGACGTGGGACCTCAATCACCGTGCGGGGCCGGCTCCTCTGGAGCGGGTCCCGCGACCTTCCTTCCAGTAGAACGTACTTCAGTCTGTTGGGTTTCCGTTCGGAAACAGCAAACGTGGGAGAGACTGATGAATTCTTGGGACGCCTCGTAGTCCAGCAGGTCAGCGGCTAAAGCCTCGCCCATTCTGCATAATTCACGGCACGGCTTTTATCCCTGTCACTCGCGTCGTGGGATTCCCAACGAAAACCCGACAGGCTGAAGCCTGTCCTACTAAAACGTGAGATCAATGAGGAAGAGGATTTGCCCGATGAAGACCAATGCCACGGCGCTGACGAGCGCAAGCGCGCCGCGCGGCCTCCGGGGCTTCACCCGCCGGTAGACCGGATCGGAGAGTTGCGGGTCGCGCCCTGAAATCTCTCCGCGCCAGATGTCGAGAAGCTCACGAAGCCAGTCTGCCGCCTGCGCGCGGTACGTCCACAGCAGTCCCAGGCCCAGAAGGGCCATGGTCTCTCCAACGGCGCCGAGCAGACCTACATGACGCATCGATATCAGCCACTCCTTACAGAAATGCGGGTAAACAAAACTCCGCGCCGCTATTCGTCTTCGTGGATGGTTTTCAAGCGAACGATTTCAAATTCCTTGACCCCAGCGGGTGTTTGCACTTTGACTTCATCGCCGACGTTTCGTCCGAGAAGCGCTTTACCGATCGGGGAGGTGGTCGAGATCAGTCCCAGCGTGACGTCCGCTTCCTCGGTGCTGACCAGTTTGTATTCGATCTCGACGGATTTCTTGGTATCCAGCACCCAGACGCGCGAACCGTAGCCGGCGCGGTCGGCGGGAATATTGTTCAGGTTCAGCATGCCGAGGTCGCCCAGGCGCTTCTTCAATTGGCCGAGGCGCGCCGAAACATAGCCCTGGCGCTCCTTGGCATACTTGAACTCGGCGTTTTCGGAGAGATCTCCGTGGGCGCGGGCCTTCATAAGCTCTTTCGGCAGCTCCACGCTCATCTCATGCTCGAGCGTCGTGATTTCGTCCTGCAATTTCTTCTTAACTTTCGCCAGTGCGTCCGTCATTAGTCGTTTTCTGCAATCAGGGTTTTGTGGCTCTCCTGCCGGTGAGTCACATTCCAGAGTCTCACTCTGAGGCGTATCTGGGAGTCACGTACCCATTGCTGGATGTGGCGGAGAGGGGGTGAACTCGAACCCACCGGGCTTAATGGGAAAACGCAGCCAGATCAACTTCCCACACTCCCCAGCCGCATAATACTACGAATTTGGGATACCCGGAATCTGTTCCGCAAGATGGCAAGCGACAAAGCTCTCCCCGATGCGGCGCAAGACCGGTTCCTCTTGCGCACACCGCTCGATAGCATAGGGGCATCGCGTCCGAAACACGCAACCGGACGGCGGCGCAATCGGAGACGGAAGCTCCCCGCCGAGAGGCTTTGCCGGATTAGCCCGCGCGCGCTTCGGGTCCGCGGGCGGAATAGCCTGGATCAGCGCTTGCGTGTAGGGATGGCGGGGCGCGCGATAGATTTCGTCCCACGGAGCCAGTTCCATCACCTTGCCGAGGTAGAGCACCATCACGCGATGGCTGACGTGGCGCACCGATGCCAGGTCGTGCGCGATAAAGAGCAGCGACACGCCAAATTTCGCCTGCAAATCCGCGAGCAAATTCACGATCTGCGCCTTAATGGAAACATCCAGCGCCGAAACCGGCTCGTCGCACACGACGACCTCGGGTTGCAAGATCAAGGCGCGGGCAATGCCGATTCTCTGTGCCTGCCCTCCTGAAAACTCGTGCGGGTACCGGTTGATCTGCTCCGGCAACAGGCCAACGTGCTGCATCATTTCGACGACCTTCGCTTGCCGCTCCTCCTGGGTCATCCGGGGGAAGAAGGAGCGCAGAGGTTCGCCGATGATCTGCCCTACGTTCATGCGAGGGTCGAGGGAAGCTAGCGGATCTTGAAAGATAATCTGGAGGTGGCGGCGCTGTTCGCGCATTTTTTCGGAAGCGAGACGGGCCAAATCTTGCCCCGCGAAGCGCACTTCACCGGAAGTGACGTGGACTAATCCCAAAACTGCCCGTGCAAGCGTGGATTTTCCGCAGCCCGACTCGCCCACGATTCCCAGCGTCTCACTTCGGTCCAGGTCGAAACTTACCCCATCGACGGCGCGCAAGACCTTCCGGTGGCCAAACCAACCGTCGCCGGAAACGTCAAAGTAAACGCACAAATTGCGAATCGAAAGAATAGGTTCACTCATGCGGACAGTTCCGCCGCCGTTCCGAGCGGGCCCTCGTAGAAACACGCCTTGGCGTGGTTTGGCGAAACAGTTTCAAGTGGAGGCACACTCTTGTCGCAGATATCCAGGCGATAAGGACACCGGGGGGCAAACGCGCAGCCGGGAGGCAAGTGCAGCGGATTCGGCGGATTGCCGGAGATGGCCGTCAGGCGCGCGGGGCGGACCTTTGTGAATTGCGGAATCGAGCGTTCGAGCGCCTCCGTGTAAGGATGGCGGCAGTTGTAGAAAATATCGTCCACCGATCCTCGCTCCACTATTTTTCCCGCGTACATCACGTTCACCCTGTCACCTAGTTCTGCGATCACGCCCAGGTCGTGCGTCACCAGGATGATCGCTGTGCCAAACTGTTCGCGGATCTCGCGCAAAAGAGAAAGCACCTGGGCCTGTACAGTGACGTCCAGCGCGGTGGTCGGCTCATCCGCGATCAGGATTTCGGGCCGGCAGATCAGGGCCATGGCGATGGCCACGCGCTGCCTCATTCCACCGGAAAGCTCGTGCGGATATTGCCGCATGCGCCGCTCCGGTTCGGTAATGTGCACGGCTTTCAGCATTTCGATGGCTTGCGCGGCAGCTGCGGCGCGATCCACGCCTTTGTGAACGCGCACCGGCTCCGTCAATTGCAGCCCGATGGAAAGGTATGGATTCAGCGAGGTCATGGGATCCTGGAAGACGAGCCCTATGCCCGAACCGCGGATTTCGTTCAGGCGTTTTTCGGGAGCGGTCAACAGTTCCTCGCCCTTAAATTTCGCGCTTCCCGTCACGCTCGCATTCCGGGCGACGAGACCGAGCATGCTCAAGAGCATCTGGCTTTTGCCGGAGCCGGATTCCCCAACGATCGCCAGCGTCTCGCCCGCAGCCAGATCCAGATCCACTTCTGAAACGGCGCGTACAATGCCTTCCCTCGTGGCGAAATCCACACTCAGCTTGCGCGCCTGGAGAAGTGGGGCGTCGGTCATCTCAACGCTCTTTCGGATCGAGCACGTCGCGCAGCCCGTCGCCCAAATAGTTTAAGCAGTACACGATCGACGCTAGGAAAACAGCCGGAATGAACAGCAGGTAAGGAAAGGATTGCAATTCGCTCGCGCCGTCGGAAACCAGGACACCCAGCGAAGTCATGGGCGCTTGCACGCCGAGGCCAAGAAAACTCAGAAAGGCCTCGAAGAGAATCACCGAGGGCACGGTGAGCGTCGCATAAATGATGACGATGCCCAGGAGATTGGGGACAAGATGCCGCGTGACGATCGTCGGCCCGCGAACTCCCGACGCGCGCGCGGCTTCGATGAACTCCTTGTTTCGCAGCGAGAGCGTCTGGCCGCGCACGATGCGGGCAATGTCCAGCCACGATACCGCGCCAATCGCCACAAAAATAAGCAGCAGATTTCTGCCGAACATGACGACCAGCACGATGACGAAGGGAATAAACGGCACCGAGTACAGAATGTCCACGATGCGCATCATGAAGGCGTCCACACGCCCGCCGACGAATCCCGCCGCCGCTCCCCACAAAACGCCAATGACCACGCTGACGATGCTGGCCACCAACCCGATCAGCAAGGAGACGCGGCATCCCCACATCACGCGGACCAGGAGATCCCGGCCCAAATCGTCCGTCCCGAAAATATGCCCGCCGTGAAAAGTGGGAGGCGCATTCAAAAGAGCCCACTGGGGCGTGTAATAGTTGTAAGGAGAAATCCACGGAACCACAATCGAAGCCAGCACGATCACGCCGAGCACGACGCCGCTGGCAATTGCGGTCCGGTTATATAACAAGCGGGAGAATGCGTCCTGCCAAAGACTGCGGCCTGCGGGCGCGGCGGAAATGTTCAGAGCATCGGTGGCGGCGGCCATTAGTAGCGCACCCTTGGATCGAGCACGGAATAACTCAAGTCCGCCAAGAGGTTGAAAATCACGATCAGCAAGCCGTACAGGATCGTCACGCCAAGCACGAGCGTGTAATCCCTGTTGAGCGCTCCGTCGACAAAGGCCCGGCCGATCCCCGGAAGTCCGAAGATCGTTTCGATCACGATCGATCCGGTGATCACGCCGACGACGGCCGGGCCCAGAAAGGAAACCAGCGGCATCAGGGCCGGCTTCAGCGCGTGGCGCAAGATCACCAGGTATTGCGGCACGCCTTTGGCCCGGGCCATCAGAATGAATGGGCTGTTCAGAACCTCGACCATGCTGCCGCGCATCAGGCGCGCCACGTAGGCAATATACGGAGCCGCCAACGCCGCGGCCGGCAGAATCACATTCTTTGGAGCACCTGTTCCCCAGCCGCCCGCCGGCACCCAATGAAAAGTCACGGCGAAAACAAGAATCAAAATCGGCGCAACCACGAAAACAGGCACGGAAATACCTATCATCGATAATCCCATTGGCAGGTGGTCCCACCCCGTGTCACGCCGAAGCGCGGCCATGATTCCGATCGGCAGGCCGATGAGGAGCGCACCGGCGAGGGCGCAGCCTCCAATGACGATATCAATCGGAAAACCTTGGCGGATGATTTCGTTCACGGTGGTGTCGCGGTATTGATAGGACGGGCCGAAATCACCCTGGAGGATGCCGACGAGGTAGCGAAGATATTGTTTGTACAACGGCTCATCGAGGTGATACTTGCGTTCGATGTTTGCCTTGATCTCAGGAGGAATTTTTTTCTGCGAATCGAAGGGGCCACCGGGAGCGGCGTGCAACAACATAAAGGACAGCGTGATGATGACGAGTACGGTGGGAATCGCGCCCAGCAGCCGTGAGATCGTGTACCGCAGCAAGTCAACTCTCCTGGTGGGCCAGAATATACATGTAGCGCGACAAGTTGCGATCCGTGATATTCGTTTGCCAACCCTTTACGTAGGGTTTGATCAGGTGCGGATTCACATAGAAATACACCGGCAGGAACGGTGCGTCCTCATTGAGAATTTCTTCAGCCTTGTGAAATAAAGCCCCGCGCTCGGGGCCGCCGTTAATCTTGCTGGCTTGCTCCACCAGCGCGTCAAACTGCGGATTGGAATAATCCCCGTAATTCATTCCAAACCCGGTCTGAAACAGTTGCAGAAACGTGTAAGGATCGGGATAGTCGCCGGACCAGGCAGCCCAATAGAAAAGAGGCTGCTTGAGCTGAAGGGATTGCAACATCACCTTCCACTCGACATTGTAGATCTGGACCTTCGCACCCAAATTCATGAGCCACATGGCCGAAAGTGCTTCCATGAAGCGGCGCGTTCCCGGCCCCCCGCTCGCATACGTGATCACGGTCTCGAGCGGATGGGAGTCCGAGTACCCTGCTTCCTGATAGAGCTTCCGCGCCACCGCGTGACGCTCGTCGGCGGAAAGTTTTGCCCAGTCGGGAACGGCGTCGTCGAATCCCTCAAGCGGCGGCATCATGTTGTAGGCGGGGATTCCGACGCCGTGTTCGACGTATTTCATAAGAATTTCGCGATCCAAAGCCATGTTCAGGGCCAAGCGCAGCTTGGGGTTTCCTTGGAAGGGAGGCTTGGCGAGATTGTAGCCGAACATTGCCGTGGCATAACTTGTAGAGAGCACGACCTGATCGCCCATGGTGCGCTGTAGCCGCTCCGTCTCCGATGTGTTGAATCGATTGGTGAAGTCGAGATTGCCGGCCAAATATTGACTTGTGGTCGCGTCATTGTCGCCGACGGTGTTGTAGATCACCCTAGTGAGCCGAACATGGCTGGCGTCCCAATAGTACGGATTCTTGTCGAGGGTAATGTGCCCGTTGATAACGCGTTCCGACAGGAGAAAGGGGCCGTTCGAAATCATATGTCCCGGCTGCGTCCAGGCGTCACCCCACTGCTTCACCGCCGGTTCGTAAAGTGGGTACAAATACGCGTTGGTCAGCAGCGCCAGGAGGTAAGGCGTGGGCGCGTGCAGGTGGACCACTAGCATGCGCGGTCCGGCGGATTCAACCCCCAACTTGCTTGGAGGCACTTTGCCCGCGGCGGCATCCATCGCATTCTCGATCGGTGTGAGGGCCTGGGAGTATTCAGAACCTGTCGCGGGATCCACTTGGCGGCGCCAGGCGTAAACGAAGTCGTCAGCCGTGACTGGCTGGCCGTTGGACCACTTGGCGTTACCGCGCAGTTGAAACGTCCAGATTTTTCCGTCTGCGCTCGTTTCCCAGGAAGCAGCGACGCCGGGAACCGTGTGTCCCGCTTCGTCCAAGGTCACCAGTCCTTCGAATAGGTCATCGCAAACGCGCTGGCCCACCACGTCGGTCATGAGAGAAGGATCAAGGGAGCGCGGGTCGGCTTCCAGATGACGATTCAAGATTTGCTCGGCAGCCAAATCGGATGTGACTTGAATCGCACGGGAGATTGTGGATGGTTGCTTCTGATTGCCGCACGCAAGGAAGCAAAAGGGAATCGCAATCAGGACAGCCAAACACCAGCGCCTGCGAAGATCGCGCCTGCGAATCTGCGCGCAAATTCGCATCGGTAATATCCATGAACCGTCGTTCCAGAATCTCATTCGCAGCCGTCTTAATTTCACCGAGATACACCGATCGTCTTTCATTATGGCAGAAGGAAAACACCGCCTCCAGCATGATCCGGCGCGATCGGTGGATTACGTGTCTTGAACCTACACGCCCTCTTATTTGACTTGGAAGAATTCTGGGGGAGTGGGATTCGAACTCCTCGCTTGCATTTACAACACGCAACTTGCGGGATGGGGCGTCTCAATGAGAGTACGAACTACTTGGGCTGCGCTGATACAGCCGTCCCATTTCGAATTGAATCCGTGGCATTGGCTACAACAACCTCGCCGGGCTGCAAGCCACCAAAGACCTCGGTCTTCCCATTCACCGTCACGCCAGTCTTGACGTCAACCCATTCCGCCTTTCCTTGATTCACGCGAATTACGAATGTGCGTTGCTGGTCCGACGTCACGGCCGACGAGGGCACGAACAACGTGGCATAAGAACGATGGATGGGCCATTCCACACTTGCAAATGTTCCCGGCGTGACTTGAGCATCGGCGTTGCGCAAATCGAGCTCCACCTGCATGGTTCGCGTGTTTTGATTGATGTCGTGCGATATGCGCGCGATGGGAGCGCGATAGGTGCGTCCCGGATATGCTGGCACGTTGAAAGCGACCTGCTGGCCCTCTTGGACTCCCGCGACGTACGCCTCCGGCACGGGAACGACCACTCGCAAGCGGCTAACGCTTTCGATTTGGACGATTGACTGTGTCCCGGACTGCCCCGAAGCGGGGCCGACGAGGGCTCCTGGATGCAGGTTTCGCTGGACGACCACGCCGTCGAACGGCGCGCGGATTTCCAGGTAGGACTCTAATTGAGCGATGCTGCGCAAGCTTTCGCGCGCCGCCTGCACATTATTGGAAGCGGCCTCCAGTTGCGCATTGTCGGCTGCGGCCGTTTGTTCAGCTACTTGAAGATCATTTCCAGCGACAACTCCGGGCGTCTGTGCAGCCGCCGCCAAATGCAGGTACGTTCCGTGGTCGGAGGCGAACTTCGCCTGTGTGGCGGCGAGTTGCGCCTCGGCGGTATGCAGGCCGGCTTCCGCTTGGCTATGCTGCGCGACGAGTTCCGGAGCCGAAAGGCGGGCGATGACTTCGCCGGCTTTCACGTGCGATCCGCGGTCCACGAGGATCGTCTCGATAAATCCGGTTACCTTCGGATATAGGTCCACAGCCTCGTACGGCGTGATCTGCGCAGGAAGACTCAGAGTCGTATCCAGCTTCTGAGATTCGACCGTCGCTGTGGCGACCTGCTGAGGAGATGCTGCACCGGCTGCTTCATTAGTCTGCGACTGCTCGACGGCGGAACTACTACAGCCGATGAGCGTGAGGCTGAAGATACAGGCTAAGAAATGCGATCTCATCACGAAGGCTCCAATGCTGCCGCATGCGGGCTATTCGGGTCCTCAGGATCGAGCGAAGCCGAAATTAGAGAAGCGCGTTTTTGCACGAGTCCGAAAACAGTCGGCAGGACAAGCAGCGTTGCCGCGGTGGCGCAGATCAAACCGCCAATGACGGCCCGGCCAAGCGGCGCGGTTTCTTCGCTCCCGCGCCCAATCGCGAGCGCCATCGGGATCATTCCTGTGATCATCGCAAGGCTAGTCATCAGCACGGGGCGGAGGCGCTCGCCGGCGGCATTTCGCGCTGCGGTGTTCGCATCCGCGCCGTTCTTCCTGTTCTTTTCGGCGAACGTCACAAACAGAATCGCGTTTGCAACGGCAACGCCGATTGCCATGATGGCGCCCATGAAGCTTTCGAGGTTCAAGCTCGTCCCGGTGATTAACAGCATGAGGATGACGCCCGCAAGCACGGCGGGAACGGTGGATAGCACGATCAGCGAAAGCCGGATGGATTCAAAATTCGCTGCGAGCAACAGCAGGATCACGAAGACGGCAAGCGCGAGTCCAACGCTCAAGTTGCCGAATATCTGCCGCATAGCGCTAACCTGGCCTCGCACCTGTGCGCTTACCCCACGCGGCGGGCTGCCTGCGCGGGCGATCGCATGGTCGATGTCAGAGCCCGCCAGAGCCAGGTCGCTCTTGGCAAGATTGGCGGAAAGGCCAATCATCCAAAGTCCGTTCTGACGGTCCAGCTCCCCCGGCTCGTTCCCGGCGCGCACGGAAGCCACTTGGTTGATGAGCGGATCCGCTCCGGTTGCGCTCGCGACTGGGATGGTCTCGATGTCCTTAATGGAGGTCATTTGCGCCTGCGGTATCTCCACTTGCACCTGGTAGCTGACGCCGGACGCCGGATCGCGCCAGTAATTGGGCGATACGAACCGGCTTGAAGCCGTTGCCGACACCACCGCCTGCCCAACTTGATCCGCCGTGACGCCAAGCTGTCCCGCCAACACGCGGTTTATGCGGACATCCACGGATGGGTAGTGGAGCGGCTCCTCGTATCCGAGATCGCGCAGTTCGCTGATCTTCGCAAGCTCTTGCTTGACTCGTTCCGCGTAACTCAATACGTCGTTGTATTGTGGCCCGGTGGCTGCCACCTCGATGACTGACGGCGTACCAAAATTCAGCGTCTGGCTGATGAGGTCTCCAGGGTCGAAGGAGAAGTGCGATCCTGGGAATTGCTGCGGCAATGTGTTGCGGAGTTTCTCTTCCAAATCGCGAAGAGAAATGGACGCGCCGGGACGAAGCCCCACGTTCATGACGGCTTCGTGAGGCCCAGCGGTCCAGAGAAAGATTGCGTTGATTGGATACGAGGAACCTTGCGTTCCCACGTAACTGAGAGTCAAGGCAATATTGCCGGGTCCCGCTTCGCGGTGAATGGTATCGAGCACGCGTTGCGCCATCGCCTCCGTTACCGAGACACGCGTGCCGTCGGGAGCATCGAAGCGCAGCCGAAATTGATCCGCCGCCGCGGAAGGGAAAATTTCTCGCGAGATCCTTGGACCGACCAAGAGCAGAAAGACGATCACCACTGCCGCGTAACCGCCTAGAAGCAGAGCTGGAAGCGCCATGAAACGGTCCAACCACTGATAAAACTTTTTCCGAAAGCGGTCGAAACTAGTCTCCGCGGAACTTTCTCCGTGGACTTTGTCCGCCTTGAGAAGCCAGTTGGAAAGCACCGGCACCAGAGAGCTGGAAAGCAGGTACGACGCTCCCATCGAAAATCCGACTGCAAGTGAGAGCGGAACAAAAAGCGATCGGGCCGGGCCGACCATGAAGAAGGACGGCAAGAAGACAGCGAGGACACATAGCATCGCGAGCAATCGCGGGATCGCGACTTCCCGGCTTGCTTCCAAGACCGCGCGGGCCTTGGCTTCGCCTTGGGCCAGATGCACATGAATGTTTTCAAGAAGTACCGTCCCCTCGTCCACGAGCACTCCTACGGCAAGGGCAAGCCCGCCAAGGGTCATGATGTTAATGGTTTGTCCCATTACCCACAGGGCCACCACCGCGATGAGCAGCGCAAACGGGATGGTGATCACGACGACCAGCGAACTGCGCCAGTCGCGCAAAAAGAAAAACAGAGTAAGGCCCGTGAGAATCGCGCCAAGTAGACCTTCGCGCAGGACCGAAAGCAACGCGTCGCGAACGTATTGGGATTGGTCCAATTCGTACGTAATCGTGATGTCTTCGGGAACGAGAGATTGAAATCGGGCCAGGCTCGCGCGAACTTCGTTCACCACGGTAATTGTCGAAGCATCGGGGCGCTTCGTCACCGGTATGTAGACGGTTCGTTTGTCGTTCAGCAGCGCGTAGCCCGCGGGAATGTCCGAGGAATCGGAAACCGTTCCAACATCCCGCAGGTAGACCGATGGTCCCGAGCCGGTGCGTAATGGGATGTCGAGCAAATCGGTGATTTGCTCGACGGTTGAATCCGTGGTGACGATTGTCTGGTAATTTCCAACATTCGCATTTCCCGCCGGTTCGATACTGTTTCCTGCCACCAAGGACTGCACGACACTTTGTGGAGACAAACCGTAGGCATGTAATTTTCCCGGATCAACGCTGACGACAATGGTTCGCTGGTTGCCTCCAAAAGGTGGCGGCGATGAAACTCCCGGCAGCGTTGCAAAAACAGGCCGCACGCGGTTCAAAGCAAGGTCTTGGATTTCACCGAGCGTGCGCGATTTGCTGGAAAAAACGAGATAGCCGACCGGCAGCGTGCCTGCGTCGTAACGAAACACAAACGGAGAAACGGTGCCGGGAGGCATGAAAGCGCGAGCGCGGTTTACGTAGGAAATCGTCTGCGCCAGCGCCTCGCTCATGTCCGTCCCCGCATGGAAGGTAAGTCTGAGCAGCGCGATGCCCTGGATCGACTTCGCCTCCACACTCTCGATCCCATTGATGTACAGGAAGTGGTACTCGTAGTAGTAGGAGAGGAAGCCTTCCATCTGCTGCGGGCTCATGCCGCCATAGGGCTGGGCCACATAAATCACGGGCAGATTCAAGTCCGGGAAAATGTCGATACGTGTGCGAAGCAGCGCAAGAATGGAGGAAAGAGCCAGAGCGAGAACGATGACGATCACAGTAATCGGTCTGCGCAACGCTGCCCGAATCAGCCACATGACTAATGTCCCCCTGGCGGCGAGCTTCGCAAAAGCTGCAGGAAATCCTGCAAGTTACCTTGCGCGTTTGCGACTGCAAAAAATCCACCCCATACATTCAGCCGGGCAATCGAATCCTCCATTTCAGCCTGGGCAAGAAGATTCTCCGCATCGGCCACTTCCACGAGCGTCGCCAAACCGGATTGATATCGCGCACGCGACTGTGTTTCGGATTGCCGAGCCGCCGCCAATTCGGTGGGAGTTTCCTGAGCGACGAGTTGAGCGGCCTTCAGTTGGTCGCGCGCCGCTTGAATCTGGCCCGACAGGTCTTGAATCGTTTGGTCATAACGGGCTTTTTGCGACCGCTCGTTGGCTTTCGAAATTTGCTTCTGTGCGCTCAGTGCTTTGAAACCAAAGACATCCGGGAACATAACGGTTATCCCCGTCACCCAATTCTCGCGTGCCGGCGCAAGGCCATTCCAGTTACCGAGTATTGTTCCGTTGTTCGGAACCTCACTGCCGCGACCGAACACCTCTCCCTGAAGGTATAGGCGAGGATAATCAGTCCGCTGCAAGACTCTCTCTTCCGTTTGAATCTGCCGCACATCAGCCATCTGATCGCGCGCCAAAGGATGTTCTGAAGCAGAGGCATCGGGCAACGAACCGGCCGGTGAAAGATCGAGTAAGCGTCCCACATCTAATTTGATTTCAGTTCCTGCGGTCCCCATAAGCGCCGCGAGAGTATCCAGGGTCACGCGCTCCGCTTGCTGAGATTGGTACAACTGAATTTTCGCTCGAGCCAGTTCCGCATCGGCGCGCGAGCCATCCGCTCCAGCTCGCAGTTGGTTATCAACGAGGACACGAATGGATTTATGGAATTCCTGCCAGCGTTGGAGATTGGCCCGCGCCGCCATCACAGCCTGCTGGTTTGCCACGGCAAGCAAAAAATAATTTCCAACCGCAGCCGCGACCTGGAGCTGCGTAAGAGCCAGATCTGCTTGTGACTTAGCTTCGACGGACTGTGCTTGCCCGACCCTCGCCGAGCGCAATCCAAAGTCCAACGGCTCCCACGAAAAAAGTGCCGCGGCCTGACTGCCCCAGAAACTCTGTCCACTCGAAGGGCCAATCGGACCCTCAACCGTGGGAGTGATGGACGTCGGCAGCCAGATGCCCGGCACCTGGTTCTGAGTTGCGCGGCTGTCCTGATACACACCGTTCAACTGCGGGAGATAGCCTGTCCGGGCAACCGTGACCCCAGCCCGCGCCGCAGACACCCGTTCCAAAGATGCGCGAACGGCCGGGTAGTTTTGAAGCGCGTAGTCCACGGCTTGTTCCAGAGTGAATGATTTCTGCGCCGCCTGCTGATTCTGGGCCGCTGCTTTAGGGAGGAGCGGTGCGAATAAAGACAAGTATGCGGTGATGTAGGCGAGGCCTGTCCGGTGGACTGACACTCCTGAAACCTCCCTTGATTATCGACAGCCGTTATCGCAGGCCGATAATAGGAGACCAAGGAAGACCTGTCAATGGTGGAGCGGCTTTCTGGAGTCCATCCAATTGGAAGCACAGCACAAAGCAGGAGCGGACCGGACGGATCACGCAGATGGGCATGCTGAATAGGCCCGTTCTCGGTAGGCTAAAGGGTTGCGTTCCCAGCCCTGCGTTTTCTGTAGTTCGCGGCCTGGAGTGCTACTACTCTCGTTCGCGTTCGGGGAAGTTCTATCAATGGCTCAACCTCAAAAAGTTCGCCGAACAGTTCCCGGACCTGCTCTTTCGCGGCCTTCAATACCCTTTGACCGGCTGGAGTCGCCCGATACACGCGGCGAATTTTCCCGGCAAGGTTGTGCTCCTCGGAACGGAGCAGACCATTTTGTTCGAGTCCGTGGAGAACCGGGTACAACGTCCCCGGGCTGAGCTTATATCCGTGCCTCGCCAGCTCTTCGATCATGCCCAGGCCGAAGATTCCCTCTCTTGCTGCGTGGTGAAGGATATGAAGGCGGATAAGGCCCGAATACAGTTGCCTTGTGTCCATGATTTCTTGTTTGGCTGTAGTCATTATCGCATCCCGTTATCGAAAATCTCCTGAACAGCCTACTGGTGATTGCCCCGGAGGGTTGTAAGGATGTTGTAAAAAGACATTCCTGCTGTTTCAAGCACGATAAGGGAAGCCGGTTCATTCGTGAGCAGGGCAACCGTTTTTCTCACCTATGGAATGGGAGGGATTGCTTGGGGAATTTGCGCGCGCTCAAAGGAATTGCTTTTCTAAAGACGAAAAGCGAATACACGCACACGGCCCATTCCGACCTCGTAAACTATTCAGAATCAATGAGGAATCTGGCGGAAAGGGGAGATACGAATTTTTCCACCGCGTTGAAAACACGCAACTTGCGGAGAAGGAAGCTTTTCCGGCGCTCAAATGAAAATGGCGTCGCTGATCGCTTTCACCGTAGCCGAGGCGCATTCGAACCCCAGCGCCCTGTAACTTTCAAACTGCGCTTCGTCAAAGAACTGATCCATCGTCGATTGATGGGGGAAGGCCCTAAACAAATGCGCGTAGGCGAGGACATCTTGCGGCAGCTCCGGGCTAAGGGAGGGCTTAATGTAGATCAATTGACCTTCCGTCTTATCCGGGTAGGTAATCGTTCCCAGCGCGAACGGGCTTTTACTAATCTGCATCTCCACATTGCAGGGAAATACGAGTGTTGAGGTGGGGCAAATCTCCTCCAAACCATGCATGGTAATTTCGGTTCCGAAATCAACGCGGCATTTTTCAATCACGCTCGCCAGGTCGCCGCAGGCCCGCGATGGGTCCGCACCCGCGTCAGAGGCGATAATGAGGCGGCACCGGCGGCGAATCAGCTCATACACGCCTAAATTGTCAAAATGTCCGCCATCCGAAAGATAGACCTCTTTGCGGTCGTCCGTCGTATTCCCGGTCAATTCGTTAATCAAAGCTCGCCATGAAGACCGCGGATATCCGCTTTCCCAATCTTTCTTGTCCCTCGGATTGCCCATCCACCATCCCAAACGAACGCTGAAGATCGCCAACAGGAATGAGACCGCGCCGGTAGTGTAGTGACCCATATTGGGGCTGGCCGCCGCACCCGAGATAGCCATCGCCGTGCCGAGCCGGGCTCCCGGGTACACGGAATTATAGGAGCAGTTTTTCGTCAGCCGATACGATCCTGGCTTGGTCACTTCTGGATCGTTTGTGGGCTGTTTGTCCTGCGCTTTGAGGGAATCCGGCATCTTGCTGACGGATTCCTCCTCCGAGTAATCAAATCCCGAATACAGCGGCGTGAACGTGAAGGATCGCGCCTTCCTGGCCTGAAGGGCGAGCTCCTTGCCCTTCACCACGTTCAAGGTCGCATTCAGGATATGAAAAGGAACTCCGAGGTCGACGAGCGAGGCGAGAAATATATTGTCGTTCTCATCAAAACCTGTGAAGGGCTGGGGATGCCGGCCTTCGTGAGTTGCACCGAGGTAGCATCGCACCAGGCGGTTGCGGTAAGCATTGTGCAACGAAAACTCGTTGACATCGACGCGGTTTCCGAGGGCTAGCGAGACGGCAATCAGGCCGACGCAGATGGCGATCACTTCATACCAGCTCGTAGTGAATTCCATCCCACCGTGGGAAGCTGCGTGCGTCTCGACGGGTACTAGATAAAAGAGGGCGCAGGAAAGTGCAATTAACAAACCCGCTGCGAATATTGGCGGCGCTATTCGGGCAGCGAGATCCGGGATGGATGAATTTCCATTATCCTGCCCGCCCGGCGCAGGTCGCGGCCCGGTCTTGGTACCACGTGCATCGGCCAGCCCCTTCAACGTGGCACTGATCCACCCGGCAACACCTCCGGTAATTCCTAATGCACTGAGGGCGCCCTTGATGGGATGGTCGGCGCTTTTGAAAATATAGTCCTCCACCAAATCAAGCCAGATCGGAACGAAACGTGTGACCACCGAGAGCAAGAACCAGCCTGCCGCTATTCCCAGTACCTCGCCGCCGAGACGGGCCCACCATTCTCTGAGGCCATCCTGATAGGTTCTTCCGATCAAACCGATGTGAAAGACTCCCACCATCAGGACTGTAAGCGTGACTAGAGGGATCCCAAACGTGATGAGATACCAGATCCCGGTCGATTCTTCGCTCCGCCAGGTTGCCATGATCTGGAACAACAGGAGGACAGCCAGCCCTCCAATAACGCCGGAAGGGAATGCCCACACTGCGGGCGCCCAACGTAAGAAGGGCATGTCGGCATGATCTAGAATCGTGAAATAGGCCGCGACTCCCCATAAGATCGTGTAGATAACTGCAATCGCGAATACCAGCAGGATTTCACCTGTAACGCCATGCCTTGCCGTAAACCTGGCAAACGAGCCCTGCCATTCGATTTTCCACATGACGTAGGAAGTCAGGACGCTAAAAACGAATAGAGGCACGACAACCCATTGGATTACGGCGTCGGAGGAGTTAGGAGTCACGGAGTTCATGTTTCTCACGATAAGGCCCAACGCCATGACAAGGATGAAGCATCCGACGCCGGCGACGACCTTCACACCCAGTGGGCTCACCGGCTGACGAAACAGCAATCCCACCACCTGGGGAATTAGAAGGATCGCCAGAAGCAAGGAAACTAGAATCGCCTGATTCAGCAGCAGATTGCGAAGGTACGTAGCGACAAACGCCAGCGTGTCTCCACTGAGCATGCCCAGGCGAGGGGTCAGGTAGTTGCTATACTTGCGCAGGAAATGGATTTGGTGCGGTTCGGCGAGGTCGCCGATATTCTTTGGCGTACTATTAAGTATATCTTCAATGTGCCCGATCTGGTTCGCGCTGGAGTTGGGTTGGCGGCCTACGGAATAGGCCCACGAACTGAGCCATGACCCGATGTAGCCGCCTCCCGAGACGGTAGACAAGTAGTCGACTACGCGCAGCAAATTGTGTCTCGCCAGGGCCTGAATCACCCCGAGGTTGAAGGTCGCGCTGCGAATCCCGCCGCCCGAAAACGCCAGGCCGATGAGGTCTTTGTCAAGCGGCCGGGGTCCTGCAGGCGCCTGGCGCTTACGTCTCGACTCCTCCACAACAGCGAGCTCTCTGGGAAACACCTCCGCAAACGGGATGCTCTCGCCTTCCTTTGACGGGCTTCGCTTGAACATGAGGGTTCGCCTTCCCAGCCCCACTGTTGTGAAGGCTGCTATAGAACCATCTACGTTCCCTTGGGGGCAAATAAAGCAAGCCGCAACAGAAATAAGGCGACCGTCAAAAACGCGGCACACGGAGCGGTTCTGCGCTCGTTTCCATTGTTGGGCCGCCGAATCTCAATGACTTTTGCTTGCGGGATAAATGCCGGGTATGTTGCTCTCCGTGCCTCATCCGACCATCAACGCATATGAAATCGGTATTTCCGGATAAATCGCCTAAATGATCGGGGATTGTTAATTAATCGACAACTTAAGTCAACACATATTTGCATTCTACGGGTTGTTACAGTCTCTTGGCCCTGTTGATTTGTCCAGCGGGATCGCGAACGTTCCAAAAAGTGTCCGCGCCTCTCCAATTTCTCAGAGGGGCTTGCACTTGGGCCCACATCAATCCCGGAATATTGGAGAGCGAAGCGCGAAATTGTGGGTTAAAGTCATGGGCGGCCAAAGTGAGGACGATGAATCGAAACAACCCGTCCGGGGAATGGGAATGCAATTGGAGGTGGGCTTCGGTCCCGGCCGTGACTGGCCGGCAGGAATCATTGCCCTCGTGAATCTGCAGGGAAGTACGAGAGCGCAAGAAGTTCAAATATCAGGCGGCTTCAGGATAAGACCTAGAAATGGCGGAGAGGGGGGGATTCGAACCCCCGTCACCCTTTTGGGGTGAAACTGATTAGCAGTCAGCCCTGTTCGGCCACTCCAGCACCTCTCCGCGGTATCATTGGCCGAAAATGCAGTGCGGGGACTGCGGTTACCGCATCAAAGTATAGCACCGAGCCTCCCGCGGAACCTACCGCTACCGGCGAGACTGCGCGCGCGAGCCGCAGCTGCGTGCGGTCTTGCTCCGCCAAAAGAACGTAGTTTGAAACCGCGGGAAACGGCAGTACTCTTACATAACGGGACAACAAGAGCCGTATAAGATCACTACGGAGAGGAGGCGCTATGTACGTTATTACAGGAGCCACGGGGTATACCGGAAGCGTAGCAGCGGATAAGCTGCTTGATACAGGGGCCAAAGTACGCGTCATTGGCCGGGACGCCAAGCGGCTGGAACGATTCACGAAGAAAGGCGCGGAAGCCGTTGTAGCTGACGTGACCGACGCGGCAGCTCTCGAGAAAGCATTTTCCGGCGCGAGCGCCGTCTACGCCCTCATCCCGCCGAACGTCTCCGCGGCGGATGTTCGCGCGTACCAGGAACGGGTGACCGACTCCCTGGCCTCGGCCATACGGAAAAACGGCATCCCCTACGCGGTCGTTCTGAGCAGTACTGGGGGGGATAAATCGTATGGAACTGGGCCCGTCATGGGTTTGCACAGTCTTGAAAAAAAGCTCGAATCGATCAACGGACTCAATTTCCTATCCCTCCGCTGCGGCTACTTCATGGAAAACTTGCTCCCCCAGGTAGGCATTATTCAATCGCTCGGGTTCATGGCGGGTCCGGTCCGCGCAGACGTGCCGTTGCCGATGATCTATACGCGCGATATCGGCGAGGTTGCGGCCGAATCGCTCTTGAAACTGGATTTCGCTGGAATGCAGACGCGGGAGCTGCTCGGCGCGCGGCATGTGACCTACACGGAAGCGGCAAAAATCATCGGCGCCGCGATTGGGAAACCCGATCTGACCTACCGGCAGGTCCCGGCCACCGTCCTGAAGCCGGCCATGATGCAGATGGGCATGTCTTCCAACATGGTGGATTTGCTTCTGGAAATGTCCGACGCGCTGAACACGGGCCACATGAAATCAAATGAGCCGCGTTCGGCGAGGAACACCACGTCTACGACGCTGGAGACGTTTGTCGCCGAAGTGTTCGCCCCAGCATTCCGCGGGAAAGCTGCCAAGGCGTAGCCGAGGATAAAGCTTCCGCTTTCAGCCTCGGCTGTGGCGATCGTTGATACGCCCCCGCAGGCGCACACTTATCCCCTATCGGCGTTCCGCTCAAGACACTTGGCTGGAAAATTTCGCGTGTCCCTGATTTACTTGCTGGCCGCGGCTACTTTTGCGGCCGCTGTCGCGCCGGCTTTCTTACTCCGCCGGCGTGGCTTGGTGGGCCGTTCGGGCGCTTCGCCCACAAGCTCCATGGCCATGAGGCCGGTGACGAACTTCTTTAGGCCGACGCTGTCGAAATCAATCGTCGTGCGCTCGCCATCGGATTCCGCCACGATTCCGTATCCGTACTGCTCGTGCTTGATGCACTGCCCTTCGGAAAGAACCTGCACAACTGCCTCCTTGTTTGCTTCTGGCACCTGCGGAGCACTTGCTGCGAGGGAGCGAGTCCGTCCCGTTCGCCTAGGCGGGCGGGACGGACCCACGTTTGTCAGACTAGAGGCCGGTAACGTTCTCCGCCTGCAGGCCCTTCGGGCCCTTGCGGACCTCGAATTCAACCGCTTGCCCTTCGTTTAGAGATTTGTATCCGTCCATCTGAATTGCCGAAAAATGGACAAACACGTCCTCGCCGGACTGGCGCTGGATGAACCCGTAGCCTTTGCTGGCATTGAACCACTTCACTGTTCCTTGTTCTTTCACTTCTACTACCTCGCTTTAAAAGCTATTTGCGCTTCTCGTACCGACCGGCGCACCTCGCAGGGCGGGGAGCGGGGGCCTTGACTGCCTCTAGCCCGTACAAACAAACGGCTGCAAGAGTTAGACTTGCAGCCCCGTTGAACGAGTCAAAAGGAATCACAAGAGCAACAAACGCAAAACAATTTTACCAAAAAACAGCATTTATTGTCTAGATGGATCGTATCAAGAGAATACAGCCTTTTCCAGGAGTGTGGCACACACTAACCTACATTATTTTCATTATGTTACAGGATTTTTAGCGTACTTTAACATTTGTGATTGACTCTCCATATACGCTCGCTATTTACCTGTCCGCGTGCTGTTTTTCGCCGGGCCTCGTCAGGATGGGCCAATTGGGGTTACTCTTCTCCTGAGACGCCGCCCACCTGGGAGGAGCAGGACCCCAGCCATGCCTCGCCAGTCGCTGATCGATTACCTTCAGGAATACTCGAGACACGGCCCCAGCACCGCATTTGTGCAGCGCTCCGGCTACCGGACTTCGCGCTCGTCATACCGCGATGTCGCGGGGCTTGCAGCGCAATGCGCCCGGGAGTTTGAGCGGCTTGGAATTGCGCCCGGTGACCGGATCCTGCTGTGGGGTCGAAACTCCGTTGAATGGGTGGCTGCGTTTCTCGGATGCATTCTGCGCGGCGCGGTTGCTGTGCCGATGGATCAAGGGGCCATGGCGGAGTTCGCCGGCCGAGTGGCGCGGCAAGTGGACGCCAGGCTCCTGCTGGTGGACCGCGAGAATTTGCTGATTGGTGAACAGCGGCCCGCAATCCAGCTCGATGCCCTCCGGGAAGCCGTGGGCCAGCACCCCAGCGAACCTTACGCTCCTCCTCCTCTGACCCGCAGCTCGATCGCGCAGATTATCTTTACGTCGGGCGCAACGGCTGAGCCCAAAGGCGTCGTGATTTCGCACGGCAACATTCTCGCCAACCTCGAGCCGCTCGAAGCAGGCATGCAGCCTTACCTCAAGTGGGAACGCTTCGTCCACCCGCTGCGGTTTCTCGATCTCGTTCCCCTCAGCCACGTCTTCGGGCAATTCATGGGCGTGTGGATCCCTCCGCTGCTTGGAGGCTGCGTCTACTTTCAGGATTCGCTCAACCCGTCGGAAATTATTTCGACGATTCGGCACGAACGCGTGTCGGTTTTGGTTGCGGTGCCGCGCGTGCTCGAAGCGCTGCGGGGCAAGATCGAGCGCGATCTCGAGGCGGAAGGGGCGCTCGAAACCTTTCGCAAGGATTTTGACGCCGCGGAGAATGAAAAAATTCTCCGGCGCATGTGGCGATTTCGGAAGATTCACCGGCGGTTCGGCTGGAAATTCTGGGCCGTGATTTCCGGCGGCGCGACGCTCGACCCGGAAACGGAGCGATTCTGGGGCCGCACCGGATTCGCCGCAATTCAAGGCTACGGCCTGACGGAAACGACATCGCTGGTCAGCGTGAATCATCCGTTTCGGATCGGGCGCGGCTCGATTGGGAAAGTGCTCCAAGGCCGCGAAGTGAAATTGGATGAGAACGGCGAAATCCTCGTGCGCGGAGAAAATATCGCGGCGGGATATTGGGAGGACGGCGAGACTCTAGCCGTCGCGAAAAACGGCGAAGATGCGGGATGGTTTCGCACCGGAGACCTGGGCGCTCTCGACGCCCAAGGGAATTTGTATTTCAAGGGGCGCAAGAAAAACGTCATCGTCACGGCGGCGGGCATGAACGTCTATCCAGAGGACCTAGAAGCTTTGTTGCGGCGCGAACCGGAAGTGAAGGACTGCGTGGTGGTGGGACTCGAACGCGGGGGAAACGCCGAGCCCTGCGGCGTTCTGCTATTGAACGACGAGAAGCGGGTGAAACAGCCGCGCCACGCCGCGGGGATTGTCGCGCGCGTGAACGAATCCCTGGCGGAATATCAGAGGATGCGCACGTGGTTCCTGTGGCCCGAGGCGGATTTTCCGCGTACCTCCACCGGCAAACCGAAGCTCGCCGAGATTCGCGCGTCGGTCGAAGCGCAATGGGGGAATGGGGACGGCGCCGGGAACTGGCCGGCTACGACCGGCGGAATCGGGGAACTGATCGCGCGGGTCAAAGGAGGAAACAACGAAGTCGACCCGAACGCGAATCTCGACAGCGATCTGCGCTTGAGTTCGCTCGATCGCGTCGAACTATTGGGCGCGATCGAAGACCGCTACCAGGTGGACCTGAATGAAACGCGTTTCGCTTCGGCCAGGACTGTCGGCGAACTCGAGAGCCTGGTGCGCGTGGCGTCTCCCTTTCGATCTGAATTTGTGTTCCCGCGCTGGGCGCAGCGCTGGCCCGTGACGTGGATTCGCACATTCTTTTATTACCTGCTGACTTGGCCCGCGACTCACTTGATGGCTCACCCGCGCGTCTTCGGGCGCGAAAATCTCCGCGGCGTGAAGGGTCCCGTACTCGTGATTTCCAATCACGTGATCTATCTGGACGTGGGATTTGTAATGGCGGCTCTGCCGGTGCGGTTGCGCCATCGCCTTGCCGTTGCGATGGGCGGAGAACGTCTCGCGGAAATGCGCCGGCCGCCGCGCGAATGGTTTTTTCTGCGGCGCTGGCTGCACCGGATGAATTATTTTCTAGTTGTCTCCCTCTTCAACGTGTTTCCGTTGCCGAAAAAATCTGGGTTCCGCGAAAGCTTCCGCTTTGCCGGGGATTTGGCCGATCGCGGATGGAACATTCTTGTATTTCCCGAAGGCGATCTGACGCCGGACGGAAAATTGCAGCCATTCCGCGCCGGCATCGGCCTGCTCGCCAGCAATCTGAAACTTCCCGTCGTGCCGATGCGAGTCGACGGCGCGTATGAAATTCGCGAAGCGCGCAGCAAGTTCAATCGCCCCGGACGCGTTGGCGTCCACATCGGCAAACCCGTGGAATTTCCAGCGGGAACGGACCCGCAGGAGATCGCGCGAGTCCTCGAGCAGTGCGTCACGGAATTGGGCCAGGATCAGGAGAAGAAGGAAATTGCGAAGGCGCATGCGGCTGGCGAGTAGATTCGAGTAGCACAGACTTCAGTCTGTGGGGGTCCGTAAGCGAGCTGGGGTCGCGTGCCTGCCAAGATTGCGAACCTTTGATGAACTGATGGAAACCCACAGACTGAAGTCTGTGCTACTTCACTGCGAAGCCTCGGCGTTCGCACGGATCAGCTGCCAGCGCTTGGGGCGCTTCTTGGTGTCGAGAATTTTCTTGCGCAGGCGGATGGATTTCGGCGTGACTTCGACGAGCTCGTCGTCGGCGATGAACTCGATGGCTTGTTCGAGGCTCAACTGGCGGTGCGGGATCAGGC
>DATNIO010000109.1:0-22956 GCA_035604385.1 Verrucomicrobiia bacterium | reverse complement strand
AACATCGCACCGGCCTCGTCGAAGTCACCTTATATTTTCTCTATCTCGCCTGCTACCTGTTTTACCAACTCGCGCCTCTCGCCGCGCTCGTGTCCGTGCTGGTCACCCTCGGAGTGATGACCAAAAACAACGAGCTCGTCGCATTCAAGGCCAGCGGCCTCAGCTTGTACCGCATTGCGCTGCCGTTGCTGCTGGCCGGCATGTTTCTCGCAGCCAGCCTGCTCGTTCTGGACGATACCTATCTGCCCTACGCCAATCAGCGCCAGGACGCCCTGCGCAACCAGATCAAGGGCCGCCCGGCGCAAACTTACTACCAACCTAGCCGTCAGTGGATTTTCGGGGAAACCGCGAAGATCTACAACTATGAGCTCTTCGATCCCGATCGTGAATTGTTCGGAGGCTTGAATGTCTTCGAGTTGAATCCGGCCACCTTTGAAATCCGCCGCCGCATTTACGCTGCTCGCGCTCACTGGGACATTCAGCAGGGGCTCTGGATTCTCGAATCCGGATGGATTCGCGATTTCGATCGTGGCCAGGTGACCCGTTACACGCCCTTCCTGGCCAACGCATTGAATGAGCTGAGCGAGCCGCCCTCTTATTTCAATCGGGAAGTCCGCCAGTCGTATCAGATGACCTGGTGGGAGCTCAAACGCTACATCGGCGACCTGCACCAGGCCGGGTTCGACGTCGCGCGCCTTTCCGTGCAACTGCAAAAGAAGCTTTCCTTTCCCCTGGTCGCTCCGATCATCATCCTCTTGGCGATCCCCTTCTCGATTCTGGTTGGGACGCGCGGGGCTGTCGGCGGTTTGGCCCTGGGTGTGGGAATCGCGATTGTCTATTGGGCCGCGTCCGCGCTCACGGAAGCGATGGGTGCCGTCGGGCAATTGCCCCCGCTTCTGGCCGCATGGGCGCCGGACACTGTCTTTGGTTTCCTCGGATTGTATTTCTTCTTGAAAATGCCGACGTGAGAATGTGAGCCATGAGTCGTGAATTGTGATTCGTCGGTGATCCAAATCCGCAACAAAACTTCTAGCGTTCCTTGAACTTCAATTTGACGATGAAAACTTCACGAAAACGTCGAGACAAATCGACCGTTTAGGTCTCAATACCGCAGAGCGCTCAAAAAAACAAGGGACAAACAAATCTAAAGTAACACTTAAATTCCAGAAGAGTTGGTCCCAACCAAGGATCGTATCTTTTGGATGACGAGATCGATGCCAACCTCGTTATGGCCGCCCTCCGGGATGATTACGTCGGCGTGCCGTTTGGACGGCTCGATGAATTCCATGTGCATGGGCCGCACCGTAGTCAGGTATTGCTCGACGACAGACTCGACGGTTCTTCCCCTTTCGCGGATGTCCCGGCCCAGCCGGCGAATGAAGCGCAGGTCCGCGTCCGTATCCACGAAGATCTTGATGTCCATCAATTCGCGCAGCGCTTTGTTTTCAAAAATGAGGATTCCTTCGAGAATCATCGCGGGATACGGGTTCATGCGGACGGTATGGGAGGCTCGCTGGTGTTTCGTAAAATCGTAGACGGGACGATCGATGGCGTTTCCCTCGCGCAGTCGCCGCACCTGCTCAATGAGAAGCGGGGTGTCAAAAGAATCCGGGTGATCGAAATTCTGCCTCGCGCGTTGTTCCAGGGGAAGATGAGGAAAATCCTTGTAATAATGATCCTGCTGGAGCACCAGAACGCTTTCCGGCGCCAGAGTGGAAATAATCCGCTCCGTGATGGTTGTCTTTCCTGAACCGGTGCCGCCACAAATCCCAATGACAAGCCGCTTCGCCACAATGATGCCTCGAGAATTTTACCAGCAAAAAAGTTTTCGTCGGCGAGCCGACTGTAGCAAGAGCTCAAACCCGGGAAGACCAATCTCCCGTTGCGGCGGACGACCTTCACCACGCCACTCAGGAGAATAGCGCTCCCAGGCTGCATCCCTACATTACTTCTTGCCCTTCTTCTTGCCGCGGGATTTCTTGGCTGCGCGCTCCTCGATCACGGCCTGCGCCGCCGCAAGACGCGCGATCGGAACCCGAAACGGCGATGCGCTGACGTAATCCATCTCGACCTCGTGACAGAACTTGACGCTGGCCGCATCTCCGCCGTGTTCGCCGCAGATTCCAATCTCAAGCTTCGGACGAACCGATCGCCCACGCTCAATCCCCCAGCGGATCAGCATTCCGACACCATGAACATCCAGCGTCTGAAACGGATCATCCGAGAAGATCCCGGCCTTCTTTTCGTCCACATATTCGGGTAGGAACCGACCCGCATCATCCCGGGAGAGTCCCATTCCCATTTGCGTCAGATCGTTTGTGCCAAAAGAAAAGAATTCGGCCACCTCGGCGATCTCGTCGGCCAGCAATGCGGCGCGAGGAATCTCGATCATGGTTCCCACCAAATACTCAAGTTTTACTTTTGTTTCTCGAATCACTTGTTGCGCAACTTGATTCGTTCTGTCCGTCAAAATCTGAAGCTCTTTCCGATCCATTACCAGAGGAATCATGATCTCAGGTATAACTTTAATTCCACACTTCTTGCATTCAATCGCCGCTTCCACGATCGCCCGCACCTGCATTTCAAGTATCTCTGGATAGGTGATCGCCAGACGGCATCCGCGGTGGCCGAGCATGGGATTGGCTTCATGCAATTGTTCAACGCGCCGCACAATCACTTCGACATCGACGCCGATCTTCTCTGCGAGTTCCCGTTGCTTCTCGGGCTCGTGCGGAACGAACTCGTGAAGCGGAGGATCGATCAGGCGGATCGTGACGGGAAATCCGTCCATGACCTTAAAAATGCCGATGAAGTCGCGGCGCTGGTATGGCAGGAGTTTGTCGAGGGCTCTCTTCCTTGCAAGAGAAGAATCGGCAATGATCATTTCCTGTATCGCGAGTTGCCTCTCGATGCTCTTCTCGGGATATTCAAAATCTTTGAAGAACATGTGTTCGGTGCGGACCAGGCCGATCCCTTCGGCGCCCATTTCCAGGGCTTTTTGCGCGTCGTGCGGGGTGTCGGCATTCGTCCGCACATGGAGTTTTCGGATGGAATCCGCCCAGCCCATAAGCGTGGAGAAGGCTTCCGGCAATTCCGGAGTGGAAAGCTTTACCTGGCCTTGGTAGACCACGCCGTCGTTTCCGTCGAGCGTGATCCAATCCCCCTGGTGAATTGTTTTCCCGTTGGCTTGGGCGGTCTTGGTTCCATAGTCAATGTCGAGCTGTTCGCACCCGACGATGCAGCATTTGCCCCAGCCACGCGCGACAACCGCAGCGTGGCTCGTCTTGCCTCCCGTGGCCGTGAGGATCCCCTGGGCGACGAACATTCCGCCAACGTCTTCGGGACTTGTTTCGCGGCGGACCAGGATAACCTTCTCTCCGCCGTGGACCATAGTCTCGGCCTCTTCCGCGCTGAACACGGCTTTTCCTACCGCGGCTCCCGGCACAGCGTTAATTCCGGCGGCGACTTTCCGTTTGGCGAGGTCCGCTCGCGCTGTCGACGGGTCGACAATCGGATAAAATAATCGATCGATGTCTTCCGGCTTGATGCGCTCGATCGCCTCTTCTTTGGAGATGAGACCCTCTTTCGCCATGTCCACCGCGATTTCAAATGTCGCCGCCGGAGTGCGCTTCCCCACCCGCGTTTGCAGCATGTACAGCGTTCCTTCCTCCACTGTGAATTCCATATCCTGCATATCGCGGTAATGCTTTTCGAGGAGTTGGCGCACCTTTTCGAGCTGCTTGTACACTTTCGGCATCCGCATCGCCATCTCATTCAAGTGCATCGGCGTCCGGATGCCCGCCACCACGTCTTCGCCCTGCGCGTTGATCAGAAAATCACCATAGAAAATTTTCTCTCCGGTTGAAGGGTCGCGCGTAAAGCAAACGCCCGTGCCAGAAGTGTCTCCCGTGTTGCCGAAGACCATTTGCACGACGTTGACGGCCGTTCCAAGCAGCCCGGTGATGCGCTCCACACGGCGATAGGTCACCGCCTTTTCGGCATTCCAGGAACCGAACACAGCGCCGATCGCGCCCCACAATTGTTCCTCCGGATCTTCTGGAAAAGTTTTCCCTGTTTTCGACTTAAAGTATTCCTTATATGCGGCTACCAATTCGCGCCAGCCTTCTGCGGGAACTTGCGTGTCATCTTTAACACCGCGCCGGCTTTTCATCCCTCTTAGCTTTTCTTCAAGTTCTTCTTTAGGTAGTCCGATCACGACCGACGAATACATTTGGACAAATCGGCGATAAGCATCCCAGGCAAACCTTTCATTTTTTGTGTTGCGCGCCAGGGCTTCGACGGACTTGCTGTTGAGACCGAGGTTGAGGATTGTTTCCATCATCCCCGGCATCGACCGCGCGGAACCGGAGCGGACGCTTACAAGGAGCGGATCCTTGGCGTCGCCGAGTTTTTTCTTCGTGGCCTTTTCCAGACGCGCCAAGTTCTTCTTGACTTCTGCGTGAAGCGACTTTGGATACTTAAGGTCGTGCTTTAGATAATAGTCGCAGCATTCTGTTGTGATTGTGAAGCCTGCCGGCACGGGTAGACCGATCTTGGTCATCTCGGCAAGGCCTGCGCCCTTGCCCCCCAGCAGATCTTTCATGGAACCGTCGCCTTCCGCTTTTTTGGCGCCAAAAAAATAAACGTATTTCACAAGTTTCCTCCCTCAGGATTGAAGATGAAAATGAGCTGTACGTCGGCGCGCCGACGAAGGACATTTCACCCATGCCGCTACCGTCCTCTGATTATTTCCCCTGCTCCGCCGTCACGATTTCTGAAAAATCGGCGATAGTCGAAAACTCCGAGAGCAATCCCGCAAGAAGAGTCAACCGGTTCTTCCGGAGTTGCTCATCCTCGGCCATCACCATCACGTCGTCAAAGAATCCATCCACGGCAGGACGCAGCTTGGCAATCTCTTGCAGCGCCTCGCGGTACCGTCCCGCCCGTTTCTGCTGCTCGACTTCCTTCATGGCTGAGGCCGAACGCGCGTGCAGTTCTCGCTCCGCTTCTTCCTTGAATAGATCCGAGCGAACCGCGGACAGTTTCCACCCTGCTTCCGGGCCCGCCTTTTCGAGAATTTTTCGGATGCGCTTGAACGAGACGGCCAGCGGCTCAAAGTTCTTGGTCTTCCGTATGGCCCGAATCGCTTCCATCCGATGAATGGCATCCACCAAGTCATCCGCCCCTGCGGCAAGCGCCGCGTTGACCTCGTCGTAGGCCAGTCCGCCGCGCTCCTTAAGAACAAATCGCGCACGGTCGAGCAGGAATTCCAGAACCTGTTTCTCCACTGCCGACGAGACAGCGATCTTGCGAGGTCCATGAGCAATGGTTCGTGCCGACCGCGCGATGGTCATGGAAAGGGAAACCGGCAATTTCGTTTCGACCAAAATCTTAACAATGCCAATCGCCGCCCTGCGCAAAGCGAAAGGATCACTTGAACCCGAGGGAATGAGCCCGACGGCAAAGCATCCGACGAGGGAATCAAATTTGTCGGCCAGCGCCACGGCTTGCCCAGCAATATTTCTAGGGATGGAATCCTCAAGACCCGCGGGCTTGTAATGGTCGTAAACGGCCCAGGCAACTTCTTCAGGTTCTCCTTGAGATTTTGCGTAGAGGCCGCCGACGATTCCCTGGAGTTCGGTAAATTCGCGGACCATCTCGGTGACGAGGTCGCACTTGGAAAGTTCGGCAGAGCGATCCGCCGCGCCGACGCTGGCATGGGAAATCCCGCTGGCAAACCATTGTTCGGAAAACCACCGGGCCAGCTCGCGCATGCGCTCGACTTTCTCGCCGTAGCTGCCAAGCTTTTCCTGGTACGTCACCGCGCCGAGTTTTGGAAGATAGTCGGCGAGCCGACATTTCTGATCCGTCTCCCAGAAAAACCGGGCATCGGCGAACCGGGCTCGCAGGACCCGTTCGTGGCCCGCGCGGATCAGGCCGGCTTTGTCCTTATCGAGATTGATGACCGCCAAGAAATTCGGCGCCAGCGTCCCGTCCTTGCGCTCCAGCCCAAAGTACTTTTGGTGGCCGCGCATCACCGTGATCAGAATTTCCTCCGGCAGTTCCAAGTAGGATGGGTCGAACCCTCCCAGGATCGCCGTGGGATACTCGTTGAGATAGGTCACCATTTCCATGAGGTGGGCGTCCTCGTGAATCCGCAACCCCTTCCCGCTGGCTAGGCGCCGCAATTCCCCTTCGATCTTTTTCTTGCGGTCCTCGGGCCGCACAAGCACATAATTTGACTTCAACTTCTGGACGTAATCCTTTGCGCCGCGCACTGGAATCTTTGATTTGCCGAGGAAGCGGTGCCCTGAGGAATCATTGCCTGCCGCGGCATCGCCCAAGGTGATTCGCAGGGGCTTTCCGTCAAGTAGCGCCACTACCCAGCGAATCGGCCGTATGAAATGCAGCCCGGCGCCGCCTGTCCAGTACATACTGCGCGGCCAGGGGATCTCCGCTACCGTGCGAGGCAAGATGTCCTCAAGTATTACCTTAGCAGGCCTCCCCAGAATCAACTGCCTTGCGGAGAGGTATTCTCCCTTGGGAGTCGAGACAATGACCAGTTCGTCGACTGGGACATTCATCTTTTGCGCAAAACCTTCGGCGGCTTTTGTCGGTCTTCCGGAAGCGTCGTAGGCCACGGACTTCGGCGGCCCCGGCATGTCCTTTGTCTCGTCCGGCTGTTTGACGCGCAGGTTCGCGCAAGACGCAACCAGCCTGCGCGGCGCGCCGTAGGTTTCGATGGGAGAACCTTGGGTCAAGTTATAGGCGGTCAAATATTTCTCAAGTATTACTTTCAATTCTTTTATGGCGCCTGGCAGCATCCCTGCCGGGATTTCTTCGCAACCAATTTCAAATAGGAAGTCCGCTGTTTCATTCATCGCGCGCCCCCCGCAATCGCCGCCGCGCTGCGCGCTTCCGCTTGTTGAGCGAGGAAATCGATGGCCACCCTGCAGGCGATCTGGCGGATGCGGCCAATCAACTGGGCGCGCTCGGTGGTGGAGATGACCCCGCGCGAGTCAAGCAAGTTGAAGAGGTGGGAACACTTCAGGCAGTGGTCATAGGCAGCGAGTACGGGAAAGCGCCTGTCCTGCTTCGCTGACCGCTTTTCGTAGGCGTCGAGCAACTGGCCGGCCTCTTTCTCGTGCAACTCAAAGAGCTTTCGCGTGATGACTGGGTCGGCGTACTCAAAATTATATGCCGAAAATTCCTGCTCCTCGAGGAGCCTTACCTGCCCGTAGCTGTGATCGTCCGACCAGCGAACATCGTAAACGCTATCCACACCCTGAAGATAGGCGCAGATGCGATCCAGGCCGTAGGTCAATTCCGCGGAGACGGGGTCGAGGTCAATGCCGCCGCTTTGCTGGAAGTACGTGAACTGCGTAATCTCCAGGCCGTCCAAGAGGACCTGCCAGCCCATTCCCCATGCGCCGAGGGTCGGGGATTCCCAGTTGTCTTCCTCGAAGCGCACGTCGTGGGCGGCGAGGTCCAGGCCAATCGCCGCCAGGCTGTTCAGATACATGTTCTGAATATCGGGCGGAGAGGGCTTGAGAATTACCTGGAGCTGGTGGTGTTTGAACAAGCGGTTGGGATTTTCGCCGTAACGACCGTCGGCGGGCCGACGAGAAGGCTGGACGTAGGCGACCCGGTAGGGGTCTGGTCCGAGCACACGGAGAAACGTTTCGGGGTGCATCGTCCCTGCCCCGACTTCAACATCGTACGGCTGCTGAATGACGCACCCTCGATCGCTCCAGTATTTCTGCAACAGAAAGATGAGGTTCTGAAATGTGGGGCCTTTCAAGGCCTTCGACTTTACTTTAGATTTCAACGATTCCACTCTCTCCCGTTTCAAATGTTTTTCTGGAGATCAATTTCTTCTCGATGTGCTGCTCCAGAACATCTAAGGCATAACTTAAGATTTCTTTTGCGGGCCCTATTGGTGGATTTTCTTTCAACAATCGGTCCAAGGTCCCTGACAGCGCCGTCCGCCCAAATGAAAGTGCTTCTTTAGATATTGGCTTCATCCAATCGTCCCGGCAATCCGCGCAATAGAGTTCGGCAAAGCCGGTTGAATGAAAAGCAGTTTCGAGATTCATCGCCCTTCCGCAGCGCGAGCACCGATCGAGTGGCCCGAGCCAGCCTCCGAGCCGCGCCGTCCACAAGCAAAAATATGCAAGTACTACTTGAGATGGTCCATGCGCTCGAATCGCGCGCGCGGTGAGGAGAATCAGGCGGAACTGCGCGTCTGCCGCTTCCCTCTCTCCGAGAACCGAGTCTGTAATTTCGCTCACTAGCGCGAGACCAATCGCGGACGCGTAGTCTCGCTGGACATCCATGAACGACTCGATCAATTCGCACTGATTGATGCGAACCAGTTCCCTGGTTTCCCGCTCGAAATACCAGATCCGGATATAGGCGAGCATCTCCAGGGTGGAGCCAAAACGGTTTTTCGTAAGGCGCGCGCCGCGCGCGACGCCGCGCAGCCGGCCGGACTGGCGATCGAGAAAACTGACCAGCCGGTCGCCCTCGCCGAGCGGAAAGGTGCGAAGAACGATCGCCTCGGACTCCTTGAGTGGCATCCATTTTGTCGGCGCGCCGACCGACCGAGATTAACACGCAGGCAGATTCGCGCGACGAAATTTTGAATTCGTTACTTACCATACCACGCGAGTTGAATCAATTGAGAACCGCAAATAAACCTTACTTTCGACGCGGAATGCCGCAGGATTTTTTCTGAGGAATCTTCGGCTGTTTCACAAATTCAATTCTCGGCTGAAGATCTGCGGAAAATACTCGCCATGCCAAGAGAAGGCGTTGCGCTCGCGGATGACGCCTCCTCGTCCGCTTCCCCCGCACTACGGATGATCCACTTGCATGTGGCCAGAGCGCGAACACGATTCCGAGCCGTTGACCGCGAACCCCAACCCGCAAGCCCTGTGTCGAGAATGCGTTATACGCCCTCAAAGTAATATGTTTACTCGTCGCCGCGATATCGAACAATTATCAGACGCACTTCCCGCTCATTTCCTCTTGCGCCAGAATTGGATTTCCGTAGAGTGTCTCTGTGGCCGAAACCACCTCCGTTGTCGATATCGTTGGCGTGGGGCTGAACGCTACCGACACGATCATTCGTCTCCCGCATTTCCCTGCCTTCAATTCCAAGGTGGAATTTCGCGTTTCGGAAATTCTCCCGGGAGGCCAGGTGGCCACAGCCGTCACGGCCTGCGCGCGCTGGGGCTTGAAGGCGCGTTACGTCGGAAAGATCGGCGACGATCCTGCTGGGATCCTCCAGCAAAGCGAAATGCAAAAGTCCGGGATCGAAGCGCACTGGATCGTTGTGCCCGATTGCCAGAGCCAGTCCTCATTTATTCTGGTAGACGAAATAACCGGGGAGCGAACGGTCCTGTGGAGGCGCGACCCTCGCCTGGAACTCCTCCCGGCCGAGATCCAGCGCGAATGGGTGGTCCAGGCCCGGCTGCTGCACGTGGATGGGCATGATTGCACCGGGGCTACCGAAGCGGCTCGTTGGGCTCGCTCGGCTCGCATCCCTGTCACCGCCGACCTCGACAACCTCTACCCCGGAGTGGAAGCTTTACTTGAGAATATAGACTACGCCATAGCGTCCAAGGAATTCCATACCAGGCTATGCAGGGAGAGCGACCCGCTCATTTCGTTGCCGGCCACTGCTTCGCGATTTGGATGTCGATTGACGGCCGCGACCCTGGGCGCCGATGGTGTAGTCGCGTGGGATGGCGCCCGCTTCCACTACTCCCCAGCATTTGAAGTGAAACCTGTCGATACGACGGGTGCGGGCGATGTATTTCACGCCGCATTTGCCTATGCTCTTTTGCGGGGCGATGAGCTTCCGCGCTCGCTGGAATTCAGTTGCGCCGCAGCGGGCCTCTCGTGCCTGGGGATGGGCGCGCGAGGCGGAATTGCGAGCTTGAATGAAATTGAAGAACTGATCCGGAATGTGCGGCGGAGACCCGCAGCGTTTACGCCGGACCAACTTGCAGCTGCCCGGGCGGCCCGATGATTCCGCTTCGTGTGGACATTCTTCGCACTCGCTTCGCGTTGTTCAACGCTCTGTTGATCATGGTTAACGTATTCGCCTTCCTCCATGAGTTGACGCTGTCTCCTAAAATGGGACGCGCGCTCGTTTACACCTTCGGGCTCATCCCTGCACACGAGCAATTGCTGTTCGCAAAAAACGGTATCGGGATTGGGCAGGCGATCCTTCCGATGTTCACAAGTATGTTCCTGCATGGCGGATGGCTGCACCTGCTGGGGAACATGCTGTTCCTCTGGGTCTTCGGCGGGGCCGTTGAAGAGGCGCTGGGGCATTTTCAATATCTCATCTTCTACTTGATCTGCGGGGTTGGGTCGGCCCTGGTGCACACAGTCTTCAACCTTGGCTCGAAGGTTCCCACGGTCGGCGCGAGCGGGGCGATCTCCGGGGTGATGGGCGCCTTCATCGTGTTGTTTCCGAGAGCCCGCGTGACGACGCTTATTCCTGCGCTGCTGTTGTTTTTTACGGTGCGAATTCCCGCTTATCTCATGTTGGGCTACTGGTTCTTCCTGCAGTTTTTCAGCGGTGTTGCGTCGCTGGGGATGACGGATCAAGGGGGAGTCGCCTGGTGGGCCCACGTCGGCGGGTTCGTTCTGGGGGCTTTGCTCGTCGTCGGCGTGCGCACGAAGATGCGGAGCGCTGCCTACAGTTAGGATTCCCGTTAGACGAGAATTTCTTTTCTGGCCGAGATGGCTTCGATGCGGTCGATGCGCGGCGCGTAGCCGATGCCGGGACTGTCCGGAGCTCGGATTGTTCCTTGCGGGGTGACTGCTACTTCTGGATCGATGACGTCTTCGAGCCAATATCGGCGACTGGCGGTCACGTCTCCCGGAAGCGTGAAATTTTCCAGCGTGGAAAGGGCGATGTTGTGCGCGCGTCCGATTCCGGACTCAAGCATACCTCCGCACCACACCGGGATTTGCTTTGACAGGCACAGATCGTGGATTCGCTTCGCGGGAGTGTATCCCCCGACGCGGCCGAGTTTCATGTTGATGATGCGGCACGCCCCTAGCTCGATGGCCGCGCGCGCGTGCTCTTCCGTGTGGATGCATTCATCAAGGCAAATCGGGGTGTCAAGCCTCCGCTGCAATTCGACGTGGCTGAAAATGTCATCCCATCCGAGCGGCTGCTCGATCATCATCAGGTAGTAGGCTTCCAGGCGTTTCAAGTGCGGCCAATCATCCAGGCGATATGCCGAATTGGCGTCGACCATCAAACGGATCCTCGGAAACTGCAGGCGCAGCCGCTCGACGGGAGTGACGTCATTGCCCGGCTTAATCTTGATCTTGATGCGCTGGTAGCCTGCGGCCAGCTCGCGCTCGACGGTCGCGACGAGTTCTTCGAGTGTTTCTTTAATTCCGATGGACACGCCGCACGCAATTTCTTGACGCACCCCACCGAGGAGTTTCCAGAGGGGAATGCCCTTTTGCTTGGCCTCGGCGTCCCAGAGGGCGGCTTCCACGGCTCCTTTGGCCATGTTGTGTCCGCGAATCGTTTCGAGCGTGGGCCACACTTCGGCAGCGCTCTCGAAATCGCGCCCCTTCAAGAGCGGCCAGATAAAGTCGCGTAGAATATGCCACGCGGTTTCGACCGTTTCGGGGGCGTAGAAGGGGCCCTCGCCTGCTACGCATTCGCCCCAGCCGGCGATGCCATCCGTGTCGGCCTCGACGAGCAACATTCGCCGGTCGGTGACACGGCCGAAACTGGTTTCAAAAGGGGTGATCAGCGGCATCCTGATTTCGCGGAGGGTGATTCGCTGCACCTTCAAGTTGAGCTCCTGGGTTCAAGGATGTAATCCATTCCGCCCTTGCTCGGTGCGACAGCCGTCGCAGCATAACCCTCCCCCAACCATTTTAGAAACTCTGCGCGCACCTCGGACTGTACTTCCCGAGCGCGCGAGGGGTCGCTGCTTCTAAACTCTTCTGCCCCGGAGGGAATCGTGATTCGCGCCGCCTTTTTGGATTTTGGGGCGTTTGCTGGCTTCCCCGCCAGAACTTTGAGCACCCGATCAGACCGGAGGTACCATTCCGCGACGAGGCGGTCCGTGGGAAGCGACCCATGCAAAGGACTGGTCGTAATTCCGTATGCGTTCGGCAAATAGCGCCGGGCAATCGCGCCCAGGCGCATGAAATTGAAGTAGGCATTCTTGGTTACGAGAGGATCGAAGGTCCACTCGACGAGGTTAATTCCGCGGGCGAGGGCATCTTTTCTCTGAAATAGCTTCAAACGACGGCCGATGCCGCGATCCCTGTTTCCATCCAGGACGGCAGTCATGTGAGAGTGGAGGAATGGCTTGCGGGCGCGCCAGCCGGCAATGGCGAGGGTGAATCCCACGAGTTCCGCTCCACGGAAGGCGCCAAGAACCTGACCTCCGGTCTCCGAAGCGACAACGAACAAGGGAATAGGAATTATGTCTACATCCGAGGACTTCCACACTTCTCGTTCCACGTGGATGCAGGCTTCAAATTCTTCGATCCCGTGGCAGGGGCGGATCACGACGCCATCGCGAGTTTCCTCGGCGGATGACGTGGGATCGGCAGTCTTTCTGCGCTTTCGCGATTTCATGGTTTGGATTCCGCTAAGACTTGTGCGCGGGCTTTCGTTTTTGCCGCTTCCCAGAGTTGTTCCAGTTTTTCTTTCGATAAGTCAGAAAGGCGCTGTCGTGAATGTGAAGCTTCTCTTTCCATTTCCTGAAATCGCATCTTAAACTTTAAATTTGAATGTTTAAGTGTAACTTCAGGATCGAGTCCGAGGAATCGCGCCAGGTTCACGACTGAAAACAGGAGGTCGCCGACTTCTTCCTCGGCGGCACCGGGATTGGAATCGCCGAGCGCGGTCCGAAGCTCCGCGGTCTCTTCCTTCAGCTTTTCAAGAATTCCCTCCACACGCTCCCAGTCAAAGCCGATTTGCGCGGCGCGGCGAGTCATTTGGTAGGCTTCAAGTAAGGCTGGAAGGTTTCGCGGAACACCATCCAATGCGGATGGAGCGGGATTTTGCGAGACCGTCCCTTTCCGGGAGGAAGCCTGTTTCTCTCTGGCTTTTAGCTGCGCCCAATTTTTGAGGACTTCGCCGGAGGTTTCCGCCTTTACGTTGCCGAAGACGTGCGGATGCCTGCGGACCATTTTGTCGTGGATGCCGATGATGACATGGGAAATGTCGAACGCGCCGGTTTCCCGGGCCATGTCGGCGTGAAACAAGACTTGCAACAGGAGATCGCCTAGTTCCTCGGCCAAATCCTGGGAGCTTCCCTTTTCGATTGCATCGAGGACTTCGTAAGCCTCCTCGATCAGGTAGGTTCTTAGCGTCTTGTGGGTTTGCTCGCGGTCCCAGGGGCAGCCGCCTGGGGCGCGCAGACGGGCTTGGACGGCGACCAAATCTTCGAAGAGTTTCCCGATATGCTTCGGGTGGGATTCTGCAGGGATGGTCCCGATTTTTGCGATTTGTCGGCGCGCAGACTTCGATCCGGCTTTTTGGTGAGGCTTTGGGCGCTTCGAGATCTTCTTGCGTTTCGATCGAGGGGGAGGCACGGTGGCTCGTCGGCTCCTGAGATGAAGGGAAACTTTACGGCACGTAGGGGGATTGCACAAGGGGCGGTCGCGAATACGGCGGATTAACTTCGCGCGGTGAGCAGCGTGTGTCGCCCCTGACGGGCTTGCCTTTGGGGGCGTGGATGCCTTCCCTCCACTTACGTGCGGGCTACGGTGTATCGTCCCTTCGGGACTTTCGTCCATTCGGGAATAGGTGATTGCGGTCGCTACGCAGCGCTGTGCAAATGCTTGAGCGCGACACGATGCGATGCCTGCAAGTTTCTACTATGTCGGCAAATTTCAAACATGCGGGTGAGTACTTGTGAGCGCGTGCGGTGCGATGCTAAACTGCTTGCTCAATCTGGCTGATGCTCGATCGATTACCTGAGGGAGATTCCGTTGTCCGAATCCAAACACGACGAAAGTTTTAAGGTTGTAGACCGCAGGCTGTTCACGCCGGAGGGTGAATTTCGCAAAGAGGTTGCCGAGCAGCAGGATCGCGAGCGTGAAACAGCTCCAGCAGCGGCGGGTCCGGTCGGTGCGGCGGCAGCGCCTAGGTCAACAGGAGCGGCCGCTCCTGGCACGATTGCCGGAAAGGCTGCGACGCCGAGTGCGATGCCCGCGGCCGCGCCGCCTGTTGACGCGCCGAAGCGATCACCCGTGTTTGAAAATTTGATTCGCTCGCTGGGGCAGAACGCGGCCATGCTTCTTGGCGGATACGCGGACCCGCGCACGGGGCAGCCGGTGCTGGACCTGGAAGGGGCGCGCGAGATGATCGACATGCTGGACGTTCTTCGCGAGAAGACCCGTGGGAATCTGGCGCCGGAAGAAGATACTCTTCTTTTGGATGTGCTTGGCAATCTGAAGCTGGCCTTTATGGAAATGGCGAAAGCGGCCGCGAAGCAAGAAAAGGCCCAGTCCCGGCCTTGATCGAGGATCCGCCCTGCCCGCAACACCTCATTCCGTACTCGAATTGACAGTGCTTGGTTCCGGCACGTCCATGGGAGTGCCGACGCTCACGTGCCACTGTCCCGTCTGCTCATCCACCGATCCGCGCGACAAGCGGCTGCGGCCTTCCGTCCTGCTGGTTCACAACGGACAGACTGCGGTGATCGACACGACTCCCGATTTCCGGTTCCAGGCCATGCGCGCCGGTCTGGAGCGGCTGGACGCGATTCTTTTCACGCACGCGCACGCCGACCACATTCTCGGGTTTGATGATATTCGCCCATTTAATTTGCGCCAGAAATCCGCGCTTCCGGTATATGCATCGCCCGAAACCATTGCCACGCTGAAGAGAACGTTCGCGTACGTTTTTGAAGAGTCGCCGGTGATCAGCACTATCCCGCAAGTTACGCTGCATCCGATTGATGGGCCGTTCGACGTGATCGGAACTCGGATCGTGCCGGTTCCGGCGCGGCATGGGGACATCGGAGTGCTCGGGTTTCGATTCGGCGGCGCGGCGTACCTCACCGATTTCAGCGTCATTCCCGAATCCTCCAAAGCGCTGCTTGCGGACCTGGACGATCTGATTCTGGATGCCCTGCGCGATGTGCCGCACCCGATGCATCAGACGGTCGAGCAGGCGCTTGCCGTGATCCGCGAACTGAAGCCGCGCCGGGCCTGGTTCACGCACATCGCGCACGAACTGCCTCACGCCGAAACGATCGCGCGCTTGATCGCTGCGGGATACCCCAATGTTTCCCTGGCGTACGATGGACTTCATTTTGAGGTTCGCGTCTGATGGCTTTTCTCGTTTGTAATTCCATCGAGGAATGGGCGGCTCAATTCTCGGACGCGCGACGCACGGCCGTCACGGTCGGAAATTTTGACGGGCTTCATCTTGGGCACCAGAAAATTCTGAAGTCGGTGCGGGAACATGCGCTCGCCGCGGGGCAGCGCGCCGCGGTGATTACTTTCGATCCGCATCCGATGTGCGTGCTGCGGCCCGATCGCGCGCCGCTGATGATTCAGACGCTTGCGCAGAGGCTTGCGGGTTTTCAGCAGATGGGTCTGGACGCCGCGCTGGTCTTGCGGTTCGACCGCGCGCTGTCCCTCGTTTCGGCTGATGAGTTCATCGAGCGGATTCTCGTTGGGGGCTTGCACGCGGGCGCCATTTTGGTGGGCGCGAATTTCCGCTTTGGGCATCGTGGCGCCGGGGATGTGCGGCTGCTTGGAGAGTTTGGGAAGCGCGACGGCTTTGATGTCGAAATTGTTCCGCCCGTCGAGGTCGGCGGACAGATTGTATCGAGTACGGCGATTCGCGGCGCGGTGGCGAGCGGCGATGTCGCCGCGGCAATTCCGTTGCTGGGGAGGACGTATTCGCTGACAGGCGAAATTCGCTCCGGGGCCGGGCGCGGGCGGACCATTCTCTTCCCTACTCTCAATATGGCGCCCGAACAGGAGCTGCTGCCGAAGCTCGGCGTGTATGCAACCGAATGCGTCGTGGGCGGGAAATTGTATTCGTCGGTGACGAACGTGGGGACGCGGCCCACGTTTAATGGAGCGGGAGTCACGGTCGAGAGCCACTTGTTTGGATTCAGCGAGAATGTCGCGGGCGGGGCGATGGAAGTTCGCTTTCACTCGAGAATACGCGACGAGCGAAAGTTTTCGGGAGCCGACGAGCTGCGCGCGCAGATCGCGCGCGACATCGAGACGGCGCGGAAATTCTTTTCGGAACGGACTTTGGCGGGAAATTCCTCGCGCAATTGATGGGCAATTACTTGTGGGTGGAACGCGCCGTTGCCGCAGGACTGTGCCTCTTTCCCGTGGACAATGGCAATTCGCAAGTCAGGAATTTGAAATTTCAAATTTGAGATTCTTTTGGACTACTTTTTCCTGCACTTTTCGCAGTAGCCGCCGACTTCGGTGCGCGCCGTGGTGATCTCGATGCCGCAGTCTTTTTCGATTTGCTTTTTCAGCTTTTCGTAGAGTTGCGACTCGAACTCGCGGACGGTTCCGCATTTCAGGCAGGCGACGTGGATGTGATCGCGGGTGCCGTGGCTTTCGTAGAAATGCTGGTCGCCGCGCAGATGGAGCAGGTCGAGCTCGTCGATCAGCCCGTTGCGCTTCAGCAAGTCGATGGTGCGGTAGACGGTCACGCGGTGGACGCGCGGATCGAGTTTCTGCGCGCGGTCGAGGATGGCGCCAGCGTCGAGATGACGCTCGGCGTTGTCCATCACTTCGAGCAGAATTTTTCGCTGGCGCGTCAGGCGCACGCCGCGCTTGGTGAGGGCCTCCTGCAAGCGGCCGGGGCGGTCATGGGCGTTGATGCGTTCGCCGGTGGAGACTCGATGTGCCGAGGTGGGCATGATTCGGTGCGGGTTGCCGCAATAATTCAAGAATTAGTTTTTCGTGCTTCGGACAAATCATTTCTCTTTTGTAGCGCCCGCCTTCAGGCGGGCACATTAGATTCAGCCACATGCTCGGCCGCCACGGCGGACGAGCGCAACACAGAGACTGCGCCTTTGTGAGAAAGCTTCTAGTGATGCGGAATTAACTTCAGGACGTCATTGTACATAACGATGGCGAAGACCAACAACAGGAACACCATGCTGACGGTGACGAAGCGCTCCTTCACGCGCACGCTCAAGTCCCGCCGGATCGTTCCCTCGATGAAAAGCATCAGGATGTGGCCGCCGTCGAGCGGAGGAATCGGCAGCAGGTTCAAGACCGCCAGATTCACTCCAATCATGGCCATCAAGGAAAGGAGTTCCGCCACTCCTTCGCGCGCGGCCCTTCCAGATTCCTTCGCAATGCCAAGCGGCCCCTCGAGCTGGTTCAGTGAAATCTTTCCGCGAAACAATTCGACCACGACATAGGCAACTTGCCGGGTCATGAGGGCGTTCATTCCGACGGACTCGACGATCGCGGAGCCGAAGGAAAGGCGCCGTTCCACGAGGTCTCCAGTCCGCAAGACGCCGATCTGCCAACGCGGCGTACCGTTGGGGGCGTTCACTTGCTGCGGACGGAGCTGCACGTGGAGCGTCCGGTCGCCGCGCTGAACTTCCAGATCGAGGGGCTGCGAATGGGACTTGTCCACGATGGGCGGAAATTCCGCGCCGTTGGCGAGCGTAATTCCGTTGACCTTCATGATCACGTCGCCCGCCATCAGGCCACTCCGGTCCGCCGGCGTTCCAGGACTGACGGCGCTGACGATGAGGTGATCCTGCGGATAGCCGAAAACTTCCTCGACGGATTGCGCGGCCGGAACGGAAAAGGAAAGCTGCTGGCCGTTGCGGTCCACCACGATGGAAAGCGAATGACCGGGCAAAGTGGACATCAGCTCGAACTGCGCGCGATCCCAGGTCGGATTGCCGACGCCGTTCACAGAGGCGATGTGATCTCCCGGCATGAGCCCGGCCTTCTGCGCAGGGGAATCCTGCAAAACGCCGACCAGATCCATCGGGTGGTCCAAAAACGCGGGCTGCTTGCTGCCACGCATGTAAATCCCCGCGACAAGAATCACCGACAGGACGATGTTCATCGCCGGACCGGCCAGGGCGATCAGAACGCGCTGCCATCTTGGCTTGGACAAAAACTCGTCGGGGTCGCCCTTGCGGTCTTCGAGGGGATTGTCGCCGGCCATTTTCACGTAGCCGCCCAGGGGCAAAGCGCTCAGGCGGTAATCCGTGCCGCCGCGTTTGTATCCCCAGAGGCGCGTGCCAAAGCCGATGGAAAATATCTCGACGCGAACGCCAAAGGATTTGGCAACGATGAAATGCCCCCACTCGTGCACGAGGACCATGATGCCGAGGACAATCGAAACGGAAACAATCATTACCAGGAAATCCGGCACGGTTCTTTTCTCCCAGACTAGACGCTAGAAATTCCGGCAGCCGACATCACAATGGCCAGCCATTCAAGTTCGATAGAACCTCAGGGGCTAAAGCCCTGGTTTGTCAGGCGACTGAACGTCGCGGCTGAAGCCGCGACCCACAAGTCTCGCCTGCGAGATAACTTCCAATTACGCAACCGCGGTTCGCGCGGCCTTGTGTTCGACTTCTTCCCGGGCCATCCGGCGCGCATCGGAATCGGCCGTCAGCACGTCGCCGATCGCCGACATCTTGATCTTCGGAGTCCGCGTGAGCACTCGCTCGATGACTTCCGCAATGCCCGAGAACGGAATCCTGCGTTCGAGAAACGCTTCGACGGCCACTTCGTCCGCCGCGTTGAAGGCGCAAGGATAAGCACCCTTCTTGCGCAGCGCCTCGCGCGCCAAACGGAGGCAAGGAAACCGGCGCGTCGAAACCTTTTCGAAATCCAGACGGCGCAGCTTGCCCCAGTCCAATGCCAGATCGTTAGATGCGGCCCGCTCCGGGTAGGTTAGCGCATATTGGATGGGCATGCGCATATCGGTTGGGCCGAGTTGCGCCAAGATGGACCCGTCCACATATTCGACCATGGAATGAATGGTGGATTGCGGGTGGATGACCACGTCGATTTGATCTGGCCGCATGTCAAACAGCCAGTGCGCCTCGATGACCTCAAAGCCTTTGTTCACAAGGGTGGCCGAGTCGATCGTGATCCGACGGCCCATTCGCCAGTTGGGATGCGCCAGCGCTTGTTCCGGAGTGGCCGCGGCCATTTCGGCAAGGGGAGTCTTTCGAAACGGGCCGCCCGAGGCGGTCAGGATAAGCCGCTTGACTTCGGCGTGCTTCCCGGCGCGAAGACATTGATGGATCGCGTTGTGCTCGCTATCCACGGGAAGGAGTTCGACATTGGCGTGGCGGGCCGCGGCCATCACGATTTCACCCGCTGCGACGAGAACTTCTTTGTTTGAGAGAGCGACCTGCTTTCCTGCTTTCACGGCGGCGTACGTCGCTTCGAGGCCAACAACACCGACTGCCGCGGAAACCAATGTTGCGGCGGCTGGGTGAGTCGCCACAGCGTTCATGCCGGCGGAACCGTGCTGGATCTCCGGCAATGTCGCGATGCCCGCGTCGCGGAGACGTTCTGCGAGATTGGCGGCGACGGCAGAGGTGGCAACCGAAACCAGTTCCGGGTGATGACGGAGAATTTGCTGCGCCAGCTCTTCGACATTATTCCCCGCCGCTAGCGCCACGACTCCGAACCGTTCAGGCATCGCTTCCACAACGGCGAGGGTTTGGCGGCCGATCGATCCGGTCGAACCGAGAATGGCAATTTGCTTCAAATCAAGGTGCTCCAATTCCTGGCGGGCTTCCCTTCCGGATTCAGCGCAAACAAGGTGAGTCCGCGCGCGACCGTCAGTATTTCTTCAAAACGACCCATTCGAAATAGTACCAGACTGCGGGGGCTGCGAGGACAAGGGCGTCAATCCGGTCAAGCATTCCTCCGTGCCCCGGAATGATCGTGCCGGAATCCTTGACGCCGGCGTTGCGTTTCCATGCGGACTCGAAGAGATCGCCGACTTGTCCCGCGATGCTGCCAGCCGCTCCCATGGCCAGCACGTGCGCAGGAGAAATTTTACTCCAGTAACCGAACACGGCCGCGACAAAGAGGGCTCCGAGAAAATTCGCCGCGGCGCCCTCCCAAGTTTTGTTCGGGCTAGTCTTCTGGGCCATTTTCCAGCGGCCGATTCCGCGACCCACAAAATAGGCTGCCGTGTCTCCCACCCAAACCAGGACCACGGTGAAAAGAAGAAGCAAGGGGCCCAATACATCGACACCGTGGAGACGGACCACGGCGCTGAACGGAAGCACAACGAAGATGAGCCCGGCGGCGCTGATCGAAATGGATGGCAATACCTCGGTGAGCGACCGCTGGCTTGCGAGGGCGATTCCGGCGACGCCAAGAACGAATCCGAACAGGATCAATTCCAGAGTGATCCGTGGCGAGCGGTCCAGCAGGTCGCCCAGACGGGTGACGCTCGCCATGCGCGACGCATACCACTGCTGGGCGATGATTCCGGCGGCTGCAAGGCACGTCCAGAGCCGATAGGCTTGAAACCCCAGGCGAGCGGCAATCGAAAAAAATTCCAGCATCGCAGCAATCGCTACGAACGCGGCCACGATCGCGATGAGCCATGTGGGGGCCCACCAGATCGCCGCGACAACGATAGGAATGAGGATCGCAGCCGTCAGCACGCGCAGGCCTGTACCGGAATTCATTGGGTCCTTTCTTTTCTCCGAATGGCCGTCAGGAGGTTGGGGGCAACGTCGTGACGGGTAATGGGCAACTCTTGCTTGCATTAGCACGTTGTGCCGCCCCTGCCGGGGCTCTTGCACCTTGGTCTGCGCGTTTCCCACCCCGACCGAGTCGGGGTGGGCTACGGTCTGGCGTCCCTCCGGGACTTCCGGGTGGAAGAGACTGTCGCGCCATGCTTTGTTACGAAACAGGGTTCTGTCGCTTCTTCCACTTTCTCGCAATGTGAGCAGGAATTCCCGAAGAATAAATTCGGATTGTGCCGCGTTAAGAAACGATTCCACTCGGGAAGAATTGTAAAAGACGGGTCGCGCCGGCAAGGAAGGCCCGGTCGCGAGGCCGGCTCAGGCCATGACGCGGCGGCGCGCTTCCGCCAGGCCGCCGTAGCGGCGCTCACGCTTTTGAAAATCGAGCAGGGCTTCATAGAGCTGCGCGCGGGTGAAATCGGGCCACAGAGTTTCGGTTACATAAATTTCGGCGTAGGCAATTTGCCACAGCAGAAAATTGCTGACGCGCATTTCTCCACTGGTGCGAATCAGCAGGTCGGGATCGGGCAATCCAGCCGTGTAGAGATGCTGCGAAATCAATTCCTCATCGATGCGGGCATTCGCGAGTCCGTTATTGCGGACGCGATCGAGGATGCGATTGAACGCATCCACGAGTTCCGCGCGGCCTCCGTAGTTGAGGGCCACGGCCAGCTTCATGCCGGTGTTGTCCGCCGTTTGCTCCATGGCGCGATCGATGTCCGCTTGAACTTCCTTGGGCAACTGATCGGAACGGCCGATGACCAGCATGCGGATGTTGTTTCGATGGATGGTGGGAAGTTCCTTGCGCAAATATTCGCGAAGCAGGCGCATGAGAAAATCAATTTCCGCTTTCGGGCGGCGCCAGTTTTCCATCGAGAAAGCGTAGAGCGTCAAGGCGGGAATTCCGAGCCGCGCGCACGTTTCAATCACCGTGCGGGCCGATTGGACTCCGGCGCGGTGACCGGCGACACGCGGCAAGTGGCGCCGCTGCGCCCAGCGGCCGTTTCCATCCATGATGACGGCAATGTGCTGCGGGAGCCGGTCCGCATCCAGATCAAGGAGCAGCCGCTCTTCTTCCATGTCCGAGGGTTTGAGAGATTCCGGTACTTTCACGCGACTATTCCCGCGAATTCCGTGTAGTGGACAGAGGCTGTTTCGCGAGCATATTGGAAAGCTAACATAGGGCATCGGATGGCGCAACACGACACCCGTTACCATCACGGCAAATCGGCAATGGCGCTTCCACAGGAATGCTGCGGGCGCGTTGCTTAGAGGGGCGCTTGGTAGCGCAGGCTTCAGCCTGCGCGACTGGAGCTGGAAACTTATGGGGTTCGCACTTAGATGCGTGGCGGGAATTTTATCCGGACGTTCCCGGCATGGCGCTGGGGTGAAGGATGGTGACGTAGACCAGGACGAGGGTGAGGATGATTACGGCGACGACGGTGACCCATGCGACGACGTTAAATGTGGGGGTGTTGGCGAAGTCGCCCATCAAATCGCGGCGGTTGATGAGCAGCAGCATGAAAATGAGGACGACCGGAAGCCAGACGCCGTTGCCCACCTGAGAAAGGATCAGGATTTTTTCCAGCGGAGCATGAGGGATCAGGATGACCGCGGCGCCTACAACGATCATTCCCGTGTAGAGGCTGTAAAAAATAGGCGCGTCGTTGAATTTGTGGTCGATGCCCGCTTCAAATCCCATGCCTTCGCAGATCACGTGAGCGGTGGAGAGCGGCAGGATGGACGCGGCGAACAGCGACGCGTTCAGCAGGCCAAACGCAAAAAGCATCGCGGCCCATTTCCCGGCCAGCGGAACGAGGGCTTGCGCCGCGTCTCCGGCGTTGTTGATGACGTGATGCCCGGTAACGAATAACGTTGCGCCCGTGCAGACAATGATGAAGAAGACGATGACCATGCAGCTTACGCTGCCGATAAGTACGTCCGCGCGGGCCTGAGCGTACTGGCGCGCGGAAACACGCTTTTCCACGAAGCTTGCCTGCATGTAGAAAAATTGCCACGGGGCGATGGTTGTGCCGATCAGCGCGGTCAGCATGAGGAGATAACCGCCTTCGAGATGCATCGTGGGAATCACCGTGCTGCGGGCCGCCAGGAGCCAATTCGGCTTGGCCAGAAACGCGGAAGCAACATAGGAGAGATAGAGCACGCACGCCGCCAGAAATATCTTTTCGACCTGGCGCGAAGTTCCCCG
>DATNIO010000108.1:0-27151 GCA_035604385.1 Verrucomicrobiia bacterium | reverse complement strand
TCGGCCCGTGCGCCGGGCCGCTCGCTGCGCACACAGAAGCGCCAAGCGCTGCTGCTCGGACTGAGTTTCAATATGTACCGGTTGAAACATCGCCGCCTTTATTGAGGATGTCAACAGAGCCAAGCCATCTCATATATAGGCATTGTGGGTCGCGGCTTCAGCCGCGACATTAGAACACCGAGGAAAAGCGGGCTTTAGCCCCTGGCGGCTTGTTGAGTTTAGGTGACTGTTTATTTATTGGATGACTTCTAGTCACGGAATTTCTGGTGCCCGAAAGAGGACTCGAACCTCCACTCCCTTGCGGGAACTAGCTCCTGAAGCTAGCGCGTCTGCCAATTCCGCCATTCGGGCTTGTAAGCGGGTGTTGCGAGGCAAATTGATTGTGCCCGCCTGCGGCGTCGTTTGTCAACGCGGGGCCGCGCGCGTCCGATGTCCCCACCTGCTGCACTCGGAGGCGGCGCGAACTGGCCGAGACGGCCGGGGTTCATTGTTTGGTTTACTCAAAAGTTAGTCAACGGTTGACAGCAACGGCCGGGATGTCATAGCCTATGACGCGTTTTGCTTTCACAAGAATTGGTTGACAGGTTGATCGATACACCTCAGTTCAAAGATCAGCGGCAGGGCGCGCGCGTAGTGATGCGGGTCCCCGTGGAAGTACGCGGCACCGCGGTGGATGGCAATCCGCTGGAGGAGTCCACGCATACCGGCGTCGTCGGCGTTCTGGGCGCGATGATCTGGACGTCCCGGATGTTGCGAGTCGGGACGGAAGTCGAACTTACCAACCGTTTTTCGCAGCAGACCGCCAAATTTCGCGTCGCCTGGGTGAAGGACCAGCAAGACGGCGAACTCTGGGAAACCGGCGTCGAATCCCTCGAACCGCTGGATGACTTCTGGGGGGTGCGATTCCCGCCAAAACCCGGTAATCATTAGATAACAATGCCCGTTATTACGCATGGTTTGATGCTATAATCCGCTCAAGTTTTTGCCATTGCAGGACGGCGAATTTGCTCGTTCCCATTCCGCCCATTGCCGTTCTTGCGGGGAGGAAACCTTGGAATTGCCTCGATCACTGATTCTCGATCTGCTCATGATTTCCTGGGGCGTCATCACCGTTGCTTTGGTGGTGCTGGTCGTTTACCGGGGAACGCTGTCGTCGAAAGAAGACGATCAGATCTTCATTGATGCCGCCGAACAGCATCATTACCAGGAGCAACTGGTGATCATCGCCCGCATCTCACGTCTGACCAGGCCGATTATCGCTCTCGGAATCCTGTCCGGAGCGCTGTTGCTGGCCAGCGTGGGGGTTTGGGTTTACCAGGGCTTCAAAAGCTTCTAGGGCCTGCCGGGCTGGGCCGAATCCATCGACGTGACGGGCTCGGGAAGTGTGGAGTCCACGACCGAGGAATGGTTCAGCGCAATCAACCATCGGTCCGCCTGCTTCACCAGGAAAAGGGTAGTGTGCCCTCGGAATTGAACCACTTTGCCCTCTGACTGCGCGGCATACACGAATTGGTAAGTGGCCCAGGCGGAGTTGCCGTTCACCTTGATCAGTGTATTTGTCCGGTCCATACGCACGCCGCTGATTTGCGCGCGCTGAGCCTTATAGTCCTTCAGGAAATTGTCCCAACCGATGACGGGCGGTTCCCACGCGCCGCTGACCACGACCACATCGTCGGCGTAGTATTTGTGCAAGGACTCCGCGTCGCCGATCTGCCAATATCCCAGGGCTTCGCCGATGGATTGATCGATGGCCTGTGCATCCGGGGCGCGCATCGCGGATTTAAGGTCCTCTCCGAGATCGGCGGGCGGCGTGTTTTTATTCTTGTCCTTTTTTTGCGCGCCCGCCGGATTAGCGACGGCCGTCAAGGCGAGCGCCAGGATGATCCAGATCCGGAAGCCTCTTGCAGATTTCCCTTCGACTTGTCTCATGTCAACTCCCCGCCGGTGAAGATAGCACGAACCCGTTTGCGCCAGCCGGGAATCGGCGGGTGGAGTGTCGTGGCAGTGCACGCGCTCGCGGAGCGGAAATCCGTCACTTGAAGCGCGTTTTCCGCACGACGTCGAGGCCGAACGTCCCGTTTTCATCGCGCAAGGCCACCACGGAGAATTCGCGGTTGACCGTGTATTCGATTTGAATCACTTGATACTGCGTCGTCGTGACGTCCGTAATGTAGGTGATTACAAGGCCGCGGGTGACTTGCTGTTCGATCGTGACGCTGGCAATTGAATTTTGCTGCGTGTTCAACGTCGCCACCGATGGACCCACGCTGAAGTGACTGATCCCGAACAGGCGCTGGATTCTCCCGCCTAACTGACTGGAAATCGCTTCCGAGAGTAGCGCCGAAGCGCCCACCCCAGGGTTTTGCCCGGTGGCGCTTCGCGCCGCGCTTTCTTCGCCCGTTTGACCGAGGGCAAGCAGCTCGATGATGTCGCTCGAGGGCAACGGCGGGTCGGACCGGTACGCCAGCGTGAGCCGGCTCGCAGGCCCCGTGAAATCGAGAGTGACTTCATACTGGCGGATCGTGGTCGTGGCCTCGACGTTCAACACCGGATCCAGGCGGAAGGGATTGGCGAAATTAATGTCGCCCCGCGCGATGGTGTATTGGTTGCCACGAAAACTCATTTCCCCGCTCAACAAGTGAATGTGGCCGAGGAGAATGGGGTGTTCCCAGGTCCCGCGCAAGCGCAGGTTCGCGTCTGTCTGCAGCCGCGCCCCGGTCCATTCCATTCGTGAATCGGGGCTGGATTCCGCCTGGATGTCGAATTGCAAATTTTGTAGGAACGAGGATGTCGTGCTCGGCCCGGTCGCCGGCTCCTTCGATGAAACCATGAAGCTTCCGAGATCGAACCCTTCTGCCATCAGCAGGCGATCCACAACGATGCGCCCGGAAAGTGTCGCTGTTTGCGCGTTTCCGGAAAGGCGCAGGTTCCCGCCCATGAGCCAGCTCATCCCGACCGGATAGCGAATGCGAACCTGATCGGAACGCGCATTGAACACGTAATTCAACGGCCCTTCTCCGTAGGCCACCGTGCCGCCGATGGTGAGGTGTCCGCCGCCAGTCTCGGCAACGACGTTATCAAACACCATGCGATTCGCGTCAAAATTGAAATCACCGGCAACGTTGCTCAGCCCCGCTGGGAAATCGCCGTACCGCAGGGATGCGCCCTCAATGTGAACCTTGCCGTTGAAGCGCGGCGTGGCCAAGGTTCCCGCGACCAGGGCATTGATCTGCGCGCGGCCACTGGCTTCCATTTGCGGGTAGAACCCTTCGAGCAACTGGAGGCTGACCGCTCCGTCAATGCGCAAATTGAGGGCTTGATCGCCGGCGAAACGCGCGGAACCGGACACGCGAAAATCCGTGTCGGTCCCGCGGAGACTGGCCTGCTCGACGCGCACCTCGTCCCGGCGGTAGGTCAGCCGCACGGGGCCGACATTTTCCAGCTTCACGTTTTCAAAATCAAACGTCAGCCGGGAGAGATTCGCTTCCACAGCAAGCGTTTCAGGGCGCGCGCCAAATCCCGCAACGTCGAAATGGCCGTCCACCAAACTGTGGCCATACAGCCGGGAAAGATGCAGGGCCGAGACGAGGAAAGGATTGAAATCTATTCGTTCGGCGGTGACTTGCGCCGTCACCGGATAGTCGCCCCCGAGCCCAATGTCCACCTTTCCGTCAAGCCGCCCCGAGGCCATCGCCGATTCGATCGTTGCGTTCAGGTGGCGCCCATCCGAATCCACTTTCCCGTCAAAACTTCCCACCACGTCATTGCCAAGTTTCAAGTCAACCAGGCGCAGGGTTGCGTGCAGCTCCGGCGCGCGCAGCGGTCCCTGGCCATGGGCTTGCAAATTTAGGCGGCCTCCCACGGGCAGGCGGGCCATTTGGATATTGTCGATCGCCTCCAGCGGAATCGCCGCGCCCGTGAAGTCAAATGTCACATCGCCCGCGCCGGTGTGATAGTCGAGATTGCCCGTCACAATGCCCGCGGGCGCTCCAGGTGCGTGCGCCGCCAGTCGCACTTCGGCGTTGGCAATTCGCACTTCGCCGGGACGAATCGACAACTGCCCGCGCGCGCGCTCGAAGCGCCAGGATCCTGCTGTCGCGTTCGACAGATCGAACAAACCCGCAAACTCGGGTTCCGCGCGAGTCCCTTTTCCATGAAATTGCCCGGTCAGCAGCCCGCGCGCCGCATAGGATGTCCCCAACATTTTTTGCAGATCGTCCGTATCGGCCCCCACCAGGTTGACATCGAACGTCCATCCGCTTTCGGGAGAAAAACCCCAGTTGTCCAGGTCGAGTCCCAGTTCCAGTTCCGCGGAGGACCGGCCCCTGCGCGCGCGGCCTCGGGCGATATGCAGTTCGTCGGGCGAATAGGTGAGCTCCCCTTCGAGATCGTCCCAATACAACGCGCCATATTGCGCGTCGGTTCCCTTGAAGCGCCCCGCGAAGGTGGGACCGCCGAGAGGCCCCGTCAACCGTCCGTCCCAATGGAAGTGGCCGCCGATCACTTGCCGCTCCGCGCTTGGTCCGCGCAGGCGGTTGATGAAGTCGTCCCACAACGTAAGGTCTTCGGTGTCCACCGTCATTTCAATCGAAGTATCGACCGTGCTCAGAGCGCCGCGAAACTGGATGCGGCTGGAAGGAGTTGAAATCTCGCCCGGCGAGAGTTGGAACTGCTTGTGGTCCATGTCGTAATGAAACTCAAAATTTGCCGCCGTGGGAATTTGACCAGGCGCGGGCGTGGCTGGAGGAGTCCACACCGAAAGCCCACGCGAGTCGACGTGCTTGAAATCGGCGACCCACGTAGTTGTTGCGTCCGCGTCCATGTGGCTGCCCCAATGCAGGGGATTGATGGGCAGGCTCGGGTTGTCTTCCGCGGCAAGCGCCTGATGCAAGTCCAGACCGCGAATTTTCGATTCGGCGCGGAAATCCAGCTTCGGGAGATTTACGCGCACGTGGCTGGTCACATTTCCGCCCAATATGAGAGCTTCCAAATCGGGCAAATCTATTGTGTGATTGTCGGCGTGGTAGCTGCCATGCGCGGAAATATTTCCGGGATGAAACCATTGGTATTTCATGGTGACCCGGTCGGCCGTATAGCGTCCGGTGAAATTCATCTGTTCGGCGGAGTAACCGCCCTCGCCCGCAAATTCTATGTGCGCGCCCGGCGCATCGCGCTTTCGCAGGATCGTCCACAGGTCCTCGAGGCGCAGTTGGCCCCGGTACCGGAAGGTCCAAGCAGGCTGCGCGAAACTGGCAAGATTTGCCTGCGCATCGATTTCGCTGCCGGCCGTCTTCCATTGCAATTGCGTCACGGAAAAAGAATCCGGCCTGACAGTGAATCGCGCGGAAAAGGTCGACGTGAAGGGCAAGTTACGCAGCGCCGCAATTTCCAGCGTTCGCGAGCTGACCTGGCCCAGGTAAACGGGGCGCCCGCCTTCGCTGGTATAGGCCATTGCGAACTCAAAATTTCCGCCCCTGGCTTGGAGCGGAATTCGCGTGTCATTCCATAAGATCTCGCCGTCCTCGAGGCGCAACTGCGCAATTTTCAAATCGAACAGGCCCTTCATGTTCGGAGCGCCGGTGCTCACGGGAATCCTTGGCCCCGGAAAGTTCGTCGAACCGTCTTTTTCGACTTGAACGTGCGTCGAGAAGCGGGACATCACCACATTTCCGAGCGAAATCTTCCGTCCCCAGAACGATTCGATGTGAATGTCGAACTGCAATACGTCCGCGTGAAAGAGCGGAGGACTTCCAGCCGGCTCGCGGCCATGCAAAGTCAATCCATCGAAACGCGCGGTGAGCAGCCGCCAGGTAAAATGAAAATTTCCCAGATCGACGCGCGCCCCGGTACTCTTCTCAAGCTCCTGCACGATCGTCCGGCGGGCCCAGCGATCCGCGAGCCCGCTGGCAATCGCAATGGCAATGGCCAGCCCGGCGACAATCGCCAAGGCAACGGCGAGACCCAGTCCGTGTTTCAGCCCGAATTTTCGCTTCGTTTCGCTCATCGTTCCGAATTTCGACCGCGCGTCACGGCTTGCCGCCGGCCGTTTCGATTTCGATCTTCAACCGCGATTTTGTATCGTCCAGCCACTTCATGGTCAGGCCGCTGATCCCGCGCTGGATGAGCACTTCACGGATCTGCTGTTCGACCGCGGCGGGGTCCGGAGCAGGCTGCTTGTTTTTCGCAAGCTCCGGCAGCAACTCCTTCTTGTAATACGCGTTGATATCCGCGGGTTCGATCTGCACGGACGGCCGGAATTTATAATCGACGTAGCGCTCGACATAGATCTGCCGGCTCAGCAATTGCCGCACCTGATCGGCGGAAAGGCCGAGCTCGTTCAGGCGAGACGCGTACTTCTCGGGAGTCGCAAACTGTCCCTTGAGGCGCGCCAGTTCGCGATCGACCTCCGATTGCGCGGGCTGTGGGAAATGCGACGCCGTAGCCTCGGTCTCGACCACCCACTGTTGGATCAATTCCTCGAGCAGTTTATCGTCGCTCTCCGCATGGCCTTCGATCAACTCCTGGAAAGCGCCCAGTTCGCGCACCTGGCTCTGCAGAATAATGTCACCTTCGATGCGCGCCACGATGCGATCCACCACGCGCGCGGACTGAGGCGCCGCCGATCTGCCAAACGCTTGCGGCGCGCGCACCCCAGTCAAAAGCATGACGAAAATGAGAATCGCGTGGCGCATCAGAACGTCGTCCCCAAGTTGATGAAGAATTGGAATCCGGGGAGCCTCGCAAGGGTTGTCAGGCAGGCCGCCGATGGGGTGGCCGGGCACGTGCCGCCGTTCTGAATCAGGTATCGCGCCGGATTCAATTGATAACCGAGATCGAGCGCCACAGGTCCGATCGGCGTGCCATAGCGAAACTCGATCCCTACCGTATGCGAGAAGTAGCTCAGCTCGTTCGTGCAGTTCGTCAAACACACATTCGGATTGGCTGGATCGAATGTAGGCGCCGGCGGCGCGGTGCGAAGCGAGATTTTCCGGATGCTAGGGAACACATTGCCGGCATCATAAAACACGGCGCCGCCCAGGCGGTTACCGATCAGCGGCAAATGCATCGGAAAGCGCAAGTCCTGGTTAAAGATGAGCTCCGTCTGTCCGCCGATGGGGAAGCCGGTGACGGGATCGCGCGGGCCCGCCTGATTGAGTCCAAATCCGCGCAAGGACGTGCCGCCGCCGGCGAAGAACCGTTCAGGGAGCGGAATGTCGGTCGAGAGCGAATTGCCGTAGGGCGTCTGAATGCCGAACCGCGTGGAACGCGCAAAGACCAGCCGCCGGCCGATTGGAGAGTACGTCGAATTTTGCAAGTACACGCGGAGGAAGTTCGCGGACGAGCCAATCGGTTTCATGGCCATGCTCACGTCCACATTTTCAAAATCCCCGCGGCTGGGATCGGATACGCTGTTGCGGCGGTCTCGAACCCAGTTCACGTCGAATTCGGAAACTTCCGTATTCTGGCTGAACAGCGGAATTTCCTCGACGGCGATTTGGAGATTGCTGGCGACCACATGCCGGTAGACGTACCGGTAGAGAATCGAGCTGCTGGAAGAGAGCTTCTGCGCGAGCCCCACGGAAGCTTCCGCCCGCCGCGAATCAAACGTTTGCACATCCCGTGAGGTTTCGTAATAGGTGGAGAGCTGCAAGCTGAAATTAGGATTTCCGAAATAATTGGGCGCTATGTAGGTAAGGAGCGCGCGGCCTTGAATCGTGCTGGCCCGCACCTTGAAGGAAAGCGAGTCCGCGCGTCCCGTCAGATTCGCCTTCGTAAGTCCCAGCGTAACGCGCGGCGCGAAGCTGAGGGATTGGGAAGTCGGACTGGAGGAGCTGCCCAGGCGTTGCGCCTCAAATCCCAGGCCGTACGCGATGGTGTAACGCCTGGCCTCGTCCACCATCACCACAACCGTCTTTTTCTCGTCCTCGCCGTCGGGATTTTGCGGCGCGATCGAAACGCGGCTGAAAATCCCCAGGTTGTAGAGCTTCCGCTGCGTCTCGACGACGGTGCCTTCACTCAACGGCTCGCCCGTCTTGATTCCTACTTGGCGCGAGATCACTCCGGCGCGTGTGTGCTCGTAGCCGCTCAGCAGGACTTTCGCCACCAGCACCTGGGGTCCTTCGGTAATGTGGTATCTCAGGCGAACCACGGGACCTTCCTTCGGCCCGGCCGCCGGCAATTTCTCAACGTCGGCGGCAAACTGGGCCTCCGAAAAACCCTGGTCGTAGTAGGTAGCAAGAATGTTGTCACGGTCGGATGACACGTTGAATTCGGAATAGGGCTGTCCCTTGGAGGAGCCAACCACGCCAAGGAGTTCATCCCGGCTGAGCTGCTGGTTGCCTTCGATGTCCAGACTCGCCACGCGGGTTTGCTCTCCCTCCTGAATGACAAACCTAACGGACAGGTCCCCGTGGCGCCCTTTGTAATCATCGACGAGTTGGCTCTGCACATTACAATCTTGAAATCCGTTGGCCTCATAAAGAGTGTGAATGGAAGTGACGTCATCTTGCAGCAGCTCGGTCGAATATCGTCCCGGCGAGGCATAGGCGGCGGGCTGAATTTTTATCCGGCCCCGGAGAAGCTCCGGGCCAAAGTACTTATCGCCGGTGAATTCCACATTTGCCAATCGGTGGTGGTTGCCACGCAGGACTTGATACGTGACCACCCTGGCGGCTCGGCGTAATACATGGCTTGTTTCATCCGCGGGAGCATCCGATGCGGCGTAGTTCACTTGCGCGTCAAAGTATCCGGCGCGTTCAAACCAGTCGCGCAGAGAACGCCGCCCTTCCTGGAGCAGGTCCTCGTCCACCGCGCCTTCCTGGTAGATGGGAACGAGCTTGCGCAAAGTTGCCGCCGGAACCTTCGCGCCCTCCACAACGACGCGCACTTCCAGCCCCGCATACAATGTGAAATCCACCGGAACGCGATTCGTCTTCGGATCATACGCGCCGCGGTGGATTGTGACTCGCGCTCCGAGATAATCCTTGCCCGCCAGCCATTTTCGCGCCCGGTCGCCTGCGCGATTCAGGCGATCCGAAGTCACCTCTGCTCCTTCTTTGAGTTTCACCCGGCTTCGAAGCTCCGCGTTCGCAAATTGCGTCTGATTTTGGATCGTAATGGCGCCGACCCGCGCCCGCGGTCCGGCGGTGACACGCACCAGAATATCCATCTGGAGCGTATCGGGATGCGGCGTAGTCGTGTAATCAAGCTTGGCCTGATATTGTCCATCGTCCTCCAGGGTTTGCCGGAGACGCTCAAGCGCCTCCTTCATGTCGCTTTCACGGAATGGCTCTCCGACGTTCAGTCGCAGCGCGGAAAGCGACAGCGCCTCTCCCGGCGGCTCGCGCAATCCTTCGATCTGAACCCGGTTGATGTAGAGATTCTGACGGACAACGAAATCCAGGCGGACTCCTCCAGGAACGTCGGCCAACTCGGCGCGCAAATCCGCATAGCGGCCCGAACGAAACAGTTCCCGAAGACTCGCGCTTTCCGCTTCCATGGAAAATGGCTGGCCGGGCTGAACCGTCAGCTCAGGAGGATTTTGTTCCAGCACTGCGCCGGATTCCGCGACCACGCGCACTGCAACGATGCGCGGCGGCTCACCGGGAAAACCGCCCTGCGCGGCGAGAGGGCCTGCGCAGAGGAACCAGAACGCCGGAAGCCATGCGGCGAACCATACGAAGGGACGATGGACGATCGGCATCACTCTTCACAACAGAGCTAGGTTAGCATAGCCGAGGTTGCCTGCCCGCCGCGATTTCTGCCCCGCACGCGGAAAACGCCACTTGATTTCCCGGCACACCTCCCGCGGCGATATGATGGAGGGTGGAACAAGCTGAAGTCTCTGTGTCAGAGTTTGTTTTTAGTTTATTTAGCGCCCGTCCGCCGCGGCGGACGGGCATCTCTATGAAACTTAAGATGCCAACCTGAAGGTTGGCGCTACAATAGCCCGGCAACTCGGCTCGGCACTATGGACCCAAAATCCTACGAACGCTACTCGCGGCAGATTCTTTTCAGCGAAATCGGCGAGGCCGGCCAGCAGCGCCTGCTCGAATCCTCCGCCGTGATCGTGGGCTGCGGAGCGTTGGGGACCGCCCTCGCCAATCTGCTCGCGCGCGCGGGCGTCGGCAAGCTGCGCATCGTGGACCGCGATTTCGTCGAGCCTTCCAACCTTCAGCGGCAAACTCTGTTTGAGGAATCCGACGCGCAGGAAGCCCTTCCCAAGGCGGTCGCCGCGGAGCGCCGCCTGCGCGCCATCAATTCCGGAGTATCGGTCGAGGGCATCGTCGCCGATGTCGGCCCGAAAAATGCCGTGGAATTATTGCACGGGTTCCCGCTGATTCTCGATGGAACGGACAATTTCGAGACGCGCTTCCTGCTGAACGATGTTGCGATCCAACTCAATGTTTCCTGGATTTACGCCGCCGTGGTCGCCAGCTACGGGGTTACGCTTACCGTGCGCCCCGGCGAAACGGCGTGCCTGGCGTGCGCGTTAGAATCCGAAGGCGGGAATGGCTCGCAGGCGACGGGCACGGAAGACACTTGCGACACCGTCGGCGTCCTCGGCGCCGCCGCCGGCGTGATCGCTTCGATCGAAGCCGCCGAAGCCATCAAGCTGCTCACCGGCAAATCCGAATCGGGGGGAGGGCGTCTCGTTTCCTTCGACGTCTGGTCCGGGAAATTTCAATCCGTGCGCGTGGCGCGCAATCCGGATTGCCGCGCCTGCGTCCGCCGCGACTTCCGATACCTCGAAGGCGAAGCGCAACCCCACCTGACGATGTGCGGCCGCGACTCCGTGCAAATCCACGAACGCCGCCGCCAGCTCGATCTCTCCGCGCTGGGCAAGCGCATCGCGCCCACAGTCGCGGACGTGCGGGAAAATGGTTTTCTCTTGCGCTTCCGCGTCCCGCCCTACGAAATGACGGTTTTCGCCGATGGCCGCGCCATCATCAAAGGCACGCGCGACACGAGCGTCGCGCGCTCCCTCTACGCGCGCTACATCGGGGTTTAGTAGCACAGGCTTCAGCCTGTGGGTTTCCATTTGATCTTGGCTACCGCGGGCAGCTTGGGTTCGCTGACGGAACCCCACAGACTGAAGTCTGTGCTACTTACATCTCAAATCTCGCAAACCTCATGCTTGGAATGCAGCCGCGTGAGCCCGCGCCCCATGGCGTTCAGCTGCTTTTCGCCCAGCGTTTTTTCGATGCGCGGAAACAGTTCGTTCTCTTCCAGCCGCACATGATCGTGAAGAAGTTTTCCAAGCCGGCCGATTTCTTCCGCCTCAATCGGAGTCTTCGCCGCCAGCCGCTCTTCGAAATCCCGCACGGCAGCGCGAATCTCAGCGTGATCCGCAAGGATTCGCATGACTTCGGGATCCCGGTCGAGCCTCATGTGCCGCGCATACGCGGGCAGCAGCACTTCTTCCTCTTCGCGAAAATGCACGTGCCCCGACTTGTGCCAGAAGCGCACAAACTTCTCCGCCTGGCGCTCGACCGCCGCCGCGCGTTTCTCCGCGGGCGCTTCCGCCGCGCGCCGCATCCCCAGCGCCTGAATCAGCGCGAAATGGTGGTGCTGGCTAAGTGGGTGCAAACTCGGATGGCGTTTCATGGGTCAAACCGGCAACCATAGTATGCAGCAGCTATTCTAGCGAAGGCCAGCCGTTCGGCAGTTGAAGAACCGCCGCGACGAGCTTGAAGCAATAACCATTGTCGAGCGGTTCGCCCAGGCTGATGGTGAAGTAGATGGCGTTTTCATTCTGGATTCCAAGCTGTTCTGAAGAGTATTCCCCCAATTCCAGTTCCTTCAGCTTGTCATCGTAAGGGATATCCGTCACCGCCAGGTCATATGTTGACGACCCGAGAGCAAAACTGACGCGCAATTGCTTCTTCCAAGTTAGTGTTCGCTTCACGGCCCATCGCGGATGGACAGGTTTTGCAAGAATGAGAGATTCCTTGGCCGGGTCGGTTTCAAATACGCGGTACGCAACTCTGTCTACAGTATTGCCAAACAAAACCGAGCCGCGAAAGAGCGCTTTCTTAAGTATGGCGGCGTACTCGATCGGCGCAGGCCTGCTCACCAATCTCCATGGCGAATTCTGGATTCTCCAATTTTCCGGCTGATTCTTGACTGGGACGCGCTCGCCTAGCCAAGCGGAAATGACGTCGAAGTTGTGAGGCTCGCCGCCGTTCGTCAATTTCAGTTGTGCGGGAGTCAACTCGCCGTGTTTCTCCCGGCTGATCGGCCTGATCCATTCAGCCGTATCAATCCGCACTCCGGCGACACATCGCTCGGAATACTTTTTGGAATGGGCGAGGCATATGAACTGGACTTGCAGCACGCACCTATATACATCCTACAGGTGGTGGATTGTCAAGTTAGACCATTTCTGTTGAAGGTATTCCAGGACGAGCCTGCGGTGACAATGATCCGGCGTTGGCTCGCTGCACAGCAGGACTGTAGGAACGGCGAATATCCCGGCATCCAGTTTCTCTTCGACTTTCCTGTCCGCCATCAAGGCAAGAAATCTGCGCTCGTATTCCTCCCAAGTTCCTTTGTGCTTTTTGTAATCGTCCAACATCTCTTTCGTCGGCGCGAGCAGTGGTTCGTGCGTGTATTCCGCGGCGCAAATTTCGCGGAGAAAATACTCGAGGTCTTCGCGCTTGGTGAAGCCGGCCAGTTGAGACGCGTTCTTCAAGCGCACGTCGAGCAGGCGGCGAATCCCGGCTTTACCTAATATGCCGAAGAATTGTTCGGCCGTTTTTTTCGTAAAACCGATGGAATAGACTTCCACGGTTCCGCCTCGACTTTCTGAAAGAGGGTCAATTGATCCCGGTTCGGGTCCACTTCGGCGGCGACTTCTTCTTCCGTTTGAATCCGTCCGTCGCCGCGTATGTGCTCCACCTGAATTCCGCGATCGACAAGCACCCGGCCCACCAGCAATCGCCGGTGGCACGCGGCCGGATTTTCCTCGGCGCAAAGCAGGGCCACCTTGTATTCGCGGATTCCCCGCTCCAGCCGCGACAGCCCCTCTTGAAAAAGGGAGGTGGCCGCGACGCGGTCGTACAGGACATGCCCTTCGCCATCGTAAAACTCATCCCCCTCGGGGCGTCCGCCCAGCTCCCGCCCGAGGTAGAGGTAACGAATTCCCGCGTCCTGAAGAGCAGGCTTCAGCGCCTCGTGATCGAACTGCGTGGTGTACTTGGAGTACGGCTGCGAACGCGTATCCACGACCACCTGGACGGCCTGCGCCTTCAACAAGCTCAGGAAGTGCTCCACGGTATGGTTGGAATGTCCGATCGTAAGGACGCGAGGGCTGGCGGTAGCCTTGTTTTCGATTTGCGGAGGCATGCTCGTGCACGCCAGTTTAACACAGGGAAGGAAACCCAAGTTGTTTGTGGAGAGAGTGGCGGCCTACCCGCTCCGGCCGATCGGTTGCCGAAGAGCAGCCCGGTCGAGGTTTTCGCGCAGGTTCATTAAAGTGAGGAAAGTATTCAGGATGCGCGCCTTCATTTCGTCGGCCAGGGGCAGGCCGCTCGTCGAAGCGCGGGCCAGCATTTCCCCGTGCTCGGCGATGTAATGGATGATCTCCACTTGGCGTGCGTGCGGGGTCTTCCCGTAGACAGTTTCCCGGCGCATCTGGCCGCAGTCGTTTTCAACTTTCAGCGTGAAATGAAGCACGCAGAGGTGGACCGTTTCGAGCGACGCCGGCACCTTTCCCTTGCAACCGTGTTCTCCGCATGCGGTCAGCGTAAGCATGGTAGGGGGCATACCCCGAGTCTATGATTGTAAGCACCGCGCATGCCAAAAATCCACTTCCTCCGTGGAACGTGCGCCGAATCAGCCATCTGTACTCCTGGCCCATGCCAGTTCCCTTTAGAAGGCCTTAGAACCGTGCCGGTGGGTATGCCGGGTTACAATATCCCGGGTATCTCGCGCCACCAGTACCCTTACCGCGACTCCGCACCCCGGCAGGGAAATCCGGCGCGCGTTCCAATACTGAACAAGACTTGGAGACCTGGTTTCATTATGGCAAACACACTCGAAAGCACAGACCTGATCCGCTGGGACCTCAGCATCCTGTACGTGGATATCGCCGATCCTCGGCTGGATTCCGACCTCAGAGAACTCACGGCCATGGCGAAGCATTTCTCCCTTGCGTATAAGGGCAAGCTGGCGGAGCTGCTGGGCGGGGCGATCAGGGACTATTCGGAAATCGAGATGCTCAGCGGGAAAATCAATTCCTACTTGTTTTTGCGGGAGAGCACGGACCTGACCAACGCGGCGATCAAGGCCAAGCACGCCGCCTTTCAGCGTGAATTGAGCGCGATCCGGGGGGAGCACCTGACCTTCTTTGAATTGGAACTCGTCCAGCTCGGCGATGACACGCTCAAGAAATTTTATGCAAGCGATCCCGTCGTTTCCAAGCACCGCCCGTGGATCGAGCACATACGTACTTTCAAGCCGCACTTTTTGACCGAGCCTGTCGAGTCCGCCCTGGTAAAGCGTTCGCCGTTTGATTCCAGTTCCTGGAGCGATTTTTTTGACGAGGTGGAAGCCGATCTCAATTTTGAATTCCGCAGCGGCACGAAAAACCTCACCGAAATGACGCACCTGATCGCCGAATCCAAGGATGCCGCCGAGCGGGCCGAAGCCTTGCAATGCGTGAATGGAGGCCTGGCCGGCCCGTTCGCGAAATATGCCGCGCAGACTCTTTACATGGTCGCTGGTTTGAAAGCGGTGGAAGACAAGGAACGCGGCTACGCGCACCCGATGGACCTTCGCAACAAGGCCAATCGGATTCCTGATTCCGTCGTCAACGTTCTCCACAATGCCGTCACGACTCTGGGCGGTTCTTTGTCGCGGCGCTATTACAAACTGAAGGCGCGCCATCTGGGATTAACGATTCTCCGTTGGAGCGACCGCAACGCCCCGATGCCGTTTGCCGATACGACCAATATTCCGTTCGGCGAGGCCGCGGACATTGTGCAGACTTCTTACGAAAGTTTCAGCCCAACCCTGACGGCGCTCGTGAAGACGTTTTTTGCCGACCGGCGCATCGATGTGCCCGTGGTAAAAGAAAAACGGAGCGGCGCCTTCAATTCCTCCCACGTTCTTCCTGGCGGGAAGGCCGTGTCGTATACGCTTTTGAATTACCTGGGCTCCAACCGGGACGTGATGACGCTCGCGCACGAACTCGGACACGGCGTCCACGGCATCCTGGCAGGAGAAGCGCAGGGCCCTCTGATGTTCCACGCCCCGATCGCCTACTGCGAAACCGCATCCGTGTTCGGCGAAATGACCACGTTTACTTTCCTGAAGGACCGCCTCGTTCGTTCGGGAGACAAGAACTCGCTTCTGGCGCTGATCATGGCCAAGATCGACAGCACCATCAACACCGTCGTCCGCCAGATCGGCTTCTCAAACTTCGAGCGGCGCCTCCACGGCATGGACGAGTCCTACACCGCGTGGTCTGAGCCGAAGAAACGTTCCGTCGAAGAGTTGGACGCGATCTGGCTGAAGACGGCGCAGGAACTCTACGGCAAGGAAGGCGAAATTTTTACTTACGAAAACTCCGAGCACTTGTGGGCGTACATCCCGCACTTTCACAGCCCATTTTACGTCTACGGCTACGCCTTCGGCGAACTCCTGACGCAAAGCTTATTTGCGCAGCGTCAGCGTCTCGGAGCGAAGTTCGAGCCGCTCTACCTGGACTTGCTGCGTTCCGGAGCCACCAAGGACGTCGTGGAACTCCTCGCGCCATTCGGCCTGGATGCGCGGAACGAGGCCTTCTGGAAGGATGGCATCAGCGTGAGCCTGGGCGCCTTGATCGAGGAGGCGGAGCAACTTTCACGTGCCATGGGCGTGATCTAGGAAAGAGTTGGTCACGGGAACTGCTCAACGGTCGGATGATGGGCCACATTCTAAGACGACTTCGCGGGACTTGGCCCTGTGCAGTCCAGATTCACAGCACGAAAAGATCCTCCGCATAGTTTTGTGCCATGGACTAGAATCCGAGCATGTTCGAGGACTCTGCTAGCCGGAACGGTTTCGTGGCATTCGCTCTGGATTTCGTCTCCCTCGCCAAGGCTTATCCAGTTACTGCACTTGTATATCTCGGGAGCGTTCCGTTCTGGGTCTACACCTGGAAGAAGGGATTGCCAACCGGCACATTGCATTTGTTTCCGCTTCATGCGTACTTTCTGACGGGCGTCTTCTGCATTGAGAATCCACTTCGAGTAGCAAGGAGGAATCTGAGAGAAAAGTGGTTTTGGACCGCGACCATGTGCGGCCTCCTACCGCACACGGCCATTCTTATTGGCCTCTATTACTGGGACCGCACCATTCCGGGGAGATTCACATTCTTTTCTAATCCCTTTGCTTCTCGGTTGCTAATCGCCCTTCTGTTAGAGCTCGTTATGCTCAACCCAATCTTTCGATACTTTCGGCCTTCGGCCACACCCGTGGGTTGAGAAGGACCTTCCACAGCCAAGCATTGGAAGTGAGGCTAGCTTCGACATTGCACCAACCATAGCCTGAGTGCTGAATTTTCAGATAGCGCAGGAGAAACGGATTTCTCGGCAAGTGGAATGTGCTTCTTGAGGATCATGTGTGCGAGACCAGATTAGTGATTGCTATTGTCGCGTGCGAGCGGAAGCGTGTATATTGCAGGCAAACGCGAATCAAATGGGAGATCCCTGCCAAATGGAAAGCGCCTTAAAGCGTTTCATCACGAATGCTCTCGTCACGGGAATTGTCTGTGCCGGTTTGGCGGCCTCCTCGGCGGTTCGGCCAGTTGCCGCTGCTGATACCAGGGACGATCCGAGCGTCCTGCAAGCAGACCACGCTTTGGTCGCGGCCCTCGGAAAGGCCGACAAAGCAGCAGCCGATAAATTTCTCGACACGGATTTCATGTGGACAAACTCGGCTGGGGAAACTTTGAGCAAAGCGAAGGTCCTGAGTGCCCTACCCAAGCCCCCTCTCGGCGACGAGAGCGGCGTGCAGGTGACAGAGTACACCTATGGTCAAGTTGGAGAGGTGCGGGTCGGCCGCGGTAAAATGCAAGTTCTGCGCGTGTGGGTGAAACGTCCAGCAGGCTGGCGGATTCTGCATTACCACGAGGTCGCTCTCGCGGAGCACGCGGGAGCCAGCGCGCTGAGCGCAAACGACTGCAACAACCCTTGCAAGGATGTGCCGTACCCGCCGAAGGACGACGCCGAGAAGGGGATCCGCGCTTCCTGGGCGGGGTTGGAATTGGCGCTCACCGACCACGACGTGAAAGCATGGACTCCCCATTTTCCCGACGAGTATATGATGGCCACTTCGGGCGCTACGAATCCAATCACAAAGGCGGATCGCATCGCCACAATCAGCAAGCCTGGTTCCGGTCGCGTCACCCTGTGCAGACCGCAATGGGTTGCTGGGAAATTGTGTGAGTCGCAGTTGGCAGCAGTGCCGCCGGCGAAGTTCTTTCACTTTGGGGATTCGGTCGTAATCATCTCGCGAAACAAACCGTATATCGGCAAGCCCGAACTTAGCACTCGAATCTGGCATCTCGACCATGAAGGCGTCTGGCAGATGATGGAGAGCTGGGACACGGAGATTCAGTCCGCTCCCGCTGCGGTGCCGAAACCGTAAAGGTCCGATCTCAGTGGCGGCGGGAAAGCGTCAAGTGCCTCTAAACTGGAGGTGGCTCATGAAAAACAGACAAGTAACCCTCATTGCTCTAGCTAGCGTCCTTCTCACGGTTTCAGTTCCAGTCCTCGCGCATCACGGGACGTCGGCGTTTGATATGGATAGCTTGACTACCGTGAAGGGATCCGTGACGAAATTCGAGTTCATGAATCCCCATGCGTTAATCTATATCGACGTGACAGGCAACAAGGGCGAGATCGAACATTGGATTGCGGAAGAGAGCAGCAACAACCACCTGAGCCGGAGCGGCTGGGACAAGAATACACTGAAGGTGGGAGACCAGGTCACCGTTGCCGGTCATCGCGCCAGAAACGGCGCGCGCGTATTGGAGCTGCAATGCTCGGAATGTTCGGTGACGGACCCGCAAGGCAAGGTTTGGCCATACCAATAGAAAGCCGTGCTCGTGTTACGTTCCGGCATGGTTGCTGCGGACGATGGATCGTTCTTCTTCGAAATGGGAATTGATTCTCGCCCGGTTGCCGGCCTCACGATCTGAAGTTCCGCATTAAATGGAAGGTTGGGATCCGGGCCGCGAAAGAAGCTTTTCAAAATGCGCAATCGCTTGATGAATCTATTTCTGGCGCTGGCGGCGGTATTCGCCTTCTCATCCGCTTTACGCGCTCAGACTGCCGAGCCGTCGGGAGCAGCAACGGCCCGCTCTACATCTTCCACGGTAGACCTTTCTGGCGTTTGGGAAGCGAACATGCCCGGCCTCAAGTGGGCTACCTATTCTTTTACTCCGGACATTCCTCCTATGACTCCGTGGGGAAAACAAAGATACCTGGCCGTGAAACCGTCCTACGGACCCAGGTCGTTCGCGGACTCCACCGATTACGTGAATCCGACAACCGGCAAGGACGTTGGGTGCCTTCCTCCCGGTGTGCCACGAATTTATATTCAGCCCTTCGCGCTCGAGATGATTCAATCGCCCGGGCGCGTGCTGGAATATTTCGAGTTCGATCACCATATCCGCCAAATCTTCACCGATGGGCGCCAGCATCCCAAGGACCCGGAGCTGACCTGGATGGGGGACTCGATTGGCTGGTACGAGGGAGATACTCTCGTCATCGACACCGTCGGCCTCAACGAAAAGACTTGGATCGATCGCGGAGGCCTCCCGCATTCAGACCAGCTGCACGTAACCGAGCGCATCCGGCGTCCCAACCATGACGCCTTGGAGATCACCATTACGATCGACGACCCGAAGGCCTATATGAAGACCTGGTCGGGATATCGAAACTACAAGTTAGAACCCACCTGGAACATCAAGGAATTCATTTGCGCGGACAATGGCGACTACAACGAGGATTTTATAAAGAACAGCGGGGCATATAGTTCGGCAAGCCCGTCAAAGCAAAAAACGAAACCAGCGAAGCCCAAATAGTAGGCCGGCCGAGCCGCTTGCGAGCAAATTCCCCTCGCTGTTCCGATTCGCTGGGGCCTATGCTAAACTGTCGTGGCAATAAGCAGGGATCAGTCCCCCAACTTATTTCCTAAGAGGCGATTATCATGTCCGGCCACTCGAAATGGGCAACAATTAAGCATAAAAAAGCGGCTACCGACGCTAAGCGCGGCCGCATCTTTACCAAAGTGATTCGCGAAATCACCATTGCCGCGCGGGTGGGAGGCGGCGATCCGGATTCCAACCCGCGCCTGCGCACCGCGATCCTGGCCGCCAAGAATGAAAACATGCCCAACGACAATATCGAGCGCGCCCTGCAGCGCGGCATGGGAACGCTCGAAGGCGAGCAATACGACGAAGTGAACTTCGAGGGCTACGGGCCCGGCGGCGTGGGCATGATCATCGAAGTGGTCACCACCAACCGCAACCGCGTCGTCAGCGAGATTCGCCACTTGATGAGCAAGCACGGCGGAAACATGGCCGAAAACGGCGCCGTGGGCTGGATGTTCCATCGCAAGGGCGACATCGTCGTGTCCAAGGAAAAGGCCAACGAAGACAAGATGCTTTCCCTCGTTCTCGATGCCGGGGCGGAAGATTTGCGCGACGACGGCGAGGCCTGGGAAGTGCTGACTCCTCCGGAAAGTTTCGAACCCGTTCGCGAAGCGCTAGTTAAGGACGGCATCACTCCGGAATCCGCTGAAATCGGCTGGGTGCCGCAAAATTACGTGAAGCTCACCGGCAACCAGGCCGCGCAGATGCTGCGGCTCGTCGAAGCGCTCGAAGAGCACGACGACGTTCAAAAAGTTTCCGCCAACTTCGACATCGACGAAAAAGAAATGCAAGCCGTAATGGCCGCGCAGTAGTTTTAAGTAGCACAGCCACTCTTGGCTGTGCGGTTTTGTGGGCTGCGCGAGTCTCCACCCAACCCAACGACGCAAAACCCCCACAGGTCCGCCGCCGCGGCTGCCTGTGCTACAAGAGGCTTCGGGCGCTACGATTGCACGACTCCCAACACACGCCTCCGAAAAAATTGTGGCCGGGCGCAGCGCCCCGCCGTACACTCGTTCCCGTGCCGCTCTCCTCTCGAACGAATGGCAATTTGATCCGTGTGCTGGGCGTCGATCCCGCCGCGGCGGGCGCCACCGGATACGGCGTGATTGAAAGCGACGGCCGCCGCTGCCGCATGCTGCGCTTCGGCGCCCTGCGCGCCACGCGCAAAGGCCCCGAACATTTTCCCGAACGCCTCCGCGAAATTCACGCCATGCTGGCCGCATTGATCGAGGAATTTCAGCCGCACGGCGTCGCGGTCGAATCGGTTTTCACCGCGCTCAATATGAAAACGGCACTGAGGCTGGCCGAAGTTCGCGGCGTGGTTTTGCTGGCCGCGGCGCAACAAGGCATCCCCGTGTGCAGCTACTCGCCGCGCGAAATAAAAGCTTCCGTGGCCGGCTATGGGAACGCGGCAAAGGAGCAAATGCAGCTGATGGTGCGCGCGCTGCTGGGCATGAGCGAAACGCCGGAGCCAGCCGATGCCGCCGACGCGCTTGCCGTCGCGCTCTGCCACGTGCAGGCCGAGCAATTTCGCGCCCGCCTGGGCGCCGGGACCCTGCGCCCCGCTACGGAACCGGAGTGCGCGCCTTCCCTTCGCGGTTCACGCAGCCGCGGCGCCGCTTCGCGCATCTCATAGTCACGATGACTCGAAACCGTTTTCTTTTACAATTCCTGGCCCTTCTTGCTTGCGCGTGGCTTCTTGCGCCGGCAGCCGGCGCGAATCCCGGCGGCGCGACCGTTACCTATCGCCGCGTTTTCAAGAGCAGCTCTCCCGAGTTCATTGAAGTTAAAATCAGCGACCAGGGGAAAGCCACTTTCGATATCCGCCAGCTGGACGAAGATGCCGATCCCGAGCCGTTTGATGTCAGCCCCGCCGTGCAGAAAAGAATCTTCGACCTGGCCGCCGAACTAAAATATTTCGTGATCGCCAACCTCGATATCCAGAAGAAAATTGCCAATCTCGGCCAGAAAACTTTCCGCTACGAAAACGGCGGGGAAGCGCATGAGACCTCGTTCAATTACACGCTCAATGCCTCGGCCAATCAGCTCATGCAAATCTTCGAGGGACTCGCCAGGCAGCAGCAAGACCTCGTCCTGCTCCAGCGCCAGGCCAAGTTTGACCGCCTCGGGGTCAACGACGCTCTGATGCAATTTGAATCGGACATGGACCACCGTCTCCTGCCCGAGCCCGAGCGACTCTTGCCGATCCTCGATCAGATCGCCGCGGATTCGCATTTCGTCGAAATCGCCCGGTCGCGCGCCCGCGCCCTTGCGGAGCGCATTCGAAACTCCCGCGACCACTGATCCCTCGTTTGCATTTAGTTTGAGGAAAAAGTGGATCTAAGGATGGCTGTCCTATTCGAACCAACTTCCGGAAACATGGGGGAGACGCAATTCCAGGCCGGCGCATCTAAGTAAGCAGAGAGTAGTTCGACTGGAAGCCTATGAAATCCCTCTTGAGGTACCCGGCGGCTCTCGTGGCCTTCCTGGGACTGAGCCTATCCCTGATGCCCGCAGCGCGAGCTCAAGATATTGATTCCGTGCGGGTCGTTCGCCTGAGCCGAGCGGAGGGGCAGGTCCTCGTCTCTCATCCAGGGAGTGATGCCTGGGATGAGGCCCCCGTCAATTTGCCGCTGCAAGAAGGCGACAGCCTGGAGACGCAGGGCGGGCTTGCCGAGATTGAGTTTGAGAATGGCGCGACTGCGTATCTCGCCGAAAATTCCGTTTTGAAAATCACCCAGCTCGGCTTTGCCAATGGCGGCCGGGCGACCGAACTCAGCCTCACGCAGGGCACGGGAACCTTCTACGCCAATCTCACCAGCATGGATTCTTTTCGCGTTCTGACTTCCACATTCGACGTCGCGATTCCCGCGCACGCCGAATTTCGCGCCGATGCTTTTCATGACGGCGCGGCAGTCGAGGTGTTTCTTGGAACCGTGTCGGTCAGCACGTCAAAAGCTTCCACCACTCTGACCAAGGGGCAAAGCGTCGCGGTCCACGAACGGGATTTTCAGGACCTCAACAACATCGCGCGTCTTCCCGAGGAAGATGCATTCGACGAATGGGTGACCGAGCAAGGCGAAATCATCCGGTCCGGGAACAAGAACACTCTCGCCTACATCAACACTCCCAATTATTACGGCTTGTCGGACCTCGCGATCTACGGCAACTGGGTAGACATTCCGCCCTTTGGACTTTCCTGGCGTCCCTTCAGCGTGGGCTTTAGCTGGATGCCCTACGGGAATGGCAATTGGATTCTCGATCCGCGCCTCGGATGGATCTGGGTGAGCAACGAAGCCTGGGGCTGGACGCCCTATCACTTTGGAGCCTGGCTGCTGTCGCCGACGCTTGGCTGGGTTTGGGTGCCGGGAGGCGCTGCGGGGCTGCGGCACTGGGAGCCCGCGCGCGTGAATTGGGTGCACGTCGGCAATCAAGTGGGCTGGGTGGCGAGGAGCCCGCTCGATCGCAACGGCGTGCCGGCAAATCTTTCCTCGGGAGTGGTGATGCGGCCCGTGCGGTCGCCGCGAAATGGAAACGAAGGCAACGAAGTTGTGACGGGCAAGGAACTGCAAAGCGCCACGGCGCTAATGGAACCGCCGCGGGAATTTGGTTCGAGCCTCGCGTCAGGCAAGCAGCCGTCCGGAATTTCTTCCGCAGTTCGGAAGGAGCCGAACGCCGCGAATGGCAATCAGTCCATCGTCTTCGATCGCGGAACGCATACGTTCATCAATCGCGACGGCAGCGGACCGGACGTCCGGATGCATACGCCTGTGCCCACTGCGGGTCTCACGCCTAAACCGAAAGCAATCGGCGAGATTCCTCGAGCGGCGATCCCTTCGGCCACGCCGCCGCAGGTTCCCCCGAATCGCGTCCTCATGCCGCCGCCCCATCCGGCGGTTCCGTCAACGATTGGAGCTACCGCGGCGAACGGATCACAGCGCACTCAAACACCCGCGCACGCACCCGCTACGCCTCAGAATCCACCCAGCGCGACGCCGCGGCAAACGCCACCGCCCGCTCCGCCGCAACCTTCGCCTCCCCGCAATACGCCCGGACAACTTGGTTCCGCACCGCACCCCGCTGTGCCGGCGCAGCAATCGTGGCACAGGCTTCAAGCCTGTGGGTTTTTGTTTCGGCATGCAAACAGCAGACAGGATGAATAGGTTGCGGAAAAATTAATTTATTTTGTCATTCCGAACGAAGTGAGGAATCTCTCTTTGGTTTAAACGCAGGAACAGAGAGATTCCTCGGCGCGCAACGCGCCTCGGAATGACAAGATTTGGGGTCTTCCGCAAGCTGTGTAGCCTGTCCTACTTACGTTCCTTGTGTCTCACGAGATGACAATCCCCGCGTAGCCCACGACTCCCTGCATATCGCCATTCACCTCTCCCGAAGTCGCATAGCGGACCAACTCGGCCCGCGTGGCGCCCAATTCGCGCGCGGCGATCAGCACGGAAACCGCGGCGGCGTATCCGCACATGGAAATTCTTTCATCGCGCACCGTGTCGAAAAGTTTGCGCGGCTCGAGAGCGAGAATTTGATCAATGGCCTTGCGGTCCTTCACGCGCGTGACGGCATCGCTTTCGTAGTGGTTCATGTCCGAACTGGCAATGAGCAGGACCGGCTCGCGCTCCGCCGCAATCACGCTTGCGAGCGCGTGGCCCAGTGCTTCGAGCTGTTCCCAATGCGCGGGGCCGATCACAATCGGGACAAACGCGAACGAGGGAGCGAGCCGCTGAAGGAAGGGAAGCTGCACTTCGAGGGAGTGCTCCGAGCTATGCGCCACGGCATCCTCGCGCAACAGCGGAAAAGCGCGAACAATTTTTTCCGCCAGAAGCGGATCGATGGGCGCCATTCCGAGAGGCGTCTGCCACGCGCCTTCGGAAAGAATCGCAAGGGGAGCGCCGCGCGGAAAATGCCGCGGGCCGAGCAAGATCACGCGCGCGGGAATTTCCATGCGCCGGTAAACTTCCCCGGCAACGCTACCCGAATACATGTATCCGGCGTGGGGAACGAGGCAAGCGCGTGCGCGAATTTTCTTTTCCTCGCCGCCCGTCGCAAGAAAAGAATCGACCGCGGCGCGCAGGCGCCCCGGATCATCTGGATAAAACCGGCCGGCGACAGCTGGAAGGCGAATCATGGCGAGCCCTTGGGGCTCATTTCGGTTTGGAGGGTTTGCCCTTGATCTTGTAAGCGACGTTTTCGCCGAGCTTATACCAAACGACCACATTGTCTCCGAACTGGTAGCCGCCCGCATTTAAAATGTTTTGCATTTTGTCGCGGATCGCGGGGGAATAGGAGAAGGTGTGAAGTTCGCGCGCGTCGGCGACGCTGTGCACCTGGAGAGATTGGTACATCATGTGCATGACCACAAAGTGCGTCTTGACGATTTTCTCCGACTGAGGGGAGGGTGCCGGGGCGCTCTGCGCGCGGGCGCCCGGCGCGGAACTTGCCAGCACTACGCCGCAGACCGCCAACGCTACGGCAAACAAGATCGCGTGAGTCTTATTCCGCGTCATCGAGCGTAATTTTCAGCGACTTCAGAAAGCGCAGGTCTTGCGGCGTCATTTCAAACTTCGGCGCCTCGCGATCTTCGTTCAGAATTTCCTGGTCGACCTGAATGTGCAGGGATTCGAGGAAGCGGCGGTCGTTCGTGGTGATTTTCGTGTCGTCGCCATCGCGTCGCGCCAGGCCGATCGTCGCATCCAGCTTCAACACAATATCGAATCCCGCGGAACGCACATCGGAAATCGCCTCCGAGATGCGCCCGGATTCCGACACGGTATCGTTGATGGCGTGTCCCAACTCGCGCAGCAGTTGTTTCAGATGATCATCCAGTTGCACGATGCCCCCTTCTGGAAAACTTCCCTGCTTTTTATTGTAGGACGCAGCGCCGCGGGAAACAAGTCCCCGGTCGCGGTGGCGCGTGTTCAATCCGCCTACGCCCGCGGTCTTCGCTGTGAACAGAGCCATTTTGTACTAGAATTCAATCGTGGCCACGCGACCCATGGGGCTCTTTGCAACGGTGCGGCATTCTCTCCGCATCCTCTGGCGCGCTGCGCGCGAGCTGTTTCACGAAGTCACCGGCGCCGTGTTTTTCATACTCGCATTGGCCGCGCTTCAGGGCGCGTGGCGCTCCTGGCACCGCGGAGCCGGCCGTTGGCTCGTGTGCATGACCGCCGGCTATGCGGTCCTGATGATTCTTTTTGGCGTGTTGTCGTTCCGCGACTCGCGGCGGGTCCGATGAATCCACCTCCCGATCAGACTGCCGAAAAGGCGGCCGCAACGAACGAACGCAAGGAGCGCTTCACGACGCTCGGCGGCATTCCGCTGAAAACGGTCTACACCCAGGAAGACCTTGCCGGCCAAGATCTCGAGGCCACGCTCGGCGTCCCCGGAGAATTTCCCTACACGCGCGGCATTTACCCCACGATGTACCGCGGGCGTCTGTGGACCATGCGGCAATACGCCGGATTTGGCACGGCGGCTCAATCGAACGAACGCTTCCGCTATTTGCTCGGAAAAGGGCAGACGGGATTGTCCGTCGCATTCGATTTGCCGACGCAGATCGGCCACGATTCGGATCATCCCCGCGCCGCAGGCGAAGTGGGAAAAGTCGGCGTCGCCATCGATTCGCTGGAAGACATGGAGGCGCTCTTCGACCGCATTCCCCTGGACCGTGTCACGACGTCCATGACGATCAACGCGACCGCCGCGATACTGCTCGTGCTGTACGCCGCCGTCGCGAAGAAGCAGGGCGCGGATCTAGGGAAAATTTCCGGAACGGTTCAAAACGACATCTTGAAGGAGTTCATCGCGCGCGGCACATACATCTATCCGCCGCGCCCGTCGATGCGCATCGTGACGGACCTCTTCGCCTGGTGCCGCACCGAGCTCCCTGCCTGGAACATGATCTCCATTTCCGGGTATCACATTCGGGAAGCGGGCTCGACGGCGGCGCAGGAAATCGCCTTCGCGCTGGCCGACGCGATTGCCTACGTCGAGGCCGCGGTCGCCGCGGGATTGGCCGTGGATGAATTCGCGCCGCGCCTTTCGTTTTTCTTCAACGCGCACAATGATCTGCTCGAGGAGATTGCCAAGTACCGGGCCGCGCGCAGGCTCTGGGCGCATTTGATGCGGGATCGCTTTGGCGCGAGAGATCCCGATTCGATGATGCTTCGTTTTCACGTGCAGACGGCCGGAAGCTCGCTCACCGCGCAGCAGCCGGAGAACAACATCGTGCGCGTCGCCATTCAGGCGCTCGCTGCCGTGCTCGGAGGTTGCCAGTCCCTGCACACGAACGCGATGGACGAAGCGCTCGCGCTCCCCACCGAAGATGCGGCGCTTCTCGCCTTGCGCACGCAGCAGATCATCGCGCACGAAACCGGCGTCGCGAACACGGCGGATCCGGTCGGCGGTTCCTACGCCATCGAAAAGTTGACCGACGAAATCGAATCGCGCGCAAAGGAATACATTGCGAGGATTGACGCGCTCGGCGGCGTGCTGCGTGGCATCGAAACCGGATACGTGCAGGGAGAAATTCAGAAAGCCTCGTACGAGTATCAGCGCGCGATCGAGCGCGGCGAGCAGATCATCGTCGGCGTAAACCAGTTCGTCGCGGAAAAGGAAACGCCCATTCCGACGATGCGCGTCGATCCGGAACTCGAACGCGCGCAGATCGAGCGCGTGCGGGCGTTGCGCGCCCGGCGCGATTCCTCGCGCGCAACCGCAGCCGTCGCCGAAGTCGAGCGGCGCGCGCGCTCCGGAGAAAATCTGATGCCCGCGATCGCAGCCTCCGTCGAGGCGTACGCCACCGTCGGCGAAATCTCCGATGCGTTGCGCCGCGTTTTCGGCGAGTACACCGAGTCCGTAGTGTTATAGATCGCGGCCAAGCCACAATGTCCGCGACATTGCAGGTAGCGCCGGCGTCCCGCCGGCGTTTTTTCACTGTGTTGAGGGAGTCAAAACCGCCGGCAAGATGCCGGCGCTACATGGGCTCATGTGTTT
>DATNIO010000107.1:0-52571 GCA_035604385.1 Verrucomicrobiia bacterium | reverse complement strand
GGCGCGACCTGGACGCGGAAGCCGGTTGGTTCGCTGACCTCGTTGCCCGTGCAATCGGTGCGTGTTTCTTCGAATGGCGAGCAGATTAGGGTGGTATCGCTGCGAGGGCTTGTATTTTCCACCGACGGGGGAAAAACATGGGCCTGGCATGATCTCCCTTTGAATTCCGGTGGCGCTGTCACTTTGGATGCCCAGCCCGGCGACGAAAATACGCTCGTCGCGACTGCCCGCGACGGCCTCTACATTTCGCGGGATGCGGGAAAAACTTGGCAGCAAGCGGCTGCGGGCCTGCCATCCACTCCCGTGCAGGACTTTGCCGCGACCGGTGGCGTCTTTGTCGCCTCCATGCGCACCGGCGGGCTGTACGTTTCTTCCGACTTCGGACGGACCTGGGATCGCGTCCCGGGCGTGCTGGCCGACGGCTTTTTTGCGGCAGTAGCTCCGTCGAATGAGCCCGGGGTGATTTTCGCGGCATCCGCGACCGAGGGGCTGTACAAGGTGGAATGGCCCGGTTCCAGGGCCAGTAACGCTGGCTTGCCTGGCCGAGCTCGGAGGGAAACCGCCCGCGAAGAGGCCAGTCCGGGCAATTGACGGGTCACCGAATAGGACTGCCAGGCGGGCCTGTTTCAAGAACTGTTCCGTTCTGAAACCCACGCGGTTCCCATTCTTGCTTTATCTACTTACAAAAGGAATTATCCAGCGCAGGGACAAAATTGGCTTGCATTAGTTCCCGATTCGGCAATAGAATCATCGGCAATTTGTCGGGCCTGTCATGATAAGTGACACGAGTGGCCTGATTTATGACTTTCTCCTGATTTGGCACGGTTGTTGCTCCTGTTTTGAGAAGAGGTCCCAGCCATGGAAACTGAAACTAGAACGGAAGCGAAAGCCGATACCCCTGTCCCTCGAAGCACAACGTTCAGCCTTCTGGTCGTCGATGACGAAGTGACCACACGAAATTTATGCCGGGACGTCGCGGCCGATGCCGGGCTGCAAGTATACGTGGCGCAGACGACCGAGGAGGCGCTGGAGATCCTGGACCAGTATCCGGTCGACATCGTCGTCACGGATTTGCAGGTGCCGCAACTGGGGGGCCTGGAGCTGCTCAAGCGAACCCGCGCCAATAACCCCGAAATCGCCATCATCGTGCTGACGCAATATGGCACCATCGCGACGGCCATCGAGGCCACGCGTCTCGGCGCGACGGACTACGTGACGAAACCGTTTCACGTGGAGGAATTGCGCGCCAAGCTCGATCGCCTGATTCATTCCATTGAAGTGGACCAGGAGAACCGCCTGCTGCGCGAGGAGTTGCGCAGCCGGCCCGGTTTTGGCGGGCTCATCGGCATGTCGCCTCGGATGCAGCGGGTATACAAGCTGATCCAGAAGGTTTCCCAGCATACCTATCCGGTCTTGATCCTCGGAGAGAGCGGTACGGGGAAGGAACTGGTCGCGCGCTCGATTCACTTCTCGGGGCCGCGCAAGAATAAGCCGTTCGCTCCGGTGGATTGTTCCTCGCTCGTGCCGACGCTTATCGAATCCGAGCTGTTCGGGTACGTCAAGGGCGCGTTCACCGGCGCGCAGCATGCCAAGCAGGGATTGTTCGAAGCCGCCGGGGAAGGGACGCTCTTTCTCGATGAAATCGGCGATCTGCCCATCGACCTGCAGGCGAAGCTGCTGCGCGCCTTGCAGGAACGCGAAATCAAGCCCGTCGGGTCCAACGAGCGGATCGGCATCCGGGCGCGCGTGATCGCCGCGACCAACCGGGATCTGGAATCCGCCATTCGCACCGGAGGATTCCGCCAGGACTTGTATTTCCGATTAAATGTGGTGCAGATCAAGCTGCCGCCGCTTCGCGAGCGCAAGACGGACATTCCGCTCCTCGCTAACACGTTCCTGGAGAAATTTTCCGACCCCGCGCGCCCGATCCACACGATTTCAGAAGACGCCATGCGCCGGATGATGGCCTACGACTGGCCGGGCAATATCCGGGAGCTGGAGAATGCCATCGAGCGCGCCGTGGCGCTCGGTTCCGGGCCGATTCTGCACGTGACCGATTTGCCGTCGAACCTCCAGTACACCACGTCGGAAAAACTTTCGGACGTGGACGAACTTGTGCCGCTGGAAATCCTCGAGCGGCGCGCCATCTTCCGCGCGCTCCAGGAAACGTCCGGCGACAAGCTGGCCGCCGCGCGCCTGCTGGGCATCGGAAAAACCACGCTGTATCGAAAACTCAAGCAATACGAATCGGGACGCGCGCACGCTTGAACTGTAGGTCCGTAAGAAATCCTCCGTTTCCGAGGTAGCTTTGGGGGTTTCAGCCGCAAACGGTGACTACAACAGGTTTTCAAGAGACAAAGTCAGGCGCGCCTGCTATGGCGAATAAAACGCGGTAGTCTTTAAGGATGTTTTCTGCGCTACGTTGCGTTATGCTTCTGCTCATGCAAGGGCGTAGAGAAACGTCCCAAGAACAAATGCACTTCCATATTCTGTGCTTGCAAATGACGATTCAACTATGCAACCCATTCCGATTCCTATTCTCGTAGAAAGATTGATTAGCATGAACGCCGGCAATGCCGAGGAAGCGGCTCGACAAGCTGGAACTTCACCATCAAGCCTGTCGCAGTGGCGATCAGGCCACTCGCGCCCAGCGAAACACCTTGAGGAACGGCTTCGCGCGATCGTCGGCGGAACGGGTGACCTATTTTCTCCGATGGCCAGCCGAAGGCTAGAGAGCCGTCTCGACCAGCTCGAAGAAGCGATTGCGGCAACACTGCACTCCCTGCGAGAAGAATTTCACCGCACTGCAACCATTTCTACGCGTCAAGAAAGTCTAGACCTAGTAGCGGGGTTAGTGTTTGCCCATGTCACTTCTATTGATAGTGGAGGCGCGGGAATTGGTGAAGGACTGCTAGCCCAGAGTAATACAGCAGTCGCTGCCTTGAACGATTTCATTCAGGCAGCTTTGGCACAGTATTTGCCACAGAAGACAGCGGATGAGACAAAACTTGGTGTTGATCGATTCTTTACGCGTCTCTCCGCGGGAGATGAGCGCTTCGCCTACCGTCTCATACAGATTTTTGAACACGACGGGAACGCTTTCCGGGCATTGCATGAAGCGGGACGCGACGACCTCATCAATGAAGTCTTCTCCCGGTTCATGTCGAATTCGTTTGTAGATGAAAAGGAGATGGGCCAGTATCTCACTCCCCCGGAGATCACTCGCTTCATGGTCGAGGTCGGTTTTCATGCGCTCTCGCCGGACGTTCGTGCGCAACTTCTTGATGAGAATGTGGATGACCGGGCGGGTGTGATTCTTGATCCGTCTTGCGGGGTTGGTTCGTTCCTAGCAGAATCCACCCGCTTCTTCCATGGACAAGTGCGGCAGCATCTCAACGAACAAGAGGCAGGACTCTGGCTGTTGCGATTCGTGAGTAAGCACGTTGTCGGAATCGATAAATCGGAGCGGATGATCCGCCTAGCCATGATTAACCTTGGGCTATTTGGAGCGAAAACAGCCAATCTCTGCATAGCAAACGCGCTTGACCGTGTCCTTCACGAAGGATGCCTTACCGCAAACCTGGAAGAGAAGGTGCAATTGATTCTAACTAATCCGCCTTTCGGTGCCACATACACCGGAACCGACATCAGTAGCTTTGCTATGGGGAGAGGGCGTGCGCGGGCTGAGTCAGAGGTCCTCTTTCTGGAACGGTATGTCGATTGGCTCGCGCCAGGTGGTATCGCGGTGACTGTCGTGCCGGATAGTGTCCTGGTGAATCGGGGAGTCTTTGCTGAGTTACGTTCGTGGCTTCGGACGCGATGCTACATAGAAGCGGTATTCTCATTGCCCTCAGTGACGTTCGCAGCAGCGGGCACTAGCACAAAGACGTCCGTCATTGTGCTTCGGAAGTACGGGAGGCAGGCGACGGAGCCAACAACGTACTTCGGCGGAGCTAGCGAAGTTGGCTTCGATGTAATCACGAGAAGCGGCCAACGGCGTCGAGTACGGAGTTCACGAACAGACCTGCCAACGCTGTTGGCGGAATACCGCCGTGAGATGCCGGAAAACCTCGGCGGTCGCCGAAGGTTGCCGAATGAAGCGGAGCGTTGGGATCCAGCCTACCATGTTGGCTTGCCCGAAAATATCGCTGCCGTACTTGACCGCCCAGAGATGACACTTCTCAAGGTATCTGATGTGGCCAAACTTATAGATGAGCGAATCGATCCGCGCCAGCGAAGTTCGGGTGAATTCAATTATGTGGAGATTTCTGACGTGGACACCCGCACAGGCCTCGTCGGACATAAGCAGCTGCTCGCGGCAGACGCGCCAAGTCGAGCACGGAAACTGATTCGGGCAGGTGACGTGCTGGTATCCACGGTTCGCCCAGAAAGGGGTGGGGTGGGCATCACGCCGCCGGGCTTGGACTGTGCGGTATGTTCAACCGGCTTTGCCGTTATCCGGTGTTTTGGTATTCACCCGCTAGCCCTGGTATGGTTACTAAAGACTGAGGTCGTACGAGAACAGATGATTCGGAATAACAGCGGTATCGCATATCCTGCGATCTCGGAACAAACCATCTTGAAGCTTGTGTTGCCGGCGAGGCGCGAATCTATTGCCTCCCTCTCAGCGGCTGCGGAAGGGTTGGCCGGGGCTCAGGAGCGCTTTGAAAAAGCCCGAATGGCGCTGATTGCAGAGGTTTGCGCCCTAGACCAAGCAGGGCTCAGCCATGTTACAGAATTAGGGGAGTCCCCAGACCTCGTCGACGGTAGTGAACCAAGTGCCGTCGCCGATAGTGCATGACGGATTCTGCCCGACGTGCTCGGGATATTTTCGAGAACGAGGAAGGCCATGAAGCTGTAGATCCTTTGGAACGGATCTAGCGAAGGCAAATTCTTGGATTTTGCCCGTACGAAGAAACAGACTCACGGCGAAAAAGTCCTGAGTCGCAAATTTACAACTGCTCGTTGGATAATAGTTAGCCTTCTGTGCCTCAGTCCAGTCCTTGGGATCACCTTTAGGCGGAGTGGTGGTGCTATGGATTAACCGAGCAAACTTTGTGTTCGTACCCCACAGAGACTTGACTTCAAGCCGTTTCTCGATTCCGTCCCGTTTTATCAGGAAATCGAAATTCATGTAGGTGCCGAGATGAGCAGCCATATCTTCTGGCATACGTACCACAGCAAAGCCCCGAGATTTCAGATGCTCTACGAGATAATATTCGGTTAGGCCACTGAGAACCTTAGCGGCAGCACCATACTGATCGATTTCGAGGAAATCTTTCGGAGTTAACTCATCGATGGCGACCTGCAATTCCTCCTCGTCGCCCCCGAAGCCAAGATAGACTTCGCCTTCCGCTATGCCCATCTTAGAGTCGACATGAATGATCCTGCCCTTGGCGATCTCGCGCCATCCTGGGTCTCCACTGCCGTAACTGGCCGGGACGAACTTTCCCGTGCGTCCACGGACAAGCACTCCCTCATTCTCGTCTTTGAGGCGAACCGTGAATGTAGCTCTTGCATGTTGTTGACCTTCCGCCACAAAAATCTTCTTGTCGAGCTCATGAATCGGAATAAGAATTGGGCAAAGTACCGCAATCAGTGCCTCTGGCTCGGTTTGATACCGACGCATTAGCATGTTCATTGCGGCGTCGAGGGAGAGCTTGTCAGCCAATTTTTTTCCCCAGTTGGGTTTCAAGCTCTGCGATAAAAGCACCTAACGACATGCCGAGGCGTTCACAGATCATCCTCAGCTCGATTACATCAACACGACGCTCGCCTCTTTCGATCTTGCTAATGCCTGGTTGTCCAATGCGGAGACGTTGACCTAATTGTGATTGTGTCATGCCGACTCGATGCCGGACTGCGATGAGCAACTCCAAGAAGACCGCATAATTCTTAGTGTGTACGCTTTTCCGCATCATAGGCAGCGATACTAGACGCGAACTTCGAATATTCCAAAATCGCATGTGGGCGAATGACCGCAGAGACCACGGAGAGACAGAGCGTGTGGCCTGAAGTGCATTCTCTTGATTTCGCTAACTGATCAAGCATGCCCGCGAAAACGACAGAATTGATCCCAATCATAATAACTTTCCTCTACGGGATCATTTTCCGATCCGGGAATCAGGCCCCTCGCGAGTTTCGGGATGGGAACGCGGGGCACCTGCATGATTTCCGTGCGATCACCATCCCTTTGATTCTGAGCACGTTATCTAGTCGTGGATATTGGCCACTGTGGTGCAAGACAGATCAATCACAGGAGGGTGCCATGATCCATCGAACCATGTTCTTGCACTATCGCGTGGTCAGCGAGGCGGTGACGACATTGGTCACCATCGGGGTGGCGCTGTTGTTCAGCTATTTGATTCTGTGGGCTCGGCTATAGGAGGGGGGAATGTCTGCGGTTGGGTGGATGCGAAGATGGCGGGGCGGTCGCGGGGCGGTGGACCGGGCAAATGCTCCGGTTCTTGCTGCTGCGAGAGGGGAACCGCTCAGCCAGTTGCTCCATTTGTGCGCCCGCGCGCTGCTGGAGGTGGCGGACGCGGATCGCGCGGGGCTATGGCTTTCGGGGGACCGCAGGGGGGAGGCCGGCACCGGGTGTGTGGCGGAGGCGGTGCCAGGCCCAATTCCGGAGCAATGGAAGCGGCTGGATGTCTCGACGCCTTTTTTGCGGGCGGCGCTGGAAAATCCCGATCCACTGCACGTGGAATTCATCGCCGGGGAGAAGGCCCCTCGCCTGGGCCCGTTGATCGGAATGCACAGCGCGGTTTGGATTCCGCTCCGCGAGCGCGACCGGACGTTTGGGCTGGCGATGGTGGGTTACGCGCGGCCGCCGGGACGATTGGACCTGGACGCCCTGCGCGCCCGGGCGGATGAAATTACCCTGGCCGTTCAGCACCACCGCAGTTCCCGCCGCAGCGAACTGGCCGCTGAAGAACGGCGCGCCCAATTGCGGCTCTCCCGGGCGATTTTGTGCGGCGTTTCCGCCGACTCGATCCTTCCGCGAATTGCTCGCGCGGCCCGGCAGTACGCGCAGGCGGAATTCGTCGCCTTGGGCCGGGGAAGCGCGCCTCCCATGGCGGGGGAGGGATGGGACGGCGCGGCCGGGTGGCTCACAGTCCTGCATCAGGAAAATCTCTCGCAACTCTGGCGCAACGTTCTTACGGAAGGGCGGGAATCCGAAATTCCGGGAGAAGCGCTCGCGAATCTTTCCGGCGTTTCGGTGGATTCTCCCCCTTTGGCTCTGGAACGCGTTGTGGCCGTTCCCATTGAGGTCCGCGGCGTGACGCGCGGCGTTCTGATGGCGGGACTTTTGCGATCGGAGGATTCCGCCGAGGATTTTTCCAGGCTGGAATCCTACGCGTTGCTGGCCGCCACGGCGCTGGATCGCGAGGCCGCGCGAAAAGAACGAACGGCGTCCAACGAAAACCTGCGAACGGTCATCGAGGACAGTCGTGAATGCCTGATCGTTCTCGATGGAGAGGGAAAGATCCTGGAAGCCAGCCGGGCCGCTGCCATGCTTCTGTTTGCGCGCTGGGGCCGGATGGAAGGAACGCTCCTTGAAGAACTGTTTTCTCCCGTGGCGCGCGATGCGGTCACCGAGTGGCGAAACCGGTTCCATTCGCCTGCCGCCGCGCCTTTGCAGAAGAAAGAGGCGCCTCCAGCTGCGCTCGAGGCGGCGCTCGATCATGGCGGCGTCGTTCGCATGCACCTGCGGGGTGCGATCGCTGGAATGGGAGGAGATGGGCCGAGGTGGCTCATTCAAGTTGAGGATCAAGAAGCGCAGGAGACGCTGCGCGAAGCGGAAGAGCGCCTGGAGGCCGAGATGGCCGGCCTTCTGGACTCCATCGATTCCGGCGTGTTGCTGCTTGACGCCGACGGGCAGATTCGCATGGCGAGCGAACGGCTGGCAGCCATCTTTGGATTTGAATCGCTCCGCCTTCAGGAATTCAGCAACATTGACGCGCTGATTGGGAGTCTGGCTTACCATTTCCTCCGCCCGGCGGAAACCGCGGCGCGATGGCGCGAGCACGTGCGCCAGGGGGACGCGGCCAGCTGGGATGAATTCGAGCTGGTCCACCCGTCGCGAAAGATCGTGGAACGGTTCGCACGGCCTCTCTACAAGCCCGACGGTACGCGCCTCGGGTGGCTCGAAGTTTTCCGCGATATTACCGGGCAGCGGCTGATCCAGTCCAAGCTGATTCAGACGGAAAAAATGGCGGCGCTCGGGCAGCTCGTTTCCGGGATCGCCCACGAACTGAACAATCCCCTGACGAGCATCCAAGGGTACGCGCAGCTTCTTTTGACCCGGCGTTCCGCGACGGACCGCGCGAGCGACGCACAGCGCATCTCGCAGGAAGCCGAGCGCGCCGGGCGCATCGTAAAGAACCTGCTGCTCTTCTCGCGAGAGGCCAAGTCCGAGCGGCGCGCCGTGCATCTGAACGAAGTGATCGAGCGGACACTTTCCCTGCGCTCCTATGAACTGAAACTCGAAAATATCGACGTGGAGCTGGTGTTGGATCCCGGGCTGCCGCAAACACTGGCGGACGCGGCGCAGCTCCAGCAAGTGGTGCTGAACTTGATCGTGAACGCCGAGCAGGCCATCGTGTTGGCGCGGGGAGAGGAGTCCGGCACAGGGCAAATCCTCATTCGGACGCGCCGCCTGGCCGGGGACCGCCTGGCGATGGAAGTGTCCGACAATGGCCCGGGGATTCCGCCCGAAATCGCGGCTCGTATTTTCGATCCCTTCTTCACAACCAAGCCGCCCGGCGTTGGGACGGGACTGGGGCTTTCGATTGTCTACGGGATTGTGCAGGAGCATGGCGGGGAAGTCAGCGTGGATAGCCTGCCGGGCCGTGGCGCTACTCTGACCGTCGAACTTCCCGCCCTGTCTGTTTCCGGCTTTGATTTTGCGGGCGGAGAGCCAGTCATACAGCCTCGATTGGCGGCCGAGGCGCCTCTCCAAGTTTTGGAGCGGGCAGCGTCGAGAGAGCGCATTTTGATTGTGGAAGACGAGCCGACCGTCGCGGAGCTGATCGCGGACGTGCTCGTCGAGGAGGGGCACTTGGTCGACACGCTGCTGGACAGCCGCGTGGCGCTCGGCAGGCTGGAAGAGAAGAGCTATTCGCTGGTGATCTGCGATTTGAAAATGCCGTACGTGGACGGGCCGGGGCTTTATCGCGCGCTGGTGCGCCGGGAGAATCCGATGCAGCATCGCGTGCTGTTCGTAACGGGAGACACCATGGGGCCGCGCACGCTTGAATTTCTGAAATCAAGCGGCTTGCCGTACCTGGCCAAGCCGTTCCTGGTGGAGGAGTTGAAAGAGGCCGTACGGCAAGCCCTTGCCGCCGTCCCGGCGAGCGAGGAAATAGCTCCTGGAGCGGAACGGTCGCGCGCCGCCAGGGAACAATGAAGAGGGAACCATGAATTTGACGAGCCGGACCATTTTCATCATCAGCGGCGATCCTGTCCTGGCGCAGCGCTGTTTCGAGGAACTGGCCGCATTCGGGGGCCGCTACCGGACAATCGTTGTCGGAACGGTGGAGCAGGCACGGAGGAGGATCGGCCACAGCGCTCCCGCGGCCGTGTTTCTGGACGAATCCGCGATTGAAATCATCCGCGGGGGAGAGACCGTGGAATCCGCGGTTGCCATGCTGACCGAAACCGCGCCCGTCGTCGTCGCGGCGGCGGCGGAGAAACAGGCGGGCATGGCCTTTCTGATCACTTCGGGCGCCGTGGATTTTGTGGCGCGAACCGGAAATTTTCTGCCGATTGTCGCGGGCATGCTGGACCGCCGGGTGCGGATGGCCGAGCGGGCCGCGGGAATGATCCAATTTCCAAAAGACGAATTGTCGGGCGATTTTGGAGAAATCCTGCGCCACGAAGTGAACAATCCGCTGACCGGAATTCTCGGAAATACCGAACTTCTGCTGGCGCGGCGCGACCGGCTGCCGCCCGCCGCCGTCGAACGGCTGGAAACCATCGCGGGGCTGGCCGTACGATTGCGCGAAACCGTTCGCCGGCTCTCCAATGCATGGGACGAGAATCACGAGCCCGCCAGACCTGCGTGAAAAACGGAAGAAAAAGGGTATGAAGGCAGGGAAGGAGGTCGGGGTGCGATTATAAACCTACATGTCCCCACCAAGCGTGCAAATGCAGTTCACGTATAGACGATTGAGCGAATGCTTGATAGAGTCGGATGCTACAGTGAAGTACAGAACCTATCTCGCTGATGCTTTCGCATGGCTCGAGGCACGAGAAGAAAATTCTATTCATGCGATCGTGACAGACCCACCTTACGGACTTAGAGAATACACAGACATCGAAAAGGCAAAGCTACGCAACGGGAGGGGAGGAGTCTGGCGCATTCCCCCGTCATTCGACGGTTGCAAGAGAAGCCCGCTTCCAAGGTTCACGGTCCTGGATAAAGCAGAAATTGCTGCGCTGCAAGCATTCTTCTCGAAATTCGCCGAACAGGCTATTCGCGTACTCGTTCCGGGTGGGCATATTATGATTGCGACAAATCCGCTCCTTTCGCACTACGTATACCACCCGATTATGAAAGCAGGATTTGAGAAGCGCGGAGAGGTCATTCGTCTCGTACAGACGTTGCGTGGCGGAGATCGTCCTAAAAACGCCCATGAAGAGTTTCACGACGTTTCTGTCATGCCACGTTCTGGTTGGGAACCCTGGGGATTATTTCGGAAACCGTGCGAAGGCCGGGTACAGGACAATTTGCGTAAATGGGGAACTGGCGGATTGCGTCGCGTGTCAGACACAAATCCATTTCTTGACGTAATCCAGTCGTCTCCTGCGCGTGCAGAAGAACGAAGGATAGCGCCGCATCCGTCGCTCAAGCCGCAAGCCTTCATGCGCCAGGTTGTTCGCGCAGCGCTGCCGTTGGGACGCGGCGTAATTTTGGACCCGTTCATGGGTGCGGGCTCCACGATTGCCGCTGCAGAAGCTGTGGGCTACTCAAGTATTGGGATTGAGAAGGATTCAGCGTACTATTCTGTCGCAACGAGGTCCATCCCGGCGCTTGTTCGGTTTATACCAAATGGGACTAATGGGAAGTCCGGGGGCGCGCTTGCCGCTGCCAAAAGATTTAAAGCCAATTCACATCGAGCGGGCGGTCGAATACGTCGAGAAACAGACAGCCGACCTCATCGACCTTTATTTGGAGCAAGCGAACGTTTTTAGCGCGATAGTCGGGATCTTCGGAGTAAAGACACTACACGCGGTCAGTCCCTACAAAAAGCATAAGCACCCGGATATTGCCCAGCAACGATTTCCTGATCTGTCTTTCGGTGGCAGACTTGATCCTCCACCGCAACAGGCCTTGGAGTCTAAGGGCAGTACGAGACCGTGGGCGATACAATCCCATTACAATCACCCGGGTTGGTACATCATTTGGCGCTATTTGGTTGACACAACGGAGTCGATCAAGCCCGGCTATCCAGTAGTTATCTGGCGCGTGGATGTCATATTCCTGACCGCGGATGATTGGAAATATGAGGGAAGTAGGGCCGAAAGTGGCAGGGGTGGGCGCACGCACACTTTCGGGGTTCCTAATCCCGCAGTGAAGCTAGCTGGAGCTGCTGCCTATTCACTGCCAGGAATCGTGCTCAAAAAGGGTAAGCCAGTTCTTTCTGAGGGTTAGGTTAGGGGGGGCCACCAACAATACGAGGGAGTGAACTAGGCGCATCTTTCCTGTCTCGTACCTCTTTGCCTTCCGATTCATCTCTTACGTTCTGAACAGCACGTCTTCCCGTTGAAATAATTTTACCGCTACGGCGATGGCCACTCCCGCATAGACGCTCGAGGACAGGAAGATCAGCGCGATCAAGCCCCAGTGAAACGTGCCGGTGATGATTTCCTTGCTGACCAGGCTGGTGTTCAGCACTGGGACGAGCGCCAGCGCCGGGCTCAGCTCCACGCCGGGCAAAAGCGCGGCCACCGCCGGCAAGACCACGGTAATCATCAACGGAGAAATATAGCTCTGCGCTTCCTTGAAGCTCTTCGCGAAAAGAGATAGGGCCAGCAGGGCCGCGGAAAAGAAGACGGCCAGCGGGAGCACGACGAAGAAGATGGAAACCACGGCTTTCCCGGTGATGGTGATTTGCAAGGATGTATCCACCGCTCCGTGCGTGAGACCGAATAGCATCTTCTTGCCCGCGCCAAAGGAAACCGCCATGGACGCGATCGCCAGGACCGCCGTCGCGATCGAAGCCGTGAGCACCATCAGGAATTTTCCCAGGACGAGGTGCGTGCGGGAGACCGGGCTGCACAGAATCGTTTCGATGGTGCCGCGCTCTTTTTCTCCCGCGGTCAGATCCATGGCCGGATACATCGCCCCGGTCAAGCACAGTAGAATGACGAAGTAGGGAACCAGGCCTCCCAGAATTGCGCCGCCTACTTTTTCGGGCGGAGCGACATTTTTCTCCACGATGTCGAACGGGCGCATCAGGCTTTCCGGAAGCTGGCGCGCCTCGAGATGCTCGCGAACGGTCCGGTCGCGCAATTCGCGGAAGAAACGCTGCAGGCGGTCGGCGCCGAAGCCGGACCTCAGCTCACCCTGGTACAAGTAGATCCTTACGGTCGACGATTCGCCGGCGGCGAGCTTCGCCTCGAAGCCCACGGGGATTTCCACGGCCGCGCGAATTTGTTTGTTGGAGATTTCCTCGACGAAGTCGGAATTCGCGGGAACAATGCGCACATCCTTCAGCTGCTGGAGCTCCTCTCTTACGTGCGGGGAATCCTCGCCGCCCAGGATCATGACCTTGGGGATTTCTCTCATGGCCAGGCCCACCAAGGTCAAGGAGAGGATGCCCATTCCAATCGTAAGCAGGGGCATGACGAGCAAGGGGACGACAATCATCGAGACCACCGTCCTGCGATCGCGCAGGGAATCGATGAGTTCCTTGCGATAAACGATGCCAATATTGCGGAGGCTCATGACTCGACAACTTTCACGAATAAGTCCTCGAGATCGTGTATGCCGAATCGCGCGCGAAGGTCGGGAAGAGTTCCTTCGGCGAGCAGCTTGCCGTCATGGATGATTCCAATGTGGTCGCAGAGCTTTTCCACTTCGCTCATGACGTGCGTGGAAAAAACCACCGTCTTGCCGTGGTCGCGGCATTCGCGGATGAACCCGGCGATCGTGCGGGCGGCCATGACGTCCAGGCCCACCGTCGGCTCATCGAAAATCATCACCGAAGGATTGTGCACCAGAGTGCGCGCGATGGAAACTTTCTGTTTCATTCCGGTGGAAAGCTTGTCGCAGCGGCGGTCGCGGAAATCGTTCATTTCGAGGCGCGCGAAAATTTCATCGATGCGGCGGCGCAGTTTGGATTCATCGAGGCCGTGCAGGCGGCCGAAATATTCAACCATCTCCTGCGCGGAAAGCCGCCCGTAGAGAGCGGTGGCCGTGGAAAGAAATCCCACGCGCGAGCGGACCATTTGCGGGTCCTTTGCGACGTCGTATCCCGCGACGATGGCGGTGCCTTCCGAGGGCGCGAGGATCGTGGCGAGCATGCGCAGCGTGGTGGTTTTTCCGGCGCCGTTCGCTCCGAGGAGTCCGTAAATTTCTCCGGGCCGGCAGGAAAAACTCACGCCGTCGACGGCGCAGACGCTGCCGCGTTTCTTGTCCCGGAACCGTTTTACCAGATGACGGGCTTCAATCATTCCATCTCATCTCGCGAGGACGCGGCGCAGATTGTATCTGATCGCCGGACTCCTATGCAGAGGGATGGAGTGTCAAATCGGATACAGACGGAAGGCCCTAGCCTTTGTGGCAATTGGGGCACTGCTTGGCGTCAAAATTCTCAGGCGTAACGCGGAACATGTTGTTACACTGAATGCACACACGATGAAGCACTGGTTGCCCAGGCGTCGGGGATTCGTGTTTCGGGGCATGGGTTTGGGGTTGCGCGGGTTCGGTTGTCATAAACAAATTTTAGCATACCGGCGGGCATCGCAACACCTATGCTGTGCGTGTGCTTCGGGCCTGCGGCATCCCGGACGAAGGGAGGCCGCATCCTAACGGACGCATTCGGAGACATGCAAGCCGCCGCCGGATATTCGTCTGCCGCCAGAAACTTTGTTAGAATGCCAAGTTTTAATCCCGCCAGTTAAGGCTGGCAGAATGAGGACGGAATGACATCGGCGCTCGGCCGAAGACTGTGGATACTTGTGGGCGGCGCGCTGGTGCTGACCGCCCTCCTGGTATTCCTCAGCGGGAGAGGATCCACGGCGCGCGTGGCGGTTGCGGACGTGGTGCGCGAAAATTTGAGTTCTGTGGTGTCCACCAATGGAAAGGTTGAACCGGTGATGCCGCGTTCCTTTCGCGCGAGTTATCCGACATTTGTGGAACGCGTCTTTGCGGTCGAGGGGCAGCAGGTGAAGCGGGGCCAGAAGCTCTTTGCTCTGGATGATACGGAGGTTCAAGCGGATCTCGCGCAGGCCCGCGCCGATCTTGCGACCCAGGAAGAAGCGCTCAGCGTGGCGAAGGCGGGCGGGCACGCGAGCCAGCTTGCCAAGGCCGCCGCCGATTTGCAGAAGGCGCAAGCGAGCCGCGATCAATTGCACCGCGACAACGAAATGTTGACGAAACTGGTGGCCGAGAAGGCCGCGACGCCCGAGGAATTGCAGCAGAACCGGCTGCAGTTGACCCAGGCGGAAGCCGACGTTCAATCTTTTGAAAAGACGAAACAAACGCTGGAACAGCAGGCAAAACTAGATGAGGGGCGCGTGGCTCTCCTGGTGGAACACGCGCGCGTGACCGTTCGCGATCTCGAGGAACGGCTGGAGTCGGCTCACGGGACTGCTCCCTTCGACGGGACGCTGTATTCGCTGCCGATGCGTCAGGGCGATTTCGTGAAGGCCGGCGACCTTCTGGCCGAGCTTGCGGATTTGCACCAGGTGCGGATCAGGGCGTTCATCGATGAGCCCGAGCTCGGGCAGATTGACGTCAACCAGTCCGTCGAGATTCTCTGGGACGCGCATCCTGACCGTGTCTGGAATGGGCGAACGGAAGTATTGCCGAAGCAAGTGGTCACCCGCGGCACGCGCAGCGTCGGCGAATTGCTCTGCTCGGTAACGAATGACCGGCTGGACCTGCTTCCTAACACGACGGTCGACGTGCGAATTCATATCAGTGAACGGCCGGCGGCCCTGGTGGTTCCGCGCGGAGCCGTTTATATCGAGGGTGACAGGCGATTCGTGTTTCGAGTGGAGGATAACCGCCTTCACCGCCGCTTTATCAAAGTGGGCATCGCGAATCCGACCAAGATCGAAGTTCTTTCCGGGCTGAGCGAAGGTGACGTGGTGGCGCTGCCCGGTGAAGTCTCCCTCAAAGAAAATTTGCGCATCATACCGGTGCGCCCGGAATGATTCGGCGATCCTTATTCGCAGCCTTAGTGGTGTTTCTGGCCTGTGGATGGAGCGGGGCGCCAGCCCTTGCGGGACAGTCTTCTCTTGCCGATGCGCAACACGACTACAACGCCGGACGCTACAATCGCGCCATCGACGCGTTGAACAGCGCGATCGCCAAGTCTCCTGATGATGCGTCCCTGCATTTCCTCTTGGGCCAAAGCTATTATCAACTTGGGGATTTCCCGCGCGCCGTGGCGGGCTTTGAGCGCGCCGTCCAACTTTCTCCTAAAGATTCCGTATATCGCGACTGGCTCGCCAAGTCTTACGGCCGGAGGGCCGAGGAGAGCAAGTTCCTGGGCGCGATGAGTTGGGCGCGAAAAACGCACCGGGAATTTGAAATTGCGGTCGAACTGGATCCAGCGAATTTCGAGGCGCGGCGCGATCTGATCCGGTACGAAATGAACGCTCCCAGCATGATCGGGGGCGGCGACGATAAAGCGACGAAAAATATCGATGCCCTTGAGAAGATCGATCTCATTCAGGGGCAGCTGGCCCGAGGAGAGTTCTTCGCGACGAAAAAGCGGATGCCCGAGGCGGACGCGGTGTTCGGCAAGATTTTGGAATCGAACTCTGACCGGGCGGGCGTTTATTTCGAGGTATGCGATTATTACCGGGACCGCCTGAACGCCGAAAAAATGGGCGAGGCCGTCGAGAAGGCCGAGCATATCGATCCCGACGACCGCCGGCTGAAGTTTTATAAAGGGGTTCTCCTCGTGATGAAAGGAAAAAGCCCCAGCGAAGCCGAAATGCTGTTGAAATCCTATATGGCGACCGTCCCCGAAAATTCCGATCTCCCCCCGCATGCGACCGCGCTCGAATGGCTGGGTAAACTGTACGAATCCCAGGGACGGCTTTCCGAGGCGGCGGAACAGTACAAGCTCTCGCTTTCGCTCGATCCGCACAACAAGGGTGTGGAAGAGGAATTGAAGAAGGTGCAAAGGAAATAGGGGAAGTAGAGGAAGTAGGGGAACCAGAGGAAGGTCGACTCGGCGTGCAGACGGTTTTTCAACGAAGTTTGTTTTAGTCCGCGGGAATTTCCATGATGCTACGCAACGAGACCTGGATGGTCGCGCTGGACGCTCTTTGGGCGAACAAAGTGCGCGCGTTTTTAACCACGCTGGGCGTGATTATCGGCAGCGCCTGCATCGTTCTGGTCGTGACTGTGGCGCTCAGCGGGCGGCGCTACGTCATTCAGCAAATCGAAGGCGTAGGATCCAATCTGGTCTACGCGCGGCTCGATATCGACCCGAACCGGCCGATCATGCTGCAGGACGAATTGTCGATTGAGGACATGAACGCCGCGAAAGCGGGGATTCCGGGAGTGGTAACCGTGGCGGGAACGCGCGGCGATCCGGCCACTGTGAATGTCGGATCCGTTGAGCGAAACGTGAATCTCGTGGGTGTGACCGAGGGTTTCCAGCAGATTCGCAATTTGCTGATTTTGCAGGGCCGGTTTCTGGACGCAGATGATATTTCCCAACGAAGCCGGGTTTGTCTGATCACGGCGCAGCTCGCAAATTTTGCGTTTCCGTTTATGGACCCGGTCGGGCAAAGTTTGCGCGTCGGCGAACTCAGTTTTACGGTCATCGGAGTTTTTCGAGAGCGCGTGGAAACGTTCGGACTTTCCGAAATTCAGGATTACTCGGTCCTCGTACCGTTTCCGTTGATGAAGTATTACCTGGGAGACTCCTCCCTTGAGATGCTGTACGTGCAGGCCAGCACGCCCGAGGGCGTGATCCCCGTGACCCGTCAACTGGAGGCCCTGTTGAAGAGCCGCCATCCGACGCGCGCGCGTTATTCGGTGCAGAATCTCAGTTCCATCCTGGAAGCGGCGCGCAGAATCGCGTTGGCCCTCACCATCGTTCTGGTGCTCATCGGGTTCATCGCGCTCCTGGTCAGCGGCATTGGAATCATGAACATTATGCTGGTGACCGTTCAGGAAAGGACGCGGGAGATCGGGATTCGGAAGGCCATCGGGGCAAAGCATCAGGAAATTTTGTATCAGTTCTTGCTGGAGGCATTCATGATCAGCGGATTCGGGTCGGTGCTGGGAATCCTGATCGCGGTTGCGATTCCTGTCCTGGTTCAGCCTTTACTGCCCGGGAATCTTCGCGTGCCCGTCCCGTGGGAATCCGTGGTCCTGGCTTTTCTGGTGTCCTGTTCCGTGGGCGTGTTCTTCGGTTACCTGCCGGCGGAGCGCGCGGCGCAATTGCAGCCGACGGAATCGCTGCGGTATGAGTAAGCGCGGCGTGATGCGTCCCACCTGGAAATTGGAAAACAACGTTGGGCTCGCAGGGGCATCGAAGGAGATGTGCGTGAGGCCGATGGAAAGCAGGTGCAAGGACATGGGCGTGCGAATTTACATTGGAAATATCCCGCGGTTTTGGCAGGCGGTTATTTGCACGGCGGGGTTGGCGATTTTCATTTTGACGGGCGCAGGAACGAGCAGCGCACAAGACTCGGAACTTACGAGCAAGCTGACGTTGAAGGAAGCCGTGAACCTGGCCGTCGCAAACAGCCGCGACCTGGCCCTGGCGCGGCTGCAGTATGGCGTGATGCAGCGCCAGATTGGCGTGGCGCGGTCCGCGTTTCTTCCCAACCTTTATACCGGGACGGGCGTGGCCTATACCAGCGGCTTTCCGCTCCTGGAGGGAGGAGGCGCGCCCGCCATTTTCACGCTTTCCTATACGCAGCAAATTTTCAATCCACCGCTGAAAGGGGAACAGCGCGCCGCCGAACAAAGAGCCGAGGAGCAGCGGCTTTCGATGGACGATGTGCGCGACACGGTGATGTCGCGCGCGGCGCTCGATTATCTGGAGTTGGCGAAAGTGCGGCACGCGCTGGAGCTGATGCACGGTGAGCGGACGAGCGCGGGGCGGATCCTCGAGGCGACGCGGGAGCGCGCGGATACCGGGCGCGAGCTTCCCATTGAAGTGATCCGGGCGCAGTTGACTACGGCGCGAATCGAGCAGCGGATCGCGCAATTGGAAGACCGCGACGATTCCCTGTCGGGCGAGCTTCGCGACATGATGGGCATGCCGCCCGACGAAACGATCGAAGTCTCCACCGAGGAAATTCCTGGAGTTGCCGCGGAAGCCTCGAAGGACGTCGTCTCGGAAGCCTTGGCCAACAATGTGGAACTGAAACAGGCGCAAACCGAGTTGCGCGCCCGAGAATTCAAACTCAAAGGCGAACAGGGCGGGCGCTGGCCGTCGTTTGCTCTGACCGGCCAGTACAATGTGTTGAGCAAGATCAACAATTACACAGATTTTTTCAACAAGTTTCAGCGCAATAACGTCATCTTTGGGGTTCAGGTGCAAATCCCGATTTTTGCCTCGCGCACTTCTTCCGCCGTCGCCTTTGCGCAGGCGGATTTCAACGCCGCCAATCTGGCGCTGCAGACCAAGCGCAGCGAGATCTCTCGAGATGTTCGCCGCAAGGCCAAGCTGGTGCGGGAGGCGGAACTGAGCGGGGAAGTGGCGCGGCTGGAGTTGCAGCTCGCTCAAGAGAATGTGCGCGTTTTGCAGGCGCAGTTCGACGGAGGGCGCGGCAGCTTGAAAGACCTGGAGGCCGCGCACATCGAGGAAAATGACAAGTGGCTGGCTTTTTTGGATGCCAACTATTCGCGGCAGCAGGCGCAGCTGGAACTCCTCCACACGACGGGACAATTGGCACAGGTGCTGCAGTAGCACAGCCACTCCTGGCTGTGCGGTTTCTTCGACCGCCGAGGGCGTAATGGAGGGGTAAAGACAGTAAAAACCGCACAGGCAAGAGTGCCTGTGCTACTTTCGCGCACATCGGGGGTTTTTAGATTTGGACAACACCGCCCATTGGGTTTTGTTCCGGGGCTGGCCGGGTTTCAGGTAAGATACTAGGTTCATAAGGTTTGCGGTCGTGGGGGAAGTCCCGGATCAGGGGAAGAGAAGAATGCCTGAAGTGATGAAAACGCTGTTTCTAAATCCGCCGAGCTATGAGGGCTTTGACGGCGGAGCAGGCGCGCGCTACCAGGCGCGCCGCGAGATCAAATCGTTTTGGTATCCGACGTGGCTGGCGCAGCCTGCGGCCATGGTCCCCGGCAGCCGCTTGATTGACGCGCCGCCCGATGGGCTTACCGTGGACCAAGTGGCGCCGCTGGCGAAAGATTACGAGTTGGCCGTGCTGCATACGAGCACGCCGTCGTTTCCCAACGACGCGAAATTTGCCGCGCACCTCAAGGAAGTGAATCCAAAAATCATGATCGGAATGGTGGGCGCGCACGTCGGCGTTCTGCCGCTGCAATCCATGAATGCGGCGACGGCTGTGGATTGGGTTTCCCTAGGCGAATTCGATTACATCTGCGCGGAAGTTGCCGCGCGGAAGCCGCTCAAGGATGTTGGCGGGATTGCGTATCGCGACAACGGGCGCGTCACACTCACGCCGCCGCGGCCTACGATTGAGAACATGGATGATCTTCCCTATGTCGTGGACGTTTATAAGCGCGACCTGACGATTGAGAACTATTTTATCGGCTACTTGCAGCATCCGTACGTCTCGCTCTATACCGGGCGGGGCTGCCGGTCGAAGTGCACGTTCTGCCTGTGGCCGCAGACGCTTGGCGGGCATCGGTATCGCGTGCGCAGTCCGGAAAATGTCGCCGCCGAAATGGCGCTGGCGAAAAAATATTTTCCGCAGGTGCGCGAATTCTTTTTCGACGATGACACGTTCACGGACGATTTGCCGCGCGCGGAGGAAATCGCGCGGCGCCTGGGCAAGCTGGGGCTGAACTGGTCGTGCAACGCGAAAGCCAACGTCCCGCGCAAGACGCTCGAAATCATGAAGGACAACGGACTGCGGCTGCTTCTGGTGGGCTACGAATCCGGCAACGATCAAATTCTGATCAACATCAAGAAGGGCGTGCGGATCGATATCGCCCGCGAATTTTCACGCAACGCGCGGGATCTCGGAATTAAGATTCACGGGACATTCATTCTGGGCCTTCCGGGCGAGACCACGGAAACGATTCAGCAGACCATCAAATTTGCCTGCGATATCGATCCCGAAACGATTCAGGTGTCGCTTGCCGCGCCCTACCCGGGCACGGAATTGTACCGGCAGGCGCAGGAGCAGGGCTGGCTCCAGATTCAATCCGGAGAACTCGTGGATGCGCATGGAATTCAGACGGCGGCCATGAATTATCCGAAGCTCAACTCGACCGTGATTTTCAATTCCGTAGAAGAGCTGTACAGGAAATTTTATTTCCGGCCGCGAAAGATGTTCTCGCTGTTCGGCGGAATGCTGCGCGATCCGGAAGTGATGAAGCGGCGGCTTCGCGAGGGCGTCGAATTCTTCAAGTTCCTGCACGAGCGCAAGGAAACGGCGCGCGAAATGGCGCAGTCCTCCGCGGCGGCCGCTTCGAGCGCCGGGGATTAGGCTGGATTTCAGTGGCGCAGGCTTCAGCCTGTGGGGGTTCGTTGCGGCTCGGTCGATCGTGCATTAACTAAACCCCACAGACTGAAGTCTGTGCTACTTGGTCTTCCTTCTGCGATGACTGCTCCAAAAACTCATCAAACTAAAACCTACGTGCTGCTCTTTCTGCTCGTCCTGCTCGGCTCGGTTGGGAACACGCTTCTGAGCAAAGGGATGAAGGACGCGGGGGACCTGGACATTTCGCATTTTGCGTCTCTGGCGGCGGGAGCGGCGCGCGTGCTGACGAGCGGAACGATTTGGGCCGGGATCGCGTTGATGCTCGGTTTCATGGTGTGCCACATGCTTGTGCTCTCGTGGGCCGATTATAGTTTCGTGATGCCGTTTTCCGCGATTGCTTACGCGCTGGTCCCGCTGCTCGCGTTCCTGTTTTTGCACGAACACGTTTCCACGGCGCGCTGGATGGGAATCGTTCTCATTGTGCTCGGCGTCGTCCTGATCAACCGCACGCCGCATCGCACGACTCCGCAGGGAACCGCTCCGGGAACGACGACCTGACATGCGCACGGCGTCCATACTCTTCTTCGTGGTCGTGACCGGCACGGGCGGAGAAATTTGCCTGACGCACACCATGAAGCTGCTGGGCGAAGTCCACGATTTCCGTCCGCGCGCGATTCTGTCGTTCGTGCTGCGCTCGCTGCGTGTCGGCTGGCTCTGGCTCGCCGTTTCGTTGATGGCGGCGTCGTTCTTTTCGTTTCTGGCGATGCTGTCGTGGTTCCCCGTCAGCTTTGTGGTTCCCGCCACGTCGCTCGCGTACGTGGCCGGAGCGTTCGGCGCGAAACTATTTTTGGGCGAGCAACTGAACGGGACGCGCTGGGCCGGAATTCTTTTGATCTGCCTCGGCGTGGGCATGGCGTGGGTGGATGATTTGCCCGCGTCCCTGCATTATCCTTCGGCGATCACGATGTTCCGGTGGGCGATTCTGGCGCTTGCGCTCGGCCCGCTGTTTTATTACCTCGTTGGAATTTATTCCGCATGGCGATTCTTTCGCGTGGCGCATCGCGGAGCAAGCCAAACGCCGCTTGCGATAGATGAGACGCGTCCCATCAGCATTTTGAAACCGGTCCGTGGCCTCGATCCCGGCGCCTACGAAAATTTTGCGAGCTTTTGCCGACAGATGTATCCGGAATTTGAAATTCTGTTTGCCGTGAATGATGCCGAAGACCCTGTTGTCCCGATCGTGCATAAATTGATCGCGGATTTTCCCGGGCGATCCATTCGTCTGATTTTGGTCGCGGAGCGGCTCGGCCCGAACACCAAGGTTTCCAATCTTTGCCAACTGGTGCGTGAAGCGCGGCACGATCTGCTGGTCATCACCGATAGCGACGTGCGAGTCGAGCCGGGATATTTGCGAAGCGTCGCGGCAATGTTCCGCGATCCCGGCGTCGGTGGTGTGACCGCGCTCTATCGCGGTCAGGACAATCTGCAATTTGTCGCCGCCATGGATTGCGTCGGCTCGTCAGCGGCCTTCTGCGCCGCCGCACTCGTCGCGCGCGAACTCGAAGGGCTGAAATTCACGATGGGTTCGACGATGGCCACGACGAAAGAGCGGCTCGCTGAAATCGGCGGCTTCGAGGCCATGGTGGACTTGCACTCCGACGATTACGAACTCGGCCGCCGCATCGCCGCTCGCGGCTACCGGATCGAGCTGTTGGCCGAGCCGGTGTGGATGGCGTTTCCTTCGCAGACTCTAGGCGCGTACCTGCGACACGAATTGCGCTGGGCCATCGGTATCCGCAACATTCGTCCGGGAGGGCATTTCGGCATGCTGTTTACACACGGACTTCCCTGGGCGATCGCTGCGGCCTGGGTTGCGCCCTCTGCTGCCGTCGGCGCGGCTTATCTTGCGGCCTATTTTGTATTGCGGTTTGCGATGGCCTGGGCCGTTGGCGTCTGGGGATTGCACGATCCAGTCCTGCGCCGCCGGTTTTGGCTATTGCCCGTGCGCGACCTGTTTTCGTTTTTCGTTTGGCTTGCAAGCTTCGGAATGAACCGCATCGAGTGGCGGGGAAGTTCCTTCACGCTCGAAAAGGGACGGATGATTCCCGTCGCGCCGCGTGCCGGACGCGGCTGAGGGATCGTTCGGGCTTCACCGCCTCTTTGTAGTTGCGCGACGATTACGCCGCTTTTTCGCAATCGATGCATCAGCACAGTGGAACCAGTATTTCACGGACAAGTACCAGCTCAACTATGGAAAGGTTGGCCCGAACAGTGACCAGTATTGCAGCATTTGCAACCCGTTCCAGTACGCGACCCCCATCCTGACGGACGATGTTGTGCGCACGGCTCATCTCGCCGATACCACCGATCTCTACAAGGACATCGAGAATGGCACCCTGCCCGCGGTTTCCTTCGTCAAACCGAGCGGATAGGCTGACGGCCACCCGGCCTCGTCTTGGTTACGAGGCCTTGTAGATGAACTTTGCGGAAACGCCGCCCGCCAGGACCAGCGCGGAAAGAATCAGCCAGTTGTAACTCGCGCCGTAAGTGGCCGTCGGAAAGTGGTTGCTGATCATCAGGAAAATCAGCGGGACGGTCATGTACGTGTTATGGATGGTGCGTCCTTTCGCTCTTTCCGACGCCTCGAGATCAACCGGCTTCCCCTCGCGAATGGTGTTCAGCATCCTGCGAGTCGCGGGCAGGATGCGCATCCATACATTGGCGACCATGATCGTGCCAAAGAGCGCGCCGATGTGCATGTAAGCCGCGCGTCCGCTGATGACATGTGTCAGCCCATATGCAAGCGCGACGACAAGCAGATAGCAGATCGTCCCGGCGAGCAGCGGCATTCGCCCGAGCGGCGACATCCAGATCCCCTCGTACACGGTAAAACCCAAAATCAGCGTGCCGAGGCCAATCGCCACTCCCGTTCCCATGCCGATATTCGAGACGCTGTCATCCAGCAGCAGACCGCCCGAGTAATACAGCAGTCCGAGCAGCAAGAAGCCGGAAATCCAGGTGATCAACGCTTCCCAGCGGAACCAATAGAATTTCGCCGGCACTGCCTTCGGCGAAGCCTGCTTTTCGACAAGCGAAAAGCTACCGCTGTGCACCAGCCAAACCTGGGGGAGTCTGCCGGAATTTCGAGCGGCCTCCTCATCCAAGGCCATTCGCCCGTCCAGCTTGGTGAAGTAATACGTCTGCCCGATCCAGAAAATACCGCCGAGCACGTGGATCCAACGGAGAATGAGGTTCGACCATTCGCTGACGGCGGGCGGCATTGTCGGTGGCTCCCCTGAAAGTGTGCGTGTCCGCAACGGCGCGAAACACTGGCAGACGATGGTACTGGCCGGGACCTGCTAGCTCAAGAACAAAAGTCTGCTCCCCAGCAACGATTCGGTTGATCCATACAATCCATGTTCGTGTGCGGGACTGTGGACATTGGTGGATCAGCCGGTCTCAAGCGAACACAAATACTTTGGGCGCCGAATTCTTGGGAGGTTGTAAAGGGGGCAAGGCGTGCAGTCATTTGAAGAAGCCGTCCGGCGTTTCCGATTCCACAGAACAATTCGCGAGCTAGGCATCCGCGATCAGGCGGAACCGGGACCAAGCGCAAAAAGCCTGACGGGAGGATTGCGTACGAGGGCGGTCAGGCTGTACATTACCGGTCAACCAAGAAGTCAAACAGAAATTCCTGCAAATGAAGGCAATGCCGCGCTACGGGAGGCAGATATGAGGAAGGGAAAGATTAGTCGTATCCTCGGAATGTTTGCGTTGGCCCTGGCGTTTTGTTTTGCGTGGATCGTCGCGACGGAAAGCCGCGGCGGTGCGGCGGCGGGTTCAGCCGATTACATTGATGGCGTGGTCACGAGTTCGAAAGGTCCCGAAGCCGGCGTGTGGGTGATCGCCGAAACAACAGACCTGCCGACGAAGTACGCCAAGATCGTCGTCACCGACGATCAGGGACGCTATGCGCTGCCTGAGCTGCCAACGGCGAATTACCAGGTGTTTGTAAGAGGCTACGGGCTGGTGGATTCGGCGCGGGTACCGGCGAAGCCCGGCCAACACCTCGATCTAAAAGCTGTGGTGGCGCCCGACGGACGGGCGGCTGCGCAGATCTATCCGGCCAATTACTGGTTGAGCCTTGTGAAAATTCCGAATGGCAAGCTGGCGCCCGTTGAGGTGGCCGGCAGAGTAAAGCTCTGCATGAACTGCCATCAGCTTGGCGACAAGGCGACACGCGAGATTCCCGCCACGACGAAGGACTTCGGTCCCTTCAACAATAGTTCAGAAGCCTGGGACCGCCGCACGAAATCGGGGCCCGTGGGCGCAAACATGGCCGCTTCTTATCTTTCGATGGGAGAGCAGCGTTCACTATTCGCAGATTGGACCGACCGCATTGCCGCGGGCGAGTACCCGAAGGATGCCCCGCCGCGACCAAGCGGCGTGGAGCGCAACCTGGTGCTCACTTTGTGGGACTGGGGCACGCAGACAAATTACATGCACGACGAAGCAGCCAGCGATTTGCGGAATCCTCTGGTCAACCCGAATGGCCCAGTTTTCGGCGTCATGACCAGCGGGAATTCGCTGGTATGGCTGGACCCGGTCAAGAACACGGCCTCCGAAATAAAAATTCCGTCGCAGGCAGTGCCGCTCGGGTCCATGGAGATGCCTTCTCCGTATTGGGGCGATGAGAACATATGGCTGGCGGCTGCGCAGCCGCGCAGCGCGGCGGTCGATCAAGTGGGGCGCGTCTGGTTTGCAAGCAGGATGCGAGGCGGAGATACCGCTTCGGATGGAGGCAAACAGCCGGATTTTTGCAAGGCAGGATCGAGCAACAAGTTTGCCCAGTATTTCCCAATGCCGCGCGGCACCAAGCAAGTTGCGGTGTACGATCCGGAGAAGAAGGAGATCTCTGAGATCGACACTTGCTTTACGACGGACCACAATGAATTCGGCGCCAACGGCAGTTTGTTCTTCGGCCAGAACGGTTCCGTTGGGTGGGTCAATACCTCGGTGTGGGACAAGACCCACAATGACGAAGCCTCGCAAGGTTGGATCCCCGGCGTACTGGACACCAACGGTGACGGCAAGATCACCAAGCCGTGGACCGAACCGAACGATCCAATCGATCCCACGAAAGATCACCGCATCACTTTCGGTTGCTACTCGATTTCCGTCAGCCCGGTAGACGGCAGTGTGTGGTGTTCGGGGATTGGCATCAAAGAAAACACGCTGGTGCGCCTGGAGCGCGGCTCGAATCCTCCTGAAACCAGCAAGACGGAAGTGTATATGCCGCCGCAAAAAGACCCGCCGTTATTCAGCGCGGGCGGCGTTTCCGTGGATAGCAATGGCGTGGTATGGCAGAATTGGCGCGCCACTGACTACATAACCGCCTTCGATCGCCGCAAGTGCAAGGTACTGAATGGGCCGACCGCTACGGGCCAGCACTGTCCGGAGGGCTGGACGATCTACCACAAGCCAGGCCCGGCCTTTCAAGGTGTGTCAGGAATCAATTCCGATCTGAACTACCTGATCTTCGTTGACCGCCACGGTGTTCTAGGTCTCGGGAACGATGTGCCGATGACAGGGGCTGTCAATTCCGACGCCATGGTGGCGCTGGTTCCGAAGACCGGTCAATTCGTAACCATCCGCATTCCGTATCCATTGGGATATTACACGCGGTCGATGCAGGGGCGGATCGACAACCCCAAGACTGGCTGGAAAGGCCGCGGCTTCTGGACAAGTTACAATCCGAATACGCCGTGGCACATGGAAGGCGGCAAAGGGACTAAGGACAAGGTGGTGAAGGTCCAGATGCGCCCCGATCCCCTGGCGAGGTAGGGGCTCGCATCGCCTGGTCTCGAATGTTCCGCTTCGCTCCGAACCGGTTGGTAGAAGACAGGTTCCCGCACTGTGAAGAGCGGCACGATCGCTGCCCGACTGATGGACCACGGAAGGAGTTTCAAAATGCGAAATCGCTTTCTGAGCTTGATCTTTTTCTTGGTGGCTCTTTCCACATTGCCATTTCGACTGGTCCGTGCGCAGGGGAAAGCGGCAGTCGCGCCGATGCATTTTCATCACGTCCACCTGAATTCGGTGGACCCAAAGTCCGCGGCCGAGTACTACCTGAAGCCGTTTCCGCTGTCGACCACCAAGACGACGTTCAACGGCTACGAGGCGGTCAAGACCGGCAACGTCTATTTGCTTTTCACGAAGGTCGACACACCGCCTTTGACGGAGCTCAACGGACCCCAGTCCTCGGTATGGCATTTCGGCTGGAATACGCCGGATTCGCGCAAGTACGACGAAGAGTTCCGCGCGAAGGGCCTGAAAATCGCGCAGATGTGGGACGCCGCCGACGGCAAGCTCGTCGACATGTCAAGCGACACATTGCCCGGGCTGCCGACACAGGAGCAGATCCTCGAAATGCGTGCGAAAGGCGTGCAGCCGAGCAGGGAGGGGGGCTTCGGGTATCTGCGGGGTCCGGACGACGCGATGATTGAGAACGCTCAAAGCGGCAAGGTGGAACGCTTCAACCACGTCCACATGTACCATGAGCACCCGCTTTGTGCGATCCAGTGGTATGTCGCCCACCTGGGCGCGACCAACCCGCAAGGGAGCGGTGGCGTGCCCGTGTCGCCGAACACTGGGAATTGCAAGCAGCTGTACGGCCCGCCGACATGGCCCTCGTTCTTTAAGTTTCCGGGATTTGTTCGCGAGCCATCAGGAAGCGTCCTGTTCGACGACATCAACATATTGATCCGGCCGTGGCCAGGCGGGGGCCTCGTCAGCCCGCGCGGGCATATCGTCGATCACTGGGCCCTAAGCGTCTCGGACCTGGATTCGACTGTGGCCCGGCTGAAGAGCGAAGGGATCAAGTTCCTGGAAGAGATTCACTCGTGGGGCAACACACGCGCGGCCATGATTGAAGGACCCGATCGAGTGGCGATTGAGATCGTTGAAGTGAAATGAGCGCGCGAATTGAATAAGGAGATACTCATGAAAAACAAGGCTCTGCAAGTGCTAGCCATGTTGCTTGCGGCGTGTCCGGCAGTTGGGTGGGCGCAAGCGCCAAAGGACGGCGTCTACATCAGTGATGAAGACGTGAAGGCCGTGTTGAAGCATTCGGCCGATACCAAGCGCACAATCCCGGACAATACGCTCCGGGTGGTCGATATGGACAAGTATCAGCTCGGGGTCGCGGTCATCCACCGCGGTGCGATGGCGGGCGGCGGCAATTCCGGTGGCGGCGCGACGGCAGCAAGCCCAGCGCCGGCATGCGGCGAGAAACGTCCCGGTGCGACAGGTCCCACCGGTATTTTCCATGATGACACGGCCGAAAGTTACGTCGTCATATCGGGTAGCGCTACCCTGATAATGGGGGGCACCGTCGTCAACGGGAGGCGTTCAGCGCCAGACAGCGAAGTGACGACAATCCTCAACGGTCCTTCCTGCAGCGGTACGATGGTGGGATACACGAGCCGTACCGTAAAGACGGGCGACATTATCATCATCCCGGAGGGCGTGCCGCATGGATTTTCGGCCATCCCGGATCACGTCACGTACCTGAGCATACGGCCGGATTTGAAAAAGGTCCTACAACACGGTTATGTGAATCCAGCGCTCAAGAAGTAAGGCTAGACCCGAACGAACCGGAATATCTCGCACGCCTCAGATGCATCACCGTTGAGATGATGCTGTGTGTTGCAATCAGAAGCGGGCGAGTGCGATCAATGATTCTTGAAAATTCCGGGCCGGTTGACGGATTCCAATTTCCTGTCTAAAGTAAACAAGCTGGGTCGTGAGGCCAGGAACAATTCCTGGCTCGCCACGGCCCATTTCTTGCGTCTCCCTCGGCTGGGAGGTCGTACAATCGGTAGTACATCAGCCTCTGGAGCTGACTATCCTGGTTCGAGTCCAGGCCTCCCAGCCAAACTTGCCCGCCGCGCAGTATAAGGACCCCCTGCCATTCGTGACCGGGGTGTTCACGTGGACGGTCGCGCTACACAATCTGACAACATCAATCCACTACAACTTTTTTCGGGGTTGAAATAGCAATCCGATCCTCTTCCGAGTAGATGACGAACCGCTGGCCGCGCAGGAAACCTACGAGCGTCAATCCGAGTTCACGCGAGAGTTGCACGGCGAGACTGGAAGGCGCCGATACCGATGCCAGCAGCGGAATCCCCGCGGCGAGCGCTTTCTGCACGATCTCGAATCCGCCGCGGCCGCTGACGAGCAATGCATGTCCGCTGAGGGGCAAGCGGCCTTTCAGGAACGCCCAACCGATTACCTTGTCCACGGCGTTATGCCTGCCGATGTCCTCGCGCAAGACGATCAATTCACCGCCCGGGTCAAAAAGCGCCGCGGCATGCAAGCCGCCGGTCCGGCCAAAGATGGCTTGCGCGGCGCGCAGCTTCTGCGGCAGTTGGCACAGAATTTCGGGATCGAACAGCGTTGTCACTTCGGGCCGGCGCAGGCCGCGCCGCCGGAGTTGCGCGATGGACGCTTTTCCACATACCCCGCAGGCCGAGCCGGCGGAAAATCTGCGGGCCGCGTTGCCGGCCGCGAGGCGCACTTTGGAATCGAGGGTCACGCGCACGAGGTTGCGTTCGGGTTCGTCACTCTTGGGAAGCCGCAACGCCACGAGCTGTTCTGGCCGGGAGATGATGCCTTCGGTGAAAAGAAAACCGGCCACGAGTTCCTCATCGTTTCCCGGCGTGCGAAGAGTGACGCCGAGGGAGTATCTTCCCGCGCGCATCTCCAGCGGCTCCTCGGCGGCCAGATAGTCTTCGACGCGCGTGGCCTCGCCATTCTCCCACTGGGTGACTTGGGTGAGTTCGATATTGCGGCTTTTATGGGTCACAGAAAAGCGCTTCTTCCAACAACGCGATCGGCCAGCGCGTTCTTAAATCTGACGAGTTTGAGTGGCGCTTCACATCCGGCGTTGAACGCCACTCAGTCGGTCCCGGCGGCCACGGCGGGCACGCCAGTTGGTTCCTTCGACGGGCGCCGCGCGATGAGCGGGAGGACCAGCGACACCAGCATCACAATCGCGATGACCGTGATGGCCGGGCCGTAGCTGCCCGTGTTTTGCCGAACTCGCGCGATCATGATCGGAGAAGGAATCGCGGCCATTCCCCAGGCCAGCAAAATCCAGCCATAAATCCCGCCCATATATTTTGACCCGAAGAAATCGGCCGTGAAGGAAGGCATCGTGCCAAAGCCTCCGCCGTAACACAATCCGATCAAAGCGAACGCGGCCGTAAACAGTCTCGGATCCCGAATATGGGGCAGCACAAAAAAGATCGCCACCTGGATCAGATAGAGCAGGAAATACACGCGTGCGCGGCCTAGAGAGTCCGAAACCCACGCCCAGAAGACGCGGCCGAGCCCGTTGCAGATCGAGATCACGCCCACCATTCCGGCGGCTTGGAGTACCGACATGCCGACGAGCTGCTGCGCCAGCGGAGAGGCCTGACTGATAATCATGATGCCCGCTGACACATTGAGGAACAGAAGAAGAAAGAGAAGATAAAACTGCCACGTGCCCATCGCTTGACTGACCGTGAAATCGTACGTACTCGCCGCTTTGGCTACCGCGGTGCGCGGCTCCCAACCAGCGGGTCGCCAACCCTGCGGAGGATTCGCGTAGAACTGCGCCGCAAGCACAACGATAATCAGAAACACGATTCCGAGAGTCGAAAACGTCGCCGGGATGCCGTGATGGATGATTTCCCACGCCGCGAACGGACTCATGATCAGCGCGCCAAAGCCGTACCCGCAAACGGCGACGCCGGTCATCAAACCGCGCCGGTCGGGGAACCATTTCACGAGTGTGGCCACCGGACAAATGTATCCCATGCCCATCCCGACGCCCGTGATGACGCCGTAGCCGAGATAGAGCCCATAGAGAGAATGGCGCGAGGCGGCAAATCCGGCGACAAGGTATCCGAGGCCGTATAGGATTCCAGCCACTGTGGCTACTTTCCGCGGGCCCACGCGGTCCTGCCAAAGGCCGCCGATCACCGTACCAAAGCCTAGAAAAACAATCGCCAGCGTGAAGTTCAGGGAAACGTCGGTAAGCTTCCAATGCTCGGCGCCGATGAGCGGTTTGACGAACACACTCCACCCGTACACGGCCCCCAAGCAGACCTGCATGATCACTGCCGCTACTGCAATGCCCCACCGGTTGGGAAGTTGATCTGGCGCCATGGGCACCTCCTCCAGTTGAAGAAATCTGCTTGCATGAAAACCGGGGACCCGAAAATATGGCTCTCTGTCTCAATTCCACCGGCCAGCGGAGTGACCGGGTTGCGAAATTCGCCCGCACCTATGCGGTGGCGATCTTCAAGTTTGCGACGGCTTCGGGCCGGCCCAATGGAATGATCTCCACGATAGCGTTGTAATCCGGCACACCACTCGGATCGAGCCGGCCGGCGGGAACGACGACGTTTACTTCCGGCCAGTGGCCCTGTATGCATCCCGGCTTGATGCGATCGATCTTCACGCGCCCGCGGAATTCGCCGCGATCGTTGCGCAAAAGAATCGGGTCTCCGTTCCGCAGGCCAAGCCGCTCCACGTCTTCCTTCGCCATGATGATGTCTTCCCGCTTGAGGCCTGTAAGGGGATCGGTGACATTGTAAATCATGCTGTTGAATTGCTTGCCGCGCCGAGTGGAGAGCAGGAACCGGTCCGCAGGGACTTTTTCTTCGGGGAGGCCGATCGGCGAGAAGTGGCCTTTCCCATCCGGCGTTAAAAAGCGATCCACGAGAAGGCGAGGCCCGCCATACTGGAAGTTGTCGCCCTTCTTCCGCAGGCTTCCGATCCCTTTGTAGGTTGGGCAGACACGGTCGATTTCCTCACGAATGTCCTGAGTATCTTTCCAGGAGAAAATCCTGGCAGCACGCTCGGGGTCGGCGCGGCGCGCGACCTGGACGGGGATTTCCCACTCGTCGCGCGTCTCGGGGATTCGAGGGCCGGGAATTTCGGGGGAATAGATGATGCGCCGCTCGGTGCTGGTTTCTGTCCCGCCGCCGCGCTGCTCGTAGCGAGTTCGCGAGGGAAGCAGAACGACCGTGTCCGCGGGGTCAACCAACATGTTCGAACTGATCATGATGTCTTGATGGACGCGGAAACCGATGTTTGCCACGGATCGGCGCACCCGGTCCGGCTCAGGAAGCGTGTCCACGAAGTTGCCGCCGCTCTGCCACAGCGCGTCAATCTCTCCGCGTTCAGCGGCCAGGATCATTTGCGTGGCGGAGATCCCTTTCCATGCGGGCGGCTCAAAGCCCCAGAACTCGGGTTGCGAAAACCGTTTGGCATTTTCCTCGGTGGCCGGCACACCCATCACGTACGCGCCGGGCATACCACCCATCTCCGCGCCGCCCTGGACGCCGCTGTGACCACGGACCGGCATCAATCCGGTATGCGGCCGGCCCACGTTTCCGCGCGCGAGTTGAAGGTTCACAATCGAGCGAACATTGTCGCTTCCGTAGCTGTGCTGGGTAATCCCCATGCTCCAAACGATGATGGCGTGGCGGGCCTTGCCGAAGGCCTCCGCGAAGCGGTACATCTCCGCCTTGCTTTGCCCCGCGCTCCGCTCCAGATCCTGCCAGGCGAGGCTGCGTGCCTTTGCTTCGACGTCTTGCCAACCGACCGTGCGGGCCGCGATAAACTCGCGGTCGACCCAATCGTTCTCGATGAGGTGTTTCAGCACGCCGTAGAAAAATGCGATGTCCCCACCGATGTGGACCTGGAAATAGTCGTCGGCCAGGCGCGTCCCAAACAGCGCGCTCTTGGTGACCGACGGCACCCAATAGCGATCCAGACCCGGCTCGAAGTAGGGATTGACCACAAAAACTTTGGTGCCCGCTTGCTTGGCATAATAAAGATATTTGGTGGCGACCGGCTGGTTATTGGCAATGTTGCTGCCGACAAAGATGACCAACTCGCTGCCAATCCAATCCGAATACGAACAAGTCGTCGCCGCGCATCCGACGGTTGCGGTCAATGCCGCCGTGCTGGGCGCGTGGCAGATGCGCGCGCTGGTATCGACGTGGTTGGTGCCGAAGAAGCGGGCCACTTTCTGGTGAGCATAGTAAGCCTCGTTGGTGAGCCCTCGGGATGTGAGGTACCAGCCGAGGCGATGCGGATCGACCGCGCGCAGCCGTTTTGCCGTCAAGTCAATCGCTTCATCCCAGGAAATGCGGTGAAATCCATTGTCGCCCTTCCGCCGCACCATCGGCACGGAGAGGCGCCCCAGCTTACGCAGCTTGCGATTGGACATTCGGCGTAGCGAAGAAACATCCTCGAGCAATCGCCAGTCCATCGCCGGCATGGTGTTCAGCCGGAGCAACTCCAGGCGCACCATGCAGAGATGAATGCCGTCCATGGTCCAGTCGTGAACGCCGGAAGTGCCGAGGGCGCAGCCGTCGCAGCAACCGTCGCGCAAAATCCGGTAGGCGTAGGCAAGACTGTCGCGGTTTTCCCAGAGAGAACCGAGCATTGTTCTGTAAGCGCGGGGATGCTGATGGTTCATTCCGAAAGGAACGATGCTCACTAACTGCAGGCGATTGTCCCCCTGTTCATTCCTTTTTTTTCGGGTCATGAAGGAACTCTCATCTTGCGAATCTTAATCGCTTGACGTTCAGCTTCTCGCGCTGCGCGCACTACGCCATCCCCTATGGTATGGCCGAAGCATTCCCGGGGCCTTCTGTCCGAGCCATTTCGTTTGTCTTCTCTTATCAAGTTCGTAAAAGCTTGCTTGGCAGACGTATTCTCTCTGCCCTTGCTATTGTAAAAGTTAGCCAAAGTCAAGTTAAACGCTGTTCACATTGGCGCCTGATGCCGATTGCCGCCCAGGCAGGAAAAGGTAATGTGTCCTCGAGTTTCCAAACGATCTCCGATGGGAAGGCGAAGAAAAGGAGGAATGAAATGACGGGTCAACCACAAGTCAGTTTAGCGCCACCCTTCACGCGCGAGACGGCCATTGAAAAAGTGCGTAAAGCCGAAGACGGCTGGAATTCGCGAGACCCCCAACGCGTTGCGCTGGCGTATACAGTCGATAGCCGGTGGCGAAACCGGTCCGAATTCATCAATGGCAGGGAACAGATCGTTCAATTTCTAACGCGCAAATGGAACCGTGAGTTGGACTACCGCCTCATTAAGGAAATGTGGGCGTTCGACGCCGCGAGGATTGCCGTGCGTTTTGCTTACGAGTGGCATGACGACTCCGGGCAGTGCTACCGCTCCTACGGGAACGAAAACTGGGAGTTCAATGCCGAGGGCATCATGCATCACCGGTACGCAAGCATCAACGATCTGCCGATCCGCCCGGCGGAGCTACTCTTTCATTGGCCGCTGGGCCGGCGGCCGGATGAACATCCGGGGCTCAGCGATCTGGGCTTGTAGGGGCAGCCCACATGCCAAGACTTACGCCATGCAAAAGAAACCACAAACGTGATCAGAAAATTTAACGGAGAAGAATATTTCTGGCGGCGTCAAATGAGGTATTCGAACAAGCCGGTGAGTCTGGAAAACCGTAGCGGCAGAAGCCCGTTTTCACGTAAATCTTGCGGGCTTCTGCCGCCAGGAAGTTATTTAACTTTCAAAACTAATTGGAAGACGTCATGGCGCCAGACGCCATCGCCATATCGTTCTTGATGACGGCGCCGCCCTTCATCACGAATTTCACTCGCTGCATTTCGGAAATATCCTGCAAGGGATCGCCGGAAACCGCGATCATGTCGGCAAACTTGCCCTTTTCGATGGTGCCGAGTTTATCCGACATGCGAATGATTTCCGCGTTCACCGTCGTGGCCATGCGGAGCGTGTACACCGGACTGGCTCCCCATTTCACGAAGATGGGAAACATTTCTCCCTGTACGCCGTGCGAGCAGTTGCACTCGGTGTTATAGACGCGGCCTGGAGGCGGCGCGGAGCCGCTGCCCCAGCCGAGGATCACGCCGGCGGCAAGCATTTTCTTCCAGGTGACTTCCACCAGGCGCCAGCGACTGTACGGCGCCCACTCTTTCAGATCGCCGGGCTCATCCTGGCGGTGGTCGAGAATCGTGGTGGTGATGGGCAAGTGCTTCTGCACGATTTCCCGGATGTCGTCATCGCTCGCGGCGGTCGCGTGTTGAATGTTGTCGAGGCCGAGGTCGATCGCTTCCTTCAATCCCTCGCCTCCGTAGGTGTGCGAGGCGACCCACATGCCGCGCCGGTGCGCTTCGTCGATCACGGCGGCGAGCTCTTCCCGAGTGGGAAGCGGCTGGTTAAACATCTTGCCGTCTTTGTCGAAATAGAACGGGCCGGTCGTGTGAATCTTCACGTGCTCGACGCCATACTTGGCGAGTTCACGTACCGCGCCGCGCATTTGATCGGCCCCGTTGACTTCGATGTCCTGTTCCAACGGGGAGTTCATGAGCGGAAATGGCGCATTCCCGGGCATGGTTATGTTAATGATCGGACCAGCGGTAATGATGCGAGGGCCCTTCACGAGCCCGGACTGGATGGCCTTCTTCAGTTCCACATCGGCGTATCCGCCTCCGTGAGATCCCATGGCCACCAGCGTGGTGTAGCCGGCATTCAGGCTTGACGTGGCGCTGAAGAGGGCGACCATCATCTGATGCTGCAATCCCCCCTGCGCATCCGTGAGGTGAACGTGGCCGTCGATCAAGCCGGGGAGCACGGTCGACTGGCTGAGGTCGATCACTTTTGCGCCAGCAGGAATTTTCACGCGGTCGGCCGGACCGACGTCCGTAATTTTGTCGCCGGCGATCAGGACGACCTGATTGGCCAGATTCGTTCCGGACTTCGGGTCAAACATCTTGCCGGCGCGAACCGCGGTAACTTGTCCCTGCGCGGAAACGACGACGGCCGCCGCCAGGATCAAGAGGGCAGTGCTGAACATACATTTCATTCGTTTCATGGAGCCTCCGTTACGATTCAAAATCCCTTTCCTTTGTGCCGCGTGATTCATCATTTCCCATAAATCAATAGGCGAAACGTTCCCGGGGTAGCCACTGGCTGCGGATTGGGCTGTTTCTCCGTTGGCGCCGGTGCCGGACCGAAATCCGACGTGGTGAGGAACAGTTTGTGTGTCTTCGGATCCAAACCCATGGTCTTGGCCCCAAATTCGGTCTTCACCGTTTCGACCACGGAGAGCTTGTCAGGTGAGTCTTCGTGGAAAATGTGGAGAGTGCCCTCGCGTGTCGCGGCCGCCAGCGTATTGGTTGCAGCATCAAAAACGTTGGCGTCCACGCGGTCGCCGATCGGGAAGGGTTCGCCGATCACCTTTCCTGTGTCGGCATCCATCATCACGAGCATCTTGGGATTTCTCCCGCCGACAAAGAGCCGGCGGTTCTTGCGGTCCATCGTGATCGACGTGGGCGCCCCGGAAGGCGCGACAGGGTAGCGCGATTTGACGGTGAGATCTTTTGTGTCGATGGCGACAATCTCGTTCGTGGACTGGATGGTGTCATAAATCATTCCCTTGCCGTCGGCAATCGCTTGTTCCGGCGCGCCGCCCAGGGGGATACTCTTGATGACTTCTTCCTTCACCGGATCGACGACCGTCGAAGTTTTGGAGCTTCCGTTAAACGCGAAGATGTGCTTCGAAGCCGTGTCGTACAGGATCCAGTCGGCGTCGTCTTCGGCTTTGATCGTTTTGGTGACCTTGAGCGTTTTCAGATCGAACACGACGATGTTCCCCGCGTCGCCATCCGTGATGAATCCCTTGTTCAGTTCGGGGACGAGGGCGACTCCGTGAACGCGTTTCCAGTCCGCGGCGGTCACCGAGCCGACCTTGTCTCCGGTATCGGCATTAACAACGTCAACCTCAGTGCCGTGCGTAAAGTACATGCGCCGCGCGGCAGCGTCGGGGATCACGTAGTCGAAGTATTCCCGGGTGGCTCCGAGTCCCGGCGCCGCTCCATAGGTAATCTTCTTGAGCAGGTGATAGCCTGCCGCCGGCGAGCCGGCGAGAACGCAGGCCGCAGAGAACACAATGGAAAGCACGAACGCGAGCTTTGCGTAACTTGATACCTTCATGGAGTTCTCCCCCGAGCTCAAGTAGCACAGACACTCTTGGCTGTGCGCCTTTGTTACGTGTTGCGAAAATCACACAGCCAGGAGTGGCTGTGCTACTTCAATCGTCTCTGAATCTAGCTCCACAGCCTGAAAATTCCCTGAAAAAAGAGAACTGAATCGTTCTTGAGGCTGAGTTTGAAGGCCGGCAGGGCAATGAATCCAAAACGGGGTGATTGTCGAGCCGTCCACCAGGCAAAAATGATTCCGCTGGATCGATCCAATTTTCTGAATCAAGAAACAACTGCCCGTCCGCCGAAGCGGACGGGCAGTTGTGCTAGACGAGCGACTTTGAACCTACCACTGTACCTTGAGGGCCAACTGGATCTCCCTCGAAGGTTGTTGTGCGTTGGCATACTGGGTGATGAACCCGAACTTTGCGGGGTTTGCCTGCGTGCCATTTGGGTTGAGAATTCCAGATTTTGAGTCGCCGCTGTTTGGCTGCGGTGGGACGAAGTTAGCGTGGTTGGCGATGTCGAAGAACTCCGCCCGGAACTGAATGTTAAACGCTTCCGAAATACGCGTGATTGGGAAGGTCTTGTGGACGGAGAAGTCCAGGTTGACAAAGTGCGGACCGGTGATGCTGTTCCGGCCGTAATTGAACGGCGCCAGATTCAAGCAACCCGTATTGCCCGTCGGTGTATTCGTACCGGCAGTTGGAGCGCACTCGTAATTCGTACCGATGAGTGAATTCGCGAACGAAGTCGGCATGTACGGCTCCGTAAAGCAGGATGCGTTGATCCAATTCGGTTTCCCAGGCGCGCTTCCGGCGGTGCTGACTGGATTGCATCCGGGGAGCTTAACCACGGGTCCGAATTGGTCCGCGCCGCCGTTCCCAAGGCCCAACGGATCGCCCTGGTTGATCGGAGTCGTCGGCGTGCCGCTGTTGAAGGTGAAAATGCCGCCCAATTCCCAATCCGCCAGACCCTCTTTCATGGCCCCAGTCCAAGTTTTTGGCGTTGGGATCGTGTACAGTGAGTTGATGCTGAGCGTATGCGCGACGTTAAAATCAGATGGGCCATAGGACGCCTGCGGCAGGAACCACCAGGGCGAGTTAATTCCGTTTCCGAAGGTATCGCCGGCTATGGTTTGAGAGGTGTCGTCCAGCGACTTCGAGAACGTATAGGCCACCTGGAACTGCAGATTGTGACTGAACCTTTTCTCGAGGTTCACGTTCAGTCCGTTGTAGTGGGCGCTGCCGTTCCAATAGATATAACGGATCACGCCCAAGGTCGGGTTGAGTTGGTCGCTTTTCCCAAGCCCGCCTGTCGGTGTGCCCCCAAAGAATCCTGGCGAGCAGGATTGGCCTGCAGCCCCAGCCTTAGGAAAGCCGCACGGAAACAGGTATCCATACGGGGTTGTGGTGTACGGAACTGGACTGCCTGGCGCACCGGCCATGTTGCCATCATCTCCGCGGGTGAGCAGGTGCAGCCCATGAGAACCCACGTAGCCAACGGTCAAAGACGTATCCGAAGTGAGCTGGCGCTGGATCGTGAGCCCCCACTCATCTACGTAGGTTCGATGAGGCGAGCCCTCGACTGTTGACTCGGAAAGGTTGCTAGCCGTTGAATTCGCCAGCGCGGCTCCTCCCCCTCCTGCTACGAAATTGGCGCCGGTAATAGCGGGGTCCCCGGTGACGCTCTTGAAAACGAGGAACGGCCCTGCCTGGTTTTGCTGCAGGAGGAAGTAGCCCGCGAAGGGGTCCACGTCGTAGAGACCAAAGCTGCCGCGGATCGACGTCTTTCCATTTTTGAACGGATCCCAGGCAAAGCCGATGCGAGGTTCAAAGTTTTTGGTCGTGGCATTGTTGTAATAAGGACCGACGCTGCTGCACGACGTACCGGGTTGTGCCGGAAGGTTATATGGGGGAGCCGATACGGAGAACGGCGAGCCGCACGTGGGAGAGGTAGCTGTAATGGTTGCCAAGTTCGTGATCCGGCCCTGACCATCCTTCAGGACGGTGGTTGGCTCGTACCGGAGACCGATGTTGAACGTCAAGTTGGATTTGAACTTCCAATCGTCCTGGACATAAGCGCCGAACGTGGTTTGCCGAAATTCTCTCGGCTCGTCAATGATATTCAGCAGACCTCCCTCAAAGTGGGAGGGTAAGCCGTTGAAGAAGTCCTGGTAGCCGCCGGGGCTGACGCCGCCGCCGGTGAGGGGGATGCCGCCGCCAAATATATAGCGCCCGCCGGGGTTCTGGAACGTGTGTTCGTTGTAGTCCATTCGCTCGGCGCCCCCGCCGAACTTGACGGTGTGGTTCCCGCGGGTCCAGATCACATCATCGTAGTATTGATAGGAATTCCAGACGTGAAGGTAGTGCGAACCCGAGTTGGTCCCCCCGAAAAAGTCGGTAATTCCGCCCTTAACCGAAAAGCGCGGCGCGGTCTGCCCGGGTATGGCGTCCAAATTGGTATTATCAGCCGCCAGGGGATTGATCGCCGTGGGGGTGAATAGATTTTTTACATTGTCGCGGTTGAAACCGACGCGCGCGACATTCACCAAACTGGAGCCGAAAGTGTGGTTTTCTTCCAGGGCAAACGTCGTCCTGCTGGTGCTGGATACCGAGCCAACATCGCCGAAACCGTCCGGTTGCGTATAATTTGCCGGGTCCCTGAGGAACGTTCCAAACAGGGTATCGTTCTTCCCGATCGTGTAATCCGCGCGGATCGTCCCGAAGTTTTCGGGCGCCGATTGAACGCCAGCAAAAACAAAGGTGCCGGTATCTCCGCTGACCCCCGATTGGGCGCGCGGCCAAAGTGGAAGGACCGCAACGGCATAGTTGGCATAGCACGTGTTTGCCGCTGGAGAAACGTACTGACCGGGCGCGCCAGGCGTACCGTAGCCACCCGCAGTGGTGCACGGAGTACCCGCGGCATTACCCAACGCGGGTCCGTTCCCGACGATGAAGCCATTGTGAACAGCGTCCGAAAACACAGTGCTTGACTGTGGAATCCCCTTCGTCTGGCGCAGACCCTCGTAATCGGCAAACACGAAAAGCCTGTCCTTGATGATGGGTGCACCCGCCGAAACGCCAAACTGATTTCGCTTGAATGGGGGCTTCGGAGTGCCCCCCACTCGGGAAAAGAAATCGTTCGAATCCAGCGCGCTGTTCCGCAGGAACTCATACACGGCCCCATGGAACTGATTAGTCCCCGACCGGGTGATCGCGTTCACCACGCCGCCGGTTGCCCGCCCGTATTCGGCCGGGAAGCCGCCGGTCAAAACCGAGAATTCCTGAATGGAGTCCACTCCCAGGACGACGCCAATCACGTTTCCGGGAGATGACATGGCGTAATCGCTTACAACGATTCCGTCAATTCTGTAGTTGTTGAAAGTGGACCTCTGGCCGGAGACGGTAAGCTCTCCTCCGAAGCCGCGGTTGCCCCGAGCGGAGGTCGCAAAGGCCATCTGCGTCTCGATGGGCTTTACGCCAGGCTGCAGCACCGCCAGCGAAGTCCAGTCGCGCCCGTTCAAGGGCAACTCGCGGACGGTTTCTGATTCAACCTGGCCGCTGACTGCGGACGAAGTGAGATCGATTTGCGGCGCCGCTTCGGTTACTTGCACGGTGGTCGTCGTATTGCCGACCTTCAGCCCGAAATTCAGCTGTAATTGCTGCCCGACGGCAATCGTGAGGCCCGATTGCACGCTGGTAGAAAAACCGGCCGCGGACACTTTGATTTCATAAACCCCCGCAACCAAGTTCGCGATCGTGTAAAGCCCGGCTGAGTCCGACATGGCGTCCCTGGTAACCGCCGTGGCGGTATTGGTTGCGGAAACCGCCGCATTGGCGACCACGCCGCCCGACGGGTCGGTCACGGTCCCGGAGACCGTCGCTCCGGTGACCTGCGCGTGTGCGACAGCGCCTGTCATTAAACTGAAGAGCAGTGTCACGAAAATTGCATAACTTGTAGCCAGCTTCTTGGAACTCCCCACACCCATGCTACGCCTCCTTGACGACCCCTGACGGGCCATCGCCTTCATCATCGAATTGGACACCCCAGCGGAATTCTGGATTAAATTACTCCGAAACTTGCAGGCATTTAAGTCCTGGCGAGCCCAGAAGTCAAGCGTTTTCTTGTAAAAACGAGGCCCTAGCGATCGAATCGGGGGAGCTTCTGCATGCAAGCAGCGCGGGAGAATTCGGACCGCACCACGGCGATATATTCTGGGAATGCTGCCGAAATAGTAAGAATTCGCAGCGCCTTTTTCTGACTTCTTATCAAATTATGCGTTTCTTCCGCATGCTGTGAATCTTTTCAGTGTCATAGCCGAGCTTGCCCAGCCACGCGTCCGTGTGCTCGGAAAGCGCCGGCGCCGGTCCCTGCGGCGATGCCTGGTCATCGGAAAAAAGAAAACCGCCGCGGGTTACTTTCTGTTTTCCGGCCGATCCCTCAAATTCGGAGACGAAGTGGCGGCCCGAGAGATGCGGGTGATTAAGTATCTCCGGAACGCTCAGAACACGTCCCGCGGGCACGCCAGCTTCGATGAGCGCCTGCTCCCACTCCGCGGCGTTGCGTTTCATTAGTTCCGGCGCGATTTCTTTGTTAATCGCAAGCCGGTTTCCCCGGCGAGTTTCCCGATCGGCGAAACGGGCGTCGGTTTTCAACTCGGGGCGTCCGATGACGTCGCACAATTTTTCATACTGAGCGTCTTCATTGGCGGCGATATTGAGCAATCCATTCGCGGTGCGAAATGCGCCGGAGGGCGCGGCCGTGAAGTTTTCATTCCCCATGGGGATGGGCTCCAAGCCCGCGTTGAGATAATTCGAGACGACCCAGCCCATCGAGGCCAGCGTGGATTCCAACATGGAGACGTCGATCCTGCGGCCCTTCCCCGTGGTATGCGACCCGACAAGCGCCGCGCAGATGGCCATGGCCGCCGTGATGCCGCCCATGGTGTCGCAAATGGGATAGCCCACGCGCAACGGAGCGGTTTGCGCGTCGCCGGTCACGTTCATGACGCCCGAGATTCCCTGGATCACCTGATCGTAGGCGGGCCGCATCGCCAGCGGGCCATCCTGCCCAAAACCTGAAATTGCGCAATAGACGAGGCGGGGATTCACTTTTGACAACACCGGATAATCGAGGCCCAGCCGGGTCATGACGCCCGGCCGGAAATTTTCGATCACCACCTGCGAGATGGCCGCGAGTTTTTTGAAAATCTCTTTGCCTTCGGGCGACTTGAGGTTAATCGTTACGGATTGCTTACCTGCGTTGACGGCTACGAACGAGATGCCCATCAACTCCTCGTTCGTTTTCACATCCGCGCCAAGCCGCCGGGCGAGATCTCCGTTTTCCGGGTGCTCGATCTTGATGACCTCGGCTCCCAGCAGAACGAGCTGAAAGCTGCAGAAAGGCCCGGCGAGGACGTTGGTTACGTCCAGCACGCGGACACCCTGGAGTGGAAGCGCCATCTGTCTAATCCCCTCGCGCAACGGGTCTGAAATTTAGGTAGTGACTCAGTACGACCACGAAAATGCCCGTTCCGTCCCGGAAATCACGGGACGGAACGGCCGCTACAAAACCGTCCTGCCTTGTTAGTAGCGGGTCTTATAGAGGCCGCCCGTTTTTAGGGCGGGCAGCCGTTTTCTCAATCCAGAACCATGCTGAATCACTGCTGAAATTTATGCCGATACTTGTGGAGTCACGCCGCAGGCGCCTGCACGGCGCGCGCGCAGGAGATGTCCTTGATAGGGCCGGGACGAAAAGCGGCAGGCAAATTCTGCCGCATCCAGCAATTTCTCCAGATTGATTCCCGTGTCGAAGCCCATGCCTTCCAGAAAATCGACAAGATCTTCCGTCGCGAGGTTCCCGCTGGCGCCCGGGCAATACGGGCAACCGCCCAGGCCGGCGGTGGAAGAGTCAAATTCGCGAACTCCCGCCTCGAGTCCTACGAGCGTATTGGCCAGGCCTCGGCCGTACGTGTCGTGAAAATGGAGCACGAGATCCTTTCGGGTCATTTTCAATTCACCTAGCAGCCGGCCGACAGTTTCTTTGACTTGATTCGGGAAGGCCATGCCATCGGTGTCGCAAATGGCGATCCGCCACGGCGCTATTTCGCGGGCGGCGCGGACGGCATTCACTACCGCCTGGCTCGAAATCCTTCCTTCAAAGGGACAATGGAAGCAAGTGGAAAAGCCCACGCGGAGGACCACTCCATCGCGTTTGGCTAATCGAGTAGCTTGGTCCAAGAGTTGCAGAGATTCGGCCATGCTGCGATTCAGATTTTTCCGGTTAAACGTTTCGCTGGCCGCAATGACGAATTCCATATGGTGAATGCCCGCAGCCAGAGCCCGGTCGTATCCCTTTAGGTTGGGGACTAGGGCGGAAAACGTCACACCCTCAAATTTGACGAGTCCAGCCGCCACATCTTCCGCGTCCGCCATTTGCGGCACCCATTTGGGATGGACGAAGCTGGTCGCCTGAATATCGGAAACGCCGGCGTCGATCAACTTTTCGATGAGCGCGAGCTTGTCTCGCGTCGACACGAGTTTCGGTTCGTTCTGCAATCCGTCGCGAGCCGTCACATCGACTACTTTTACTTTTTCACCCATGGCTGCACTTCCTTCACGTTCGCGATCGCGGCTTAGATTTAAGTCGGCCTTATAGAGGCCGCCTTCAGGCGGGCTCTCTAAGCACAATCACATGCTCGCCTGAAGGCGAGCGCTACAGGATAAGGTTCCGAACTGCTCCACGGAATTCTAATCTTCAATTGTACGGCCTGCATTCACGAAGGAAAACAGCAAACCGGAACAAACCGTGATCAGCGCCGCCAGGTCCAGCGCGCGGCTCCATTGGTAGTGCACGGCGATATACGCAGTAATGACCGAGGACGCCACTCCGCCGAGACTCCCTAAAGTATTCATCAATGCCGAGAGCGAAGCGGAAAAATCGGGCGCGAGGTCGATGCACGCGGCCCAGAAATTTGCCGCGGCAAACATGTTGAATCCCGCGGCAAGCGCAATCATCGGCAGGGCGACCGCCGTGACCGTCAGGTGGCTGCCCAGCAGCAAAAGTATCGTCGAAACTCCCATGCCGAGCCATACCGCTGTGAGCCGGGCTCGACGCCGCGTGGAATGCCGCGCGATCCGGTCGGAAAACCAGCCTCCAGCCGGAGCGAGCACAGCCATGGAAAGGAATGGGGCGGAGGTCCATACGGCTGCCGCCAGCAATCCAAGCCCGCGCACCTGCACGGCGTAGAAGTAGAACCAATTGTAGTAGACGTAGAAGGCGTATCCCTGGCACAGGTAGCCCAGGATGAGTCCCCAGACCGATACGCTGCGCAGCATCTTCAGCCACGGCACATGTTTCGCGAGCGCCACGTCGCGCCTTGCGACATCGCCCTTGTGAGATCCAGGGTGAATCTCGTCCAGTTCCGCGGCGTTGACCCCCTTGTGTTCTTCCGGCCAATCGGTGGAGTAATAGTGCCAGATCAAAAAGACGACAGACGCCAGCCCGGAGCAGATGTAAAACGCGACGCGCCAACCCCAGTGCACCATCGTCCAGGCGATGAAAATGGGAGTCAGCGTGCCGCCCAAGCCGAGGCCGCCAACCTGCATGCCGCTGGCGAAGCCGCGTTCGCGCGGAGGAAACCACGAAGCGATCGCGCGCGTAACATTGGAGGAAACGGACGCTTCCCCTATGCCCGTAACGAATCGGATGATTTGAAACGCGAGCAGCATGCTGACGCCGGTGCTCAAGGCCAGCCTGGGCGCGAGGGCCATCGATCCCGAGCCGATGGCGAAAAGAAAGATGGAAGTGGTCAGCGTGCGCCGAGGACCAATCCGGTCGCAGATATTTCCCCATGGAATTTGAAACAGGGCGTAGCCCCACAAAAAGGCGCTGAAGATTTTTCCCATGGCGATCGTGTCAAAGGAAAATTCTTCTTCGATACTTTTGCCGGCGATGCTGAGGTTCAGGCGGTTCAGGGCGGTCACCGCAAGGGTGAACGCAATGAGGGCGAGAATGTTCCAGCGGACGCGGGTTGCCCGGCCTTCGGCTGTTGCGATGGTCGCCGGCGCGGCCTGATACGAAGCCCCTGATGGATTGTTCATGCGAGTCTCGTCTACGTTTCTGGATTCGTCGCCCCGGGGATTGGCGGGATGGCTCGCTTAAATCCCCTTGTATTAATCGTCTTCAAGACTCGCGCCCATCTGCAAGATCTCCTGGCGCTTTTGCAGAAATGTGTTTTGGAATCTGTGTTTGCGTGAAAACATAGGTTAGCGGGCACTACGTGTCAAGCAGAACGCGATTTCCAGATATGTTGACCATTGTGCCGCCATCCCTTAACCTATGTTCCTGCCTGCAAATGGACTTACAAAGGCGGATATGCCCTTGAAATAGGTTTGGCCTAACTCGGATTGCTTGCGCCCCAAATAAATTTTCTTCTATTCTAAAAGAAAAAGATCGGACTGAGACACGGATATGCCAGGAATCATCAAGGAAAGACTGTTTACTCCCGGACCTACGCCTCTCTTGCTGGAAGCGCAACTTCGCGCGCTGACCATGACGCTGCATCACCGCACGGATGCCTTCCGGACGCTGATGCGGGAGACGCTCGAGAACCTGCGATATTACTTCCACACGCAGAATGACGTCATCGTGTTCGCCAGTTCGGGCACTGGGGCGATGGAAGGCGCGGTGTCGAACCTGCTCTCTCCCGGCGAACGCGTTCTGATCGGGACGGCGGGAAAATTTGGCGAGCGCTGGGTCCAACTCGCGAAAGCTTACGGCGTCGAAGCAGTTGTCGTGGAAGCGCCTTACGGACACCCCGTTCCGATCGGCGAAATGAAGAAGCATCTCGAAACCGGGGGCCCGTTCCGCGCTGTGCTCATCCAGGCGACCGAGAGTTCGACGGGCGTGCGCAACGACGTCGAAACGCTCGGCAAGGCTGTGGCCGCGCTGCCCGAATGCTGCTTTGTGGTGGACGCCATTACCGGCCTCGGGACCACGGACCTGCGCCCGGACGAATGGGGATTCGACATCATGATTGGCGGATCGCAGAAGGCGACGATGATTCCGCCAGGTCTCGCATTCGCCAGCATCAGCGAGAAGGCTTCGCGGGCCATGGAAAAATCGAAACTACCGCGCTATTACTTTGATTATGCGAAGGAACGAAAGAGCCTTTCGAAGGGGGAATCGAGCTACACTCCGGCGACCTCGCTGGTCGTTTGCTTGCACGATGCTTTGAATTACATCAAGGAACTTGGGCGCGAGAATCTCATCGCCAACGCCGCGCTCTTAGCCGAGGCGACGCGCGAAGCAGCCGTCGCGATGGGCCTGACGAACTTTGCGGTGAGTTCTCCGGCGAACGCCGTGACCGCCATCAATGCCCCAGCGGGGATCGAATCCACCAAAATCGTCAAGGAAATGCGCGCGCAATTTGGCGTCATTCTTACCGATGGACAGGGCTCGATGAAGGGCCACATGTTCCGCATCGCCCATCTTGGATACTACGATTTTCTCGACCTGGTGGCCGTGCTCGGAGCCCTTGAAATCGTGCTGCAGAAGGTCGGCCACAAAGTCGAGCTGGGCAGCGGTGTTCGCGCCGCACAGAACGTTTATTTGCGGCATTCGTCCTAGTAGAGAAGGTTTTAGGCGGCAGGTGACAGGTGTTAGGTTTTTTCCACATTCGTAATTGATTTGCATTTCTCTGTGCTCTCTGTGCCCTCTGTGTTGATTGCCTTTGACTTGATGACGAGCAAAGACTTAACACGGAGCGCACGGAGAACTGTGAGGGCGCGGAGAATCTTGAGTGCACAATGAAAATTCTGATTGCCGATAGCGTGGACGAAAGCGTGGTGGGAATTCTGAAGGCGGATCCCTCCTGGAACGTTGTGAATCTCCCCAAAACGAAAGGGAAGGTCGAGGAAGAAATTCGCGACGCGGATGCCTTGCTCGTGCGCAGCGCGACGAAGGTGACGGCCGAGCTGATGGATAGAGCCAAGAGCTTGCGCGTCATCGGGCGCGCCGGCGTGGGTGTTGACAACGTCGACCTTGACGCCGCCACGCGCAAGGGCGTGCTCGTCATGAACACTCCCGGCGGAAACGCCATCAGCGTGGCCGAACACACCATGACCATGCTCCTGGCCATGGCGCATCCCGTGGCGCAGGCCGACGCTTCGATGAAGGCCGGCATGTGGGAGAAGAAGAAATTCACGGGCAGCGAATTGCGCGACAAGACTCTGGGTCTCGTCGGCCTCGGCACGATCGGCACGGAAGTTGCGCGCCTCGCGCAGGCGCACAAAATGAAAGTCATCGCCTTCGATCCTTATGTGTCCACTGTTCTTGCCACGGAGCAGAATATCCGCCTCGTGCCGCTCGAAGAACTATTGAAGACCAGCGATTTTATCAGCCTGCATTCCTCGCTGACGCCGGAAACCAAGCATTTGATCAACGCCAAATCGCTCGCGCTGACCAAGAAAGGTGTGCACATCGCCAATTGCGCGCGCGGCGAACTGGTGGACGAAGCGGCGCTGCTCGCGGCGCTCGAAAGCGGGCATGTGGCCGGAGCGGGGCTCGACGTCTTTGAGGCCGAACCGCCCGGCGATCCTCGTCTGGTTCAGCATCCCAAAGTGATCGCGACGCCGCACATCGCGGGCTCAACCGAAGAGGCGCAGAAAGTTGTCGGCACACGCATCGCGGAACAGTTGCGCGACTACTTGACGACCGGCGCCGTCAAGAACGCCGTGAATATGCCGGCCATTTCTCCCGAAGAGTTCAAGAAGCTGGGGCCGTATCTTCAGCTCGGCGAAAAGCTGGGCACCTTTGTCGCGCAATTGACCGAGAAGCCGTTTTCGGAAGTCTCGATCAGCTACGACGGCGGCCTCGCCGACCTGAACACGCACCTCGTGAAAAACGCGGTGCTGAAGGGCGTCCTGGGCCAAATTCTGGCCGACCAAATTAATTTGATTAACGCCGGAAATTTCGCGAAGGCGCGCGGCATCGAGGTGGTCGAAGTACGCAGCGCGCGCCGAGCCAAGTACACCAATTCCCTCGGTGTGGCTTTGCGCATCGACGGAGAAACGGTTTCCGTCCTCGGCATGATCGGCCTGAACAACGCGCTGCGCGTTCTCGGCGTGAACAACATCGATATCGACGCGCCGCTCACCGGCTTCCTTCTGCTTTTCCGCAACGAGGACGTCCCCGGCGTCATTGGCCGCGTCGGCACGCTGCTCGGAAAACACGCCATTAACATCGCCAACTTCGCCCTCGGCCGCGTGCAGAATTCGGACGAAGCCATCGGCATCGTCAACGTGGACCAAAAAGTTCCGCCCGAAGTCCTCGGCGAACTCCGAGCGATCAGGGCCGTCCGTCAGGCTCGGGTCATCGAAATTCACTAAATCGAAAGCTAATCCTAGAGTTCGGTCAAGTAATATTGGTTTCAGCCTGTGGGTTTTTGTCCACCCGTAAGTCGAAACCCACAGACTGAAGTCTGTGCTACCTTTTCGGAGCGAGGAACTGCGCGATGACAGCCGAAGAACAGCGCCTGGAGGAATCCCACCAGCGCACCAAGCACTGGAAGCGCTGGGGGCCTTATCTCGCCGAGAGGCAGTGGGGAACGGTTCGCGAGGATTACAGTCCGGGCGGGACGGCGTGGGAATATTTTCCGCACGACATGGCACGCTCGCGCGCCTATCGCTGGGGGGAGGACGGCATCGGCGGGATCTGCGACCGCCATCAGCGTGTCTGCTTCGCGCTGGCGCTTTGGAATGGGCGCGATCATATTCTCAAGGAGCGCTTGTTCGGGCTGACGGGCAACGAAGGCAATCATGGCGAGGACGTGAAAGAGTATTACTTCTACCTTGATTCGACGCCGACGCATTCCTACATGAAGTACCTGTACAAGTATCCCCAGGCGGCTTTTCCGTACGACCAACTCGTAGAGGAAAATCGCAAAAGAGGAAAGCGCGAGCCGGAATTTGAACTGATGGACACGGACGTATTCAATGAAAACCGCTATTTCGATGTGTTCATGGAATACGCAAAGGCCGCGCCGGAAGATATTCTGATCAAGATCACGGCCTGGAATCGCGGGCCGGAAGAAGCGCAGCTCGAACTCTTGCCGACGCTGTGGTTTCGGAATATCTGGTCCTTCGGAGAGAAGCACGGGCATCCCAACCTTTCGCGCGTTCCGGATTTCATGGGCGCCGCGGTGGTTGCGGCAGAGGAGAGCCGCTACGGCAAGCGGTGGCTACTCGTCGAGGGCTCGCAGGAGATGCTCTTCACCGAGAATGAAACCAATTTCCAGCGCGTATTCGGCTATCCGGATAAATCTCCGTACGTGAAAGATAGCTTCCACGAGTATGTGATTGCGGGCGTGAAGGAGGCCGTCAATCCCGCGCAAAAGGGGACAAAATGCGCCGCGCGCTATCGTTCGAAGATCGCCCCCGGCGCCTCCGTGACGGTTCGCCTGAGGCTGACGAACGCGGAACCCAAAGATGGCGTAGCGAACCCATTTGACGCGGCATTCGAAAAAACGTTCGAACTGCGCCGCGGCGAAGCGGACCAATTCTACGCGCGGCGCTTCCCGCAGGAGCGCTCGGAAGACGCGCACAGGATCATGCGGCAGGCGCTCGCCGGCATGCTCTGGTCCAAGCAGTGCTATCACTACGATGTGCGGACTTGGCTGGAGGGAGACCCCGGCCAGCCGCCCCCGCCGGCCGAACGCAAGAAGGGGCGCAATCACGACTGGACGCACCTTTACAATGCGGACGTCATTTCGATGCCGGACAAGTGGGAGTACCCGTGGTTTGCGGCGTGGGACCTGGCGTTTCACACGGTTGCGCTGTCGCTCGTCGATCCGGACTTTGCCAAGGAACAGCTCATCCTCCTGCTACGGGAATGGTACATGCATCCGAACGGGCAGTTGCCTGCGTACGAATGGGCGTTTGGCGACGTGAATCCGCCGGTGCATGCGTGGGCGGCCTGGCGCGTGTACAAGATCGAAAAGCGCATCCGCGGGCGCTCCGACCGCGGATTCCTCGAACGCGTGTTCCACAAACTCCTGCTGAATTTTACCTGGTGGGTGAATCGCAAGGATCCGGATGGAATGAACGTGTTTCAAGGCGGCTTCCTGGGCCTCGACAACATCGGCGTGTTCGACCGCTCGCAGCCGCTGCCCACCGGAGGACACCTCGAGCAATCGGACGGCACGAGCTGGATGGGGATGTATTGCTTGAACATGCTGGCAATCTCGCTCGAACTCGCTCGCGAGGATCCGGCTTACGAGGACGTGGCCAGCAAATTTTTTGAGCATTTTGTTCACATCGCCGACGCCATTAACTCGCACGTGGCCGAGGGGTTGTCGCTCTGGGATGAAGAAGACGGGTTCTTTTACGACGCGGTTCACCTTCCGAATGGCGACCAGCACTATTTGAAAGTCCGATCGATGGTCGGGTTGATCCCGCTCTTTGCGGTGGAGACGCTGGAGCCGGAGCTGATCGCGCGCCTGCCGGGCTTTCAGCGCCGCATGCAATGGTTTCTCGACAACATGCCGAGCTTCGCCACGCGCGTGGACAGCAGCCAGACTTCGCCGAATGGGGTGCGCCGGCTGCTTTCGCTGGTGGACCGCAATCAACTTGTGCGGATCATCGGCTACATGGTCAACAAGGAAGAGTTTCTTTCCCCTCACGGCATTCGCGCGCTGTCGAAATATCACGTGGCGCATCCCTATACGCTCTCGGTCAACGGCAACGAATATCGCGTGGACTACGAACCGGGGGAATCGCAGAGCGGCTTGTTCGGGGGAAACTCGAACTGGCGCGGCCCCGTGTGGTTCCCCACGAATTTTCTGATGATCGAGTCGCTCCAGAAATTTCATCATTATTATGGGGATGACTTTCGCGTGGAGTGCCCGTCCGGTTCGGGCAAGCAAATGTCGCTCTGGGATGTAAGCGCGGAGCTTTCTCGATCGCTGACGCATATTTTTTTGCGCGATGAAAATGGCCGCCGGCCGGTGTATGGTGGAAACGAAAAATTTCAGAACGATCCGTTGTGGCGCGATTTGATTTTGTTTTATGAATATTTTCACGGAGACAGCGGAGAGGGGTTGGGCGCAAGCCATCAAACGGGATGGACGGGCCTGGTTTCCAAGCTCCTCGAGCAAACTGGGGAGTAGGTTTCTTGTAGCGCTCGCCTTCAGGCGAGCACGGTAGGTCCGTCACATGCCCACCTGAATGTGGGCGCTACATGGTCTGTGCGATTGCGAAAGATTCGATTGAGGGGATCATGAACTTCCACGACAAGATCGTTCTCGTAACCGGCGGCACTGGGGGACTGGGGCGCGAAGTTACCATGGCGTTTCTGGAAGCAGGGGCGACGATCGTGGTTACTTATCATGTGGCGGAAGAATTTGCCGCGGTCGTGGCCGCTGCGCAGAGGATCGGATCGGCGGCACCCTCGGGCGTGAGCGTGGATGTCACCGACGAGCATGCCGTCGAAAAATGCATTGCCGAGACTGTAGCGAAGCACGGCCGCCTCGATATCCTTGTGAATACTGTGGGTGGATATGCGGGCGGAACGAATCTCTGGGAAGTGGATGCTCGAACCTACGACAAGATGCTCCAGCTCAATCTCAAGGCGGGGTTTGTCCTCGCGCGGGCCGTGGTGCCGCAAATGATCAAGCAAAATCGAGGATGGATCGTGAACATCGCGTCGAAGGCGGCCTTCGATCACGCTGCGGGAGGAGCGCTTTATGCCGCATCGAAGGCCGCTGCGCTGGCCTTGTTTGATTCGCTAGGAGCGGATGTGAAACCGTTCAACATCAATGTGAATACGGTTGTGCCGAGCATCATCGATACGGCTGCGAACCGGAAGGCGATGCCGGGATCCGATTTTTCGAAATGGCCGAAGCCGGAGGAAATTGCGCGAGTTATTTTGTTTTTGTGCTCGGAAGAGGCGCGGGTGATTCATGGCGCGGCGATTCCGGTGTATGGGAGGAGCTGAAGTGGTGACTAGCGACTGGTGACCGGTGACTGGTGTAAACCCTTCGGCTGCTCGACGAGTTCTACGAGCACTTTTTGATTGTTCCAAGCGGCGACAAGGAAAAAATTCACGCGGGTGCCATTCGCTCCGGGGCGCGTCGCGGGATAGATCGGCTCAAGGCTGAATCGCGTGCGCAGGATTTCCGTTGCGCGGTCCACGTCCGTGACATCAATTTCTACTTGCTGGATTCCTTCGCCAAATTTTTCGAGGAAACGCGCAATCGCGCCATTTTTGCCAGGCGTCTTTGTCGTGAGGACGTCCAGATGCACATGGCTCATTCCGATTTTTGCAAATTCGAGCTCGAATTCCACCACGTCCTGATCGGCAGGCGCATCGGCGAGTGGGGGAGAGTCGTTGGCCATGCGGATTTTCTCAAAGGTCTCCGGCAGGACCGCTATCCCGATGGTAAGTTTTGGCCAGGCAAGTTTTTCCCCGTTCGGTTGCACAGACTGATCCTGGACGATGAGCGCACGGAAGTCCTGATCCTTGCTCCATTCGTCGAGCCAATTCAACGTGCGTGTTTTTCCATAGCTGTAGAGATCCTGCGCTACCTGAGCGCGCTGGGTGCGATCCTGGTCTGCAAGGCGGTGGATATACTCTGCAGTTGGCGGAGAAACGGATCTGAGCCGACCTCTTTTCTGAGATAGTTCCACTATA
>DATNIO010000106.1:0-2630 GCA_035604385.1 Verrucomicrobiia bacterium | reverse complement strand
GGGCGACGCGAGCAAACGGCAGGAGTCCGACTTCGGCCATCGCACCTCCTGCCTCGATAGCAAACAACATTTTCAAAGGATCGGGTATCTCGAATTTTCATTGTCGTAACGAGGATGTCAACAGAGCCAGATGGCTTCTAGCGATCGGGCATCCGCAACTTCAAGCACGACTCAAACGCTCGACCACCCACTGCGATGTGGGAATTCTATTTTCCCTCCGGTTTTAGCACTCGAATCTTGCGTTCTGTGGCGACAACAAAACAACCGGCCCACTGGCCGACGTTTTCTTTCTGAAATAATTCCCCGACTCGCTCAATCAAGTCTCTCCGGCTTGGAGAGCGAAGACGCACGAGCAGGAGGCCGTGGTGCGAACCGGGAGCGAACTGTCGCAAGTCCGAGAAGTCCAAGTCTTGGGTAATCAGGAATCTCGACTCTTTCTGCGCCCGATCCCAAATTTCCATATCCGAATGGCCAAGAAGCGACTCATCACGCAATGTATGAACGTCGTGTCCAAGGTCTTTGAGGAGGGTTGCAAGACGATAAGGAAGATTCTCGTCCAGCTTGATCTTCATCGAATGCGCGGAACTGCTGGAACGGGCAAGTCCTCTTCGGCGGAAGCAGCGGCAAAAGCAATGGCAGCTTGAACGTCTTCAGCTTTCAGGGTAGGGAAATCGGAAAGGATATCTTCCGTGGAATCTCCACCGGCCAGGCTGGCGAGCACTGTGCGCAGGGTGACGCGCGTACCTTTAAAGACTGGTTCACCGCCGCAAATGCCCTTGTCGCGGATGATGCGCGCTTCGTAGTTTCTCAGATTATCAGTCGCGCCGTTCATGGTCCTAGCCCCAACTTTGTTTAATCCATCTTATCACCATTGAACCACGTTTGCTCCGATGCTGGTGATCCCGGCGGGTGGCCCGGCCTTTGGTGAGATGCTTTAGAGGGTGCCCACCTGTCGCGCCCCGCGACAGGTGGGGTTTTTCAATTTCGTATGAGCTGCGCCTGGACCTAGCGCGGCGATCTGGGAAGTATGAGGGTCTTACGGACACGCCCAATTACGTTGCCCTCGGCGACGCCGCTAGAGTCACCTTCGTCTATGGCCGCTTTCAAGGCGGCAAGCTTTGCTTCATACTGCTGTTCCTCGCGTTCCAAAGTTCGCAATCCGGCGCGCACAACTTCACTGGCGTTTTCATAACGCCCGGTTTTCACCTTCTTTGCCACAAAGCGGTCAAGCTCGTCGGTTAAACTAACGTTTCGAGTTGGCATGGGGCGGCCTCTCTATGACAGGGGTCTGAACTCGAGTATCTAACGATTGGCAAAGTTTGCCAACATCAATCCGAGCCGCAAAGTATAGAAATTAGGAGGTGAAATAAAAAAGCGAAGAAAAATCGCCTGTTTTGATTTTTGGCGTCGATGATATAGGCTGTGCGCCTTGATCCTCTGAAATCATCTGTCATTAATCAAGCCAGACGGGGGCGGACTTCCATCCATGTTTCACGCAGGAACCCAACTCAAGAAGCTGCTTATCATTGTCCATCGATGGATGGGTGTGAGTCTCTGCCTGCTTTTTCTCTCCTGGTTTGCGTCCGGATTCGTCCTGATGTATTGGGACTATCCCGTCGTGTCAGAGGCAGACCGATTGAGCCGAGCGCCGTTGCTCGATGCGGCCGCGATTCGGCTTTCCCCCCAGGAAGCTTACGCACAGCTAAAAACCGATCTCCAATCTGACCAGGTGAAACTCGGCACATTTGACGGCCAGCCAGTGTACAGGTTCCGTTTTGGCGACGCGGAGTCCATCGTCTCTGCGGTGGACGGTACGATGCAGACAGAATTTCCGCCTGAAATGACCTTCCGAATCGCCGCATCGTGGACGCGACAGGCTCCGGCAGAGGCCAAGGTGGAAGAGAACACGGAAGAAGATCAGTGGACGGTTTCTGAAAAATTCGAAGACCTCCGGCCCATGCGCAAATACAGCTGGCCGAACGGCGAGCAAGTGTACGTTTCCACGGTGACGGGTGACGTTGAGCAATACACGACTCGTGCTTCCCGCATGGGCGCGTACTTTGGCGCCATTCCGCACTGGCTCTACTTCACACCATTGCGAAAGCATGCCAGCGTGTGGGCCCGGATCGTGATCTGGGCCTCTGGGCTGGGAACGGTTGCGGCGCTTTGCGGAATCATGATTGGCATTTCGGTGTACTCCCCATCAAAGCAATACCGCAAGGAGGGAGCGCCGTCGAGCTTGCCGTACACCGGCCAGAAGCGCTGGCATTCGATTCTGGGCCTGATCTTCGGAATGCTCGCCTGCAGTTGGGCCTTCAGCGGGATGCTGTCCATGGATCCGTTCCCCAGATGGCAAGGGGAGACTTGGGATAGCACCGGCGCACGTCTCGCGGAGGCGCTGCGCGGCGGGGGATTACAGCTTGCGGATTTCTCCCTAGATCCACGAGAAGCGCTGGCCCGACTCGGGTCCGATTTTCGCGTGAAGGAACTGGAACTTGATTCGTTTGCCGGAGAGCCGGTCTACTTGGGCATCGGCGAACGAAATCAGAGCCGCATCGTTCCCGTCCGCGGAGAAATGGCGGCAGAGTTCGACCGGAACAAGATCATCGATTTGATCGGGAAAGCGGCTC
>DATNIO010000105.1:0-6248 GCA_035604385.1 Verrucomicrobiia bacterium | reverse complement strand
TTCGCATCCGAACCCGAAACCGAATAACCGAGCGTGAGCAAGACCTCGGCGATCCCGCTCATGCCGATCCCGCCGATGCCGACGAGATGAATGCGCTTGAAATTGTGAAACGTCACCATAATTTTTATCCCTGCGGCCTCGCAGCAGGCCCCGCACCCACGCGCGCCACACCTTCAATCAGGTTCACGATTTCCTGCACGGCATGAGGCTTCGCGAGACCCCGCGCTTTGGCCGCCATCGCCTGCAACTCGGCGGGCCGGTCAAACAATCCGAATATTTCCTGCGTAAGACGTTCCGCGGTGAGCTGGGGCTCCGGGATGAGCCGCGCCGCGCCGGCCCGTTCCATTTCCTGGGCGTTGCGCAACTGGTGGCTGTCTGTGGATGCGCCGAAGGGGATGAAGATGGCGGCGCGTCCAGCGGCGGCAACTTCGGCGGCCGTGATGGCGCCCGCGCGGCAAACGATCAGATCGGCCTGGGCAAATCTCTCTGCCATGTTCCCGATGAAGGGCAGAACCTCCGCATTGATTTCGCGCCGTGCATAGGCCACGCGAACAGCATTATAGTCGCGTTCCCCGGTTTGGTGAACGATCGAGATGCGATCTTGTTGCGCGGCCAGCAAATCGGCGGAGTCCACCAAAGTGCGGTTGATGATGAGCGCACCCTGGCTGCCTCCGGTGATCAGGAGATGAAACGGTTGCGCGGGCGCGCGCGGAGGAATCGCGAAAAATTCCGCGCGCACGGGAATTCCCGTCAGAGTGGCTTTGCTTCCCCAGAGTTTCGTTGGCGTTTCGTAGGCCGTGGCGATGCGCGTCACCATGCGGGCAAGAACGCGATTGGTGAACCCGGGCTCCGCATTCGGCTCGAACACGACGGTTGGCAAGCCGCGCAGCACCGCGGCGAGCATCATCGGTCCGGCGGCGTATCCTCCAACTCCCAACGCCGCGGCAAACCGGTGCCTGCGAAGAATCGAAAACGAATCCCACATCGCCGGGACGAGCTTCGCAGTATTGCGCGCGAGTTTCATACCGCCAATGCCCTTGAGTCCCGCCGAGCGAATCGTCTCCAGCGGAAACCCAGCCTCGGGCACCAGGCGCGCTTCAATCCCGCGTTGCGTTCCGACGAACACGACTTCCCTTTCTCCTTCCCTCGACATCCATTCCCGCGCAACGGCAAGAGCAGGAAATACGTGGCCGCCCGTGCCGCCGCCCGCGATTAACAGTTTCAAAGTGGCGCAGGCTTTAGCCTGTGGGTTTTGGGCCTCGCAGGGCGCAGCCCCGCAGGCTGAAGCCTGCGCCACTTCAATCCGCCTGCCGGCTGATATTCAGCAAAACGCCGGTGGCCAGCAGCATCACCAGCAGGCTCGACCCGCCATAGCTGATGAACGGCAGCGGAATCCCCTTGGTCGGCATCATTCCGAGCACGACGCCGAGATTGATCATGGTCTGGCTCAGAATCATCACCGTGATGCCCAGCGCGGCGAAGCGGCCGAATTCGTCCGTGGTTTTGAACGCGGAGCGAATCCCGCGCCAGCCATAAATCGCAAACAGGGAAAGCACGATCGCTCCGCCGATGAACCCCAGCTCTTCGCACAGAACGGCAAAAATAAAATCCGTATGCGCTTCGGGCAAATAAAATAATTTTTGCTTGCTCTCCATCAAACCGACGCCTGTGAAACCGCCAGACCCGACCGCGATGAGGGATTGCAACAACTGAAAGCCGCGGCCTTGCGGGTCCGCCGTGGGATTCAGGAACGCAATGACGCGCTCCAGGCGATACGGCACGCGCACGATCAGCAAATAGATAACCGGAATCGCGGCGAGGCCCGCTCCGACAATGTATTTCCCGTTCAGCCCCGCGACATACAGCATCGCCACCGCGATGATGAATATTTCCACCGCCGTGCCCAGGTCCGGCTCGAGAACCACCAATCCGACCAGCACGAGCACGGGCCCGATCGCCGGGAGGATGGTGCGCTTCCAGTCGTCCATGCCGAATCCTTCCGGGCGCCGGCGCCGCTCCAGAAACCACGCCAGATAAAAAATCACGGCCAGCTTGGCGAGCTCGGAAGGCTGCAGGTTCGCCGGGCCAAGCTGAATCCAGCGATGCGTCCCGTGCGACTTATCGAGAAAGAAAACGCCGGCCAGCAACGCGAGCACGCCAAACAATGCGGTGAAAATCACTTCCGGCCTGCGCAGCATGCGATAATCCAGATTCATTACGGCCATCATTCCGCCGAGTCCCAATGCCAGCCACAAAAGCTGGCGCAGCAGGAAGTGCGAGCCGTTGCCGTATTCGTCGCGCGCCGTGACGGCCGAAGCGCTGAACACCATGAGCGCGCCAATAAGGCACAGGGCCAGCGTCGAGCCGAACATCCACCGGTCGGTTTGGAGTTGCCGTGGCATCCTCGGAGCCCTTTCAATTTGTCGCGTTTCAGAAGAGCTAAATCTTTCTCATTTTGTCATTCTGAGCGAAGCGAAGAATCTCTCCGTTCTGGCATTCAAACCGCGGAGAGATTCTTCGCTTCGCTCAGAATGACAACTCAACTTTTGAGACGAGTCGTTCTCCTTACGCCGCGTGTTCTTTCTCAAGTTCGCGGACGAGTTGTTTGAAGACGCGTCCGCGTTGCTCGAAATTTTCAAACTGGTCGAAGCTCGCGCAGGCAGGCGCCAGCAGGACGATGTCTCCGGGCCGCGCGTGCCGTGCGGCGATTTCCACCGCACGAGCCAGCGTCTCCGCGCGCTCCACGGGGATGACGCCGGCAAGTTCCGCTTCGATCTTTTCCGCCGCGCTGCCGATCAAGAGCGCCATGCGCGCGTGGCTGCGCAGCGCCTGGCGAAGTATCCTGTAGTCGCTGCCCTTGTCCTTCCCGCCCAGAATCACCAGCACGTTTCCCGGAAATGCGTCGAGCGCCTTGAGCGTGGCATCAACGTTGGTCGCCTTCGAGTCGTTGAAATATTCCACTCCGGAAATCGTGGCGACATATTCGATCCGGTGCTCCACTCCCGCGAAGGTGCGGACGCCCTCCGCAATCGCCACCGGCTCGGCTCCGGCGAGTCTCGCTGCGGCGGCCGCTGCCAGAACGTTTTCGATATTGTGGCTTCCGCGGAGACCAATGTCTTTGCGCAGGAGGAGAACGGTTTCGGTCCCGTCGCACCGAAAAACAATTTCATCGCCGCGAAGGTAACAGCCGCTCGCGACGCGTTTCTCGCGGCTGAAATAAAATACCCGCGGACCGGAGGGCGCATATTGCGGAGCAATGGCATCGTCCGCGTTGATGACGGCGGCGTCCTCGGCCGTTTGATTTTCAAACATGCGCGCCTTTGCGCGGCCATAGGCTTCGATCGATCCGTGGCGGTCCAGGTGATCCGGCGTGACGTTGAGAAGCACGCCAATGTCCGGACGGAACGCGGAAATGGATTCCAGCTGGAAGCTGCTGGCCTCGACCACCGTAAAACTCGCGTCGCTCGAAAGATCCACGCGCGAAATCAGCGGCGTGCCGATATTCCCCGCGATCTGCACGGGCAACCGCGCGGTTTCCAGGATGTGGCCGATCATCGAAGTGGTCGTGGTCTTGCCGTTCGAGCCCGTGATGCAAATGAGCCGCCCGCGCAAAAACCGCCAGGCCAGTTCGATTTCGCTCCACACGGGAACACCGATCGCGCGAGCGGCGGCCAGCGCCGGAGTCATCGGCGGCACGCCGGGACTCGGCACGATCAAATCCTGCTCGGCAAAAGTTTCGGCACGGTGACCGCCTAATTCGAGAGTGACGCCCGCGGCGCGCAATTTCGCAGCTATTTCCGCAATCTCCACCTCGGGCCGGGACTCGGTTGCAGTGACGCGCGCTCCACGCTCCGCGCAGAACAGCGCCGTGGCGATGCCCGTGCGCGCGAGCCCCACCACCAGCACCTTTTTCCCCGTAAGTTCGATGACCGGTTTCAACGGTTACCTCAATTTGAGCGTCGTCAGCGAAAACAGCGCAAACACCAATGCCAAGATCCAAAATCGCACGATCGTTTTCGATTCGCTCCATCCCCCCAGCTCGAAATGATGGTGGAGCGGGGACATCCGAAAAATGCGTTTCCCCGTCAAGCGGAACGACAAGACCTGCAGGATGACGGAAAGCGCTTCCAGCACAAAAACGCCGCCGACAAAAAACAGCAGGATCTCCTGCTTGATCGCGACGGCGACCATTCCGATCGAGCCGCCCAGCGCCAGCGATCCGACGTCGCCCATGAACACCTCGGCAGGATGCGCGTTGTACCAAAGAAATCCGAGGGACGACCCGACGAGCGCGCCGCAAAAAATCGTGAGCTCGCCCACCTGGGGCAGGTGCGGGATATCCAGATACTCCGAGAATCGCGCGAAACTGGTCACATACGTCAAAACGGTGAGCGCCCCCGCGGCGACGACCACGCACCCGATCGCCAGCCCGTCCAGGCCGTCCGTGAGATTCACGGCGTTGGACGATCCGACGATGACCAGCGCCACAAAAATCAAGAACGGGAAATAGGAGAGCCACCAAAAATATTGCGTGGACAGAAGCGAATGGATCACCAGGTCCGGATGAAAATTCTTGAAAAATGGAACGCTCAGTTGCGTGGAGTAGATGCCGCTCGCCGTGAGCGAGAGCAGCATGACGGCCAGGCCGCAACTCGCAACAATCTGTAGGGAAAATTTGCGTTTCCCGGTCAATCCGAGGTTTTTCTTCTTCATCACTTTGCTGTAATCGTCGATGAAACCGATGATCCCGAAAATGAGCATGGTGAGAACAGCCAGCCACACGTATTCGTTTTCCAGATCGCCCCACAGCAACGTGGGAATGACCGTTGAGCCCACGATCAGCACGCCGCCCATCGTCGGCGTTCCGGCTTTGGCCTGATGGCTCTTCGGCCCTTCTTCACGGATGAACTGGCCGATTTGCAGGTCGCGCAGACGCCGGATCACCCAGGGGCCAAGCACGAGAGTGATCAGCAGAGCTGTCAGGCTGGCCAGCGCCGTCCGGACAGTGATGTAGCGGAACACGTTGAGCGCGTGGAAATAGGGCTGGAGCACGTGATAGAAAAGGTAAAGCAGCATCTCAGGCACGCTCCTTGGGCGTGCCGCTCGCAACGGAAGCAGCCGGTTCGGTATTAGCGCGCGCGAAACGCGAATCGAGCGCTTCAACGATGCGTTCCATTTTCACTCCGCGCGAACCCTTCACCAGAAGAATGTCTCCGCGCTCGATTAAATTGCCAACGAACGCGCCGGCTTCCGCGGACGACGCGAAAAATTTTGATTGCCCTGCCGGATGGCCTGCTTCGACGGCGCCGCGAACGAAATTTTCCGCGTCTCCCTGCACGCCGATAATCCAGCTGAGTTTTCCAGTCGCCGCAGCAGCGCGTCCCGCCTCTCGATGCAGTTCAGCGGAAGAGGGACCAAGCTCCAACATTTCGCCGGCGGCGAGGAGGTGACGGCCAGATGCGGGCGTGCTTGTGAGCAGCTCGACCATCGCAGCAAGAGCCACAGGATTCGAGTTGTAGCAATCATTGATCACCGTAAATCCCGCGTCGTATTGCAGGACGCGGCCGCGCATTCCGGTGGCCTCCAATTTCGGAAAAACTTCCCGGGCCTCCGCCGCGCCCACGCCCCAGACATTCGCCCCGGCCAGCGCAGCCAGCGCATTTGAAATATTGTGGCGCCCGGCGAGAGGCAAGCTCAGCCGCGCGCGGCCCTGCGGGCCCAGAAAATCAAATTCACTTCCGTTCAAGCCGCGGTCCTGAATATTTTCAGCGCGGAAATCGGCGCGCTCGGCGATGCCAAACGTCACGACGCTCCCAGGCGCAACCTGTTCAAAGCGCGCCACGAGCGGATCATCAGCGTTAAGGACTGCGACGCTGTCACGGCCCACCAGCCCTTCGATCAATTCGCGTTTGGCCAGCGCAATTTCTTCCACCGAAGCAAAAAATTCCAGATGCACCGGCGCGACGCGCGTGACGACGCCCACGTCCGGACGCGCAATTTCCGCCAAACGCTTCAGTTCGCCCGCATGAGACATCCCCAATTCCACGACGGCGGCTTCGTCCGCTTCCTCCAGCCGCAGCAATTGCAGCGGCAGCCCGTACTCATTGTTCAGATTGCCTTCGGACTTCAGTACGCGGAACCGCGCGGCCAGCAGCGCCGCCAGAATTTCCTTCGTTGTGGTTTTTCCAGCCGACCCGGTAACGGCTGCCAGGCGCCGCCCCCATCGCGTTCGTACGGCTTGCGCGAGG
>DATNIO010000104.1:0-4806 GCA_035604385.1 Verrucomicrobiia bacterium | reverse complement strand
GGGATGGTTTCCGGGCTGATGTACTGAAAGCAGCGAAGAATCGTATTTTTCTCGGGGACCTGAAAAGCTTTTCCCAAGACTTTAATTTCCACCAGGCGTTCGTAGGGGCGAAAAACCTGCGTGGTCCCATTTGACGCAGTTGTCTCCGAGACTGGTGGTCCCGTTTGCTTTGACATGAGAGGCCTGTCTCCGTCTTCCAAGACTATGACGACAGGGCACGGCGCAACAATGACGATGCTGCAACGTGGTGCGAAAACAGCAACGCTCTTTGGCGGGTCGAAAACGGTAGGAATCAAGCTGCAATTCAGATTCTAGCGGCCTCGAAAAACTGTCCCATGCGGCGGAATTTTTCGTAGCGGCGTTCGAGGAGTTCGGGGATCGTGAGCCGCGACAGGTCGCGAAGCGAGTCGTCGAGAACGCTGCCCAAAAGCGCGGCGGAGGCTTCATGATCGAGATGCGCGCCGCCTTCCGGCTCGGAAACAATTTCGTCGATGATCCCGAATTCCTTCAAGTCGGTGGCGGTAATTTTCAGCGCTTCCGCGGCCACTTCCGCTTTCGCCGCATCGCGCCAGAGGATCGAGGCGCAACCCTCGGGAGAGATTACCGAGTAGACGGAATTCTCGAGCATGTTCACGCGATCGCCGACGGCGATGGCCAGCGCGCCTCCCGACCCGCCTTCTCCCGTGATAGTAACAAGAATGGGAACGGGCAGGCGGGCCATCTCGCGCAGATTTCGCGCGATGGCTTCCGCCTGGCCGCGCTCTTCCGCGTCGATTCCCGGATAGGCGCCCGGCGTGTCAATGAAGGTGAAAATCGGCCGGCCAAACTTCGCGGCGAGTTGCATGCTGCGCAACGCCTTGCGGTAGCCTTCAGGCTTGGCCTGCCCGAAATTTTGCGCCACGCGCTGCTTGGTGTCCCTTCCCTTTTGCTGGCCGACGAGCACGACGGGACGCCCACGGTAGCGCGCGAAACCCGTCACCATTGCAGCGTCGTCGCCGTACGCGCGGTCGCCATGCAGTTCATGGAAATCCTCAAACAGAAGGCGGACGTAGTCCATCATGTAAGGGCGCTGTGGGTGGCGCGCGAGAAGTGTCCGCTGCCAGGCGCCCATGTGCTCGTAAAAGTCGCGGCGCAATTGCGCGACTTCGCCACGAACGCGGTCGAGTTCCGCGGAGGGAATTTCCGGCCTTGCCATGCGCTGCAGGTCGGCCAATTCCCGCTCCAGCCTTTCGATTTCCTGTTTTCGAGATTCTCGGGCCATAGATTTTAGTAGGACAGGCTTCAGCCTGTCGCACTTCCCCTAGCTTCGCGTACCGAAAACCGACAGGCTGAAGCCTGTCCTACGCGTGCTAGGCGCGCGCTTCGAGTTGCACGGCATCGTCACCGCACAGACGGCAGACTTCACGGACGAGTTCTTGATCCGCGCGCACGCGTTGATCGGCGCGAAGCGTGGCTACTGCCCCTTCCGGCAAAACGAGATCGAACGCAACCGAGCACGAACCAGGCTTGTTCGTGAATAGCTCTTTCAGTTCATCGAGCACACCGGCGTCGACCGTTCCCAGATCTACGCGAATCCGCATGACATTCGGGGGACGTTGCCCCATGTCTTCGAGTTTCCGCGCGTCCATGACCGCGAGGCGCGTTCCGGCTTCTTCCACGTTGACGCGGCCCTTCAGAACCAGTGGCGCGTTGCTTTTGAACACGGCTTCGAGGCGCGCGAACGATTCCGGGAACGCCAGAATTTCAAGCACTCCGGTCATGTCCTGCAACGTGAGAATTCCCCAGCGCTCCCCTTTGCGTGAACGCATGCTGCGCATCGCGACCACGATGCCCGCGACGGTAATCTCCTCGCCGTTCCTGCGTCCCTCCACGGCGGCGAGATCGATCGCGCCCAGCTCCGCGAGCTTGGAGCCGAATTTCGAGAGCGGATGGCCGGAAATATAAAAACCGACCGTGGCGAATTCCGCGGCCAGCGTTTCGTGCTCGGGCCATTCTTCGAGGTCGGGCAACCGTTCCTCGTCGGGTTCCGCGGCCGCCGAATTCCGCCAATGAATACCAACTGCTCTTACTCCCGGGGCTTGACCCGCTGCCCCTCCGAACAGCCCGTGCTGGCCGCTGGCTCGTTCTCGTTGCTCTCGCTGGGCGCGCCCCATAGCCCGGTCAATGACCGCGAACATCTGCGACCGCCGCGATCCGAGGGAATCCATCGCACCCGATTTGATCAGGCTTTCGAGGACGCGTTTGTTCAAGAGGCGCGTGTCGATGTGATCGCAGAATTGGTAGATCGAGGTGAAGCGCCCGAGTTCCGCGCGCGCGTCGAGAATTCCCTTGACCGTGTTTTCTCCAACGTTTTTGATGGCGCGGAGTCCAAAGCGGATCGCTTCGCCAACCGGCGTGAAATCGAGATCGCTCGAATTGACATCGGGCGGGAGGACCGTGATGCCCATTCCGCGCGCCTCGTTGATGTACTTCACTACTTTTTCGGTGTTGCCCGTTTCCGAGGTGAGCAGCGCGGCCATGAACTCGACGGGATAATGCGTTTTCAAATAGGCGGTCTGGTAGGCGAGCAGCGCGTAGGCGCACGAGTGCGATTTGTTGAAGCCGTAGCCGGCGAATTCCGCCATCAGATCGAATATTTTCTCGGCCTTTTTCGCAGGTACTTTTCGCGTGGCGCATCCGGCCAGGAATTTTTCCCGCTGCGCCGCCATTTCGGCGTGATTCTTTTTGCCCATGGCGCGGCGCAGAATGTCGGCTTCGCCAAGCGAAAAGCCGGCCAGGCGGTTGGCGATCTGCATGACTTGTTCCTGATACAGAATCACGCCGTAGGTCTCTTCGAGAATTTCCTTCAGTTCGGGCAGGTCGTAGGTAACTTTCTTTTTCCCGTGCTTGCGATTGATGAAGTCGTCGATCATGCCGCCCTGGATCGGGCCGGGGCGGTACAGGGCGTTGAGTGCGGTGAGATCTTCGAGGCGCGTGGGCTGGTATCGGCGCAGGATATCCCGCATGCCGTGCGACTCAAATTGAAAAATCGCCGTCGTTTCTCCGCGGGCGAAAAGTTTGTAGGTTGCCTCGTCATCCAGAGGCAGCGTGCTCAGATCGATGTGCGCGCCGCGATTCTGCTCGATCATGCGCTCGGTGTCGTCCAGCACAGTGAGCGTCGTCAGGCCCAGGAAATCCATCTTGAGCAGGCCAATGTGCTCCAGGCCCTTCATGTCGTACTGCGTCGTGATTTCATCCCGGTTCGACTTGTATAACGGGACGATGTTGGTAAGCGGCTCGGGCGAAATCACGACGCCCGCGGCGTGCGTGGAAGCGTGCCGCGCGAGGCCTTCCAGGCGCTTGGCAACGGCCATCAGGTCCGTATAGCGAGCGTCGCCCTCGATCAGGCTCTTGAGTTGCGGCGTCTGCTTCAAAGCTTCATCCAGCGTGATGTTGAGCTGGGCTGGAACCAGCTTTGCGATGCGATCCACTTCTCCGTAAGGCAAGTCCATGGCGCGGCCCACATCCTTGATCGCCGCCTTGGCCGCCATGGTCCCAAACGTGATGATCTGCGCCACGTTCGACCGGCCGTACTTTCCCGTTACGTACTCGATCACTTCGCCGCGGCGACGCATGCAAAAGTCGATATCGATATCGGGCATGGACACGCGTTCCGGATTGAGGAAACGCTCGAACAGCAAATCATATTGCAGCGGATCGACGTCCGTGATCTGCAGTGCGTAACTCACCAGGCTCCCTGCCGCGGACCCGCGCCCCGGCCCTACGGGAATTCCCTGGGCCCGCGCGTGACGAATAAAATCCCAGACGATCAGGAAATATCCCGCATAGCGCATCTTCTGGATCATCCGGATTTCATTGGTCAGGCGCGCTTCATATTCGGCCAGCGTTTTGCGGAGCATGCCGGCCTTGGCGCGCGCCTCGAGGATCGGCACGCGAGAAGCAAAACCTTCTCGGGAAACAGCCTCGAAGTAAGTGTCGACGGTGTGTCCTTCGGGAACCTGGAAGTCCGGAAAAGAATTCTGCATGGCGTCGATCTTTACGTTGCAGCGCTCCGCAATCGCCACCGTGCGTTCAAGCGCTTCGGGGAGTTCGCCAAACACCTGCGCCATCTCTTCCGCGGTCTTAAAGAAAAATTGGTCGGTGGCAAATTTCATGCGGTGCGTGTCGCTCATCGTCTTGCCCGTCTGGATGCAGAGCAACACTTCCTGTGCGTGCGCGTCGCTATGCTTCAGGTAGTGGCAATCGTTTGTGGCGACGAGGGGAATTCCCGTTTCGCGCGAAAGTCCTACAATCATAGGGTTGACGCGCTTTTCGATTGGCAGGCCCTGGTCTTGAATCTCCAGGAAGAAGTTCCCTTTCCCAAAAATGTCGCGCAGGCGGTAAGCGGCTTCGCGGGCCTGATCCGGCTTTTCTTCCACCAGATTTTCGGTGACTGCGCCGCGCAAGCATGCCGACAAAGCAATCAGTCCGCGGCTGTGCTTCGCCAGCAAGTCGTAATCGATTCTGGGCTTGTAATAAAACCCTTCCAGGTATCCCGCGGAAACGAGCTTAATCAGATTCCTGTAGCCTTCCGCATTTTCGCAGAGCAAAACAAGGTGGTTCATGCCGCGCTGGCCCGGCTCGCCCGCCGTCGGATTCGCGTGCCCATTGGCGGCATCGCGCTGCGGCGTCTCGCCCCGATCGAGCCGGCTTCCCTTCGCGACGTACACTTCGCAGCCGATGATCGGCTTCACGCCCCGCGTCTTGGCCGCGTGGTAGAACGATTCCGCCGCGAATAGATTTCCGTGGTCGGTGACGGCCACTGCC
>DATNIO010000103.1:0-9153 GCA_035604385.1 Verrucomicrobiia bacterium | reverse complement strand
GGGCGACGCGAGCAAACGGCAGGAGTCCGACTTCGGCCATCGCACCTCCTGCCTCGATAGCAAACAACATTTTCAAAGGATCGGGTATCTCGAATTTTCATTGTCGTAACGAGGATGTCAACAGAGCCAGATGGCTTCTAGTGATTCGTGGCCTGTGATCCGTGCAAACCCGCTTGGGATCGAATCCGGCGGGATGGATCCCTCGACCTTTCTCGCCTTTGCGATTGATGCTACTTTCTACGTTGTACCCGATTCGCCTTTGGGAAATCCATGCCTGAGCAATTTGTATTTCGTGACTTGCGCGACTTGCTGGCCAAGGCCAACGAGGAAAAATCCGGCGATCAATTGGCGCGACTCGCCGCGCGCTCGGAGCGCGAACGTGTAGCCGCGAAACGCAAGCTCGCCGACGTCTCCCTCGGGGACATCGTCCGCCAGCCTCTGATCGATCCTTCCCGCGACGAAGTCAGCCGCCTGCTCCTGGAATCCTACGACGCGGAGCGGTTCCAACGAATCCAGAGCATGACCGTGGGTGAATTCCGGGAATTGATTCTCGACGACGCCACGGGCGAGGAACAATTGAAACAGCTCCAGTGGGCGATCGTTCCCGAAATCGCGGCGGCCGTAGCCAAAATCATGAGCAACAAGGACCTCATCCTCGCCGCGGCCAAAATCCGAAATGTGACATATTGCAGGAACACGATGGGTGAGCGGGGAGTTCTGGGAATCCGCACGCAGCCAAATCATCCCGTGGATGACATTGGTGGAATATTGCTCGCCGCATTTGAAGGACTCCTCTTCGGATGCGGCGACGCGGTCATCGGAGTGAACCCGGCATCGGATTCGGTGGAAACGGTCGCCGCAATTCTCGGCGCTCTCGCCCGGTTGATCGATGCCTATGGCGTCCCGACGCAATCGTGCTGCCTCGCGCATATTACGACGCAGTTGGAAGCGATGAGACGCGGCGCGCCGGTGGATCTCCTCTTCCAGTCCATTGCCGGGACGGAGGCGGCCAACCGCAGTTTTGGGGTTACGCTGCAGATGCTGCGCGCGGGGCGCGAGCAAGTCCTCGAACATCATGCGCAACGCGACGTTCCCTGGAAGGGCACGAACGTGATGTATTTCGAGACCGGCCAGGGGAGCGCTCTCTCGGCGGAGGCGCACCACGGGGTCGATCAGCTCACTCTCGAAGCGCGCGCGTATGGCGTCGCTCGCGTGTTCCATCCCTTCCTCGTGAATAGCGTCGTGGGCTTCATCGGCCCTGAATATCTTTACGACGAGCGGCAAATCATTCGCGCCGGCCTGGAAGATCATTTCATGGGCAAGCTGCTGGGACTCCCGATGGGCTGCGATGTTTGCTACACGAATCACGCGGCGGCCGATCAAAATTCCGCGGACAATCTTTTGGTGCTGCTTGCCGCCGCAGGCTGCAATTATTTCATGGGCGTTCCGTGCTCGGATGATGTGATGCTGAATTATCAATCCACCAGCTACCATGACGCGCTCGCCGCAAGAAAACTTTTCCATTTGCGTCCCGCCCCCGAATTTTTGAGCTGGCTCCAGGCGAAGGGAATTTTCCGGGATACGGAGCCCGCGCTGCTCGATGCCTCCGCGCGACGCGAGCTGATGCAAGGGCTGGAATCTTCCCTGGGGGAAATTGTCTAAATGCGCGACGCCGATTCATTCCTCGTTGCCGATTTCCCCGATGTCTTGCGCAAAATTCGGGAACGCACGCCGGCCCGCATTCTCGTTGGCCGCTCGGGTGCCGCGTATCGCACCTCCACTCAATTGGAATTGCGCGAAGCGCACGCCGCCGCGCGGGACGCCGTCCGGGCGGAGCTGGATTTGGGAGTTGTCTTCGGCGCAGCGTTCCTCAAGCAATGGAATCTGTTCGAGGTCTGCACCGAGGCGCATTCCAAGGAAGAATATCTCCTGCAGCCGGACCTGGGACGCCGCTTGAATGAAACTTCGCGAAAGGAATTGTCAAAACGATGTTCGCGCGGGAACGACATTCAATTCGCGATTGGCGACGGCCTCTCGGTTACAGCAGTCGCCGCGCAAGTTCCTTCGCTGTTGCCGTTGCTTCACGAAGGAGCCCGCGCGCGCGGCTGGACCATTGGCAATCCGTTTGTGATTCGCCACTGCCGCGTCGGTATTCTGAATGAAATCGGCGAGTTGCTAGCACCAAAGGTCGCAGTCCTGCTGATCGGCGAGCGGCCAGGTCTTGCCACCGCGGAGAGCATGTCGGCCTACATGGCTTACCGGCCCGGCACGACTCATACCGATGCGAACCGGAATCTCATCTCAAACATCCACTCGCGCGGTCTCAAGCCGCAAGCCGCGGCGGACCGAATCCTGAACTTCGCGGCACAGATGATGGCGCTGCGGATCAGCGGTTTCAGCATCAGAGAACAATCGCTGGGGCCCGCTCAACCTCCCGCCATCCCAAAATAGATTTTCCCAGTTTTTATGCGTCCTCAAAATCCAGATGTATAATTCGGAGTTGTGAGGTGTTTATGAGCGTTGCCTCCTTGAAAGTAAATGGCCGGGTGCGCAAGGTAGACGTCGACCCGAAATGTCCCCTCCTATATGTCCTTCGTGACGATCTGGAATTGAATAATCCGCGCTTTGGCTGCGGTGTCGGGCAATGCGGCGCGTGTACGGTGCTGGTGGACAATCTCGCGGTGCGGTCGTGCCAATTGACCGTTACGAACGTGATCGGCAAGGATATTGTCACGCTCGAGGGCCTGGAAACCGCGGGGAAGCCGCATCCCGTGCAGGCCGCGTTCATCGCGGAACAGACTTTCCAGTGTGGCTACTGCCTGAACGGCTGGGTGATGACAACGAAAGCGCTGCTCGACAAGAATCCGTCCCCCAGCGATGCCGAAATGCGGAATGCATTTGAAAGTTTAGTGTGCCGCTGCGGAAGCCACGTCGGCATTTTCGCCGCGGTCCGCCGGGCGTCGCAATCCGCGAAAAGGAGCGCATAAGACCATGGCTCCCAAAATCGCTGTGTCACGAAGAGAATTTGTGAAGGACGCCGGAGGCCTGCTCATCGGTTTCAGCCTGGCGGATTCCGCCGTGCTCCCGCGCGTTTTGGCAGCGGCATCGCCCGAGACGATTGCCGCCCCTTCTCCCAGCCGCCTGGATTCGTGGCTGCGTATCGACAAGGAAGGGCTAGTCCACGTCTTCACCGGCAAACCGGAAATTGGAATGGGAGTGGGAACGGCCTACGCGCAAATCGTCGCCGAGGAATTGGATGTTCCCGTCGATCGCGTCGTCCTGGTCATGGGCGACACCGCATCGACGGCCAATCAGGGCGGCGTGGGAGGCAGCACGTCCATCATGCTGGGCTCGAAGCCGTTGCGCAACGCCGCGGCGAACGCGCGCTATCTGCTCACGGAATTGGCTTCGCGGCGTCTCGGCGTTCCCGCCGATGAACTCGAAGTGATCGACGGCATCGTGCATGTGAAGGGCAGCGCGAAGGGCGATGCATCAAGGAGCGTTTCGTACGCGGAGCTCGCAGGCGCGGGCGACCTGAACGATGCGCTGAAGGTTTCAGGCGACGGATTTTCGCTGAATGTCGTGGGTTCGGGTAAACCGAAGGATCCTTCCGCGTACACGATTGTGGGAAGGCCGGTGCCGCGCGAGGATCTTCCGCCCAAAATTCTGGGCCATTTCAAGTACGTCACCGACGTCCGCGTTCCTGGCATGCTGCATGGCCGCGTGATCCGGCCTTCAGGAGTGGGCGCGACGTTTGTGAGCGTGGATGAATCGTCCGCAAAGGCGATACCCGGATTCGTAAAAACAATTGTGAAGGGGAATTTCGTCGGCGTAGTCGCGGAAAATGAATGGGCCGCCATCCAGGCCTCCAAAACCGTCAAGGTCACCTGGACCGCGCCAAAGCAGGCGTTCCCCGAGCAAAAAGATTTGTATGCGTACATGCGCTCGGCGCCGCCGAAAGCAAGCAAGGAAACCCTGAAACGCGGAGATGCCGCCGCGGCGCTGTCGAACGCCGCGAAAAAAGTGGAAGCGAGCTACGAGTTTCCGTTCCAGTCGCACGCCACGATGGGTCCGGGCTGCGCCGTCGCCGACGTTCACACGGACGGCATCACCACGGTCTGGTCCGGCGGCCAGAAGCCGCACGATTTGCAGAAGGGCTTTGCGGAGTTGCTGCGCGTTCCAATCGATACGGTGCGCGTGGTCTGGGTGGAAGATGCCGGTTCGTACGGCCGCCCCGGCTTTGAAGACGCGGCCGCCGATGCCGTGCTGCTTTCCGAGGCCGCCGGGAAGCCCGTGCGCGTCCAGTGGATGCGCGAAGACATGACGGCGTGGGGCACCAAGGGCCCCGCGGTCGTCTGCGATCTGGCCGCGGCGCTCGACGCACAGGGCGAAGCCACTTCGGTGCAATTTACTTCACGGGCGTTTTCCGGTGGCGAGACGCATTTTCGTCCGGGCGACGCGGGAAATTATCTGGGAGGCCAACTAACCGGAATCCCCAATACGACGGGGGTCGATGAATTCGCGCAATGGGGCGTGGAATCGCCGCCGTACGCGTTTCAAAGTATTCTCGCCACGGCGCACGTCATTCCCGCGTTTTATGACAGCGCGTCGCCGCTCCGCACCACTCATTTGCGCGACCCGGAAGGGCCGGCCACTTCGTTCGCCGTCGAATCCTTCATCGACGAAATCGCCGCCGCAGCCGGCGCCGATCCAATCGAATTCCGCCTCAAGCATCTGGAAGACCCGCGCGCGAAAGCCGTCTTGGCTGCTGCAGCTCAAAAAGCCGGTTGGGACACTCGCCCATCTCCAAAGAAGGGCGCGGCTGGCGGCGACATTGCCACAGGCCGCGGGGTCGGCCTCAGCACGCGCAACGGCACCTACGTTGGGACAGTGGCCGAAGTGGAAGTCAATCGCAAAACCGGAGCGGTTCGCGTGACGCGCTTCGTTTGCGCTCACGATTGCGGCTTGATCATCAATCCCGAGGCGCTTCGGACCACGATCGAGGCCAATCTGATCCAATCGCTCGGTCGCAGCCTGAAGGAAGAAGTGACGTTTGACCGAAGCAACGTAACCAGCGTGGATTGGATCACTTATCCAGTCGCCCGCGCATCCGATGTCCCGGATCGCGTGGAGATCGTTCTGATCAACCATCCTGAACTTCCATCAAGCGGCGCGGGAGAGCCTTCGAGCCGCGCCACCGCCGCAGCCATCGCCAACGCGATCTTCGATGCCACAGGCGCGCGCGTCCGCCAAGCGCCGCTCACACCAGTTCGCGTGAAAGCTGCGCTGGACGGGATTCAGTCCGCGTAGCGAACCAGTAGCACAGGCTTCAGCCTGTGGGTTTCCAAATGTGTTCCCGCCACTTGGACCACAGGCTGAAGAGCGTGCTTTGCAGCTCGCATTCCAACAGGCCAGTGGCTAAAGCCGTATTTATTCTGCATACCTTACGGCACGGTTGAAACCGTGCCCTACAAAGATTTGGCTGTTGCCACATAGGTGGCGAGGTATATGGTATCGGTCAGTTGCGCGGCCAAAACGAAAATTCCGAATTGTAAATTTAGTCGCAAAAAAAGGAGTTGGCGATGAAAGTAATGTTGGGACTTCTCGCATTTCTATTTGTGCTTTCTGCTGCAGCCCCAGACGTGGCTGCCCCCCAAAATCCGGCTTCGTCCACAAGCTCTCTTCCCGCCACCTACGTCAGCGCTGCGGACATCCAAGCCAATCTGACCGCAGCGCCCAATTCAGCGACGAATCCCCTGCCGAATATTCGCGTGGTGGACGCCGGAGGATACAACGTTGCCGTCGGCGTAATCCACCGGCCGCAGACGCCGCCCGGCGTCGTCGCCGTGCACTACAAGGTGACGGAAATTTATCACGTGACCGATGGCGCAGCGACGCTGGTGACCGGGGGCACCATGGTCAATGCGAAGCCGCGACCTGCTGACGCCATCTCCGTCAGGCTGGAAGATGGCCCCGGCGCAAGCGGCACCTCCATCCAGGGCGGTGTGAGCCGCCGGATAAAAGCGGGCGACGTGGTCGTGATTCCCGCGGGTGTGCCGCATTGGTTTAGCGCGATCGAGGGATCGATTACGTACGTTGTCGTGCGCGTCGACCCCGAGCGGATACTGGCCGCAAAATAAATCAGGATTCAGGTGTGATGGGGGAGGATTCCGCCCCTAAACCTGTCCGCCGGCATTCCGCGTCAAGGAATTGAGTGATTGCCCGCGCAGATGCGTGCGGCTCCCGTTGCAATAAAAGGTGGGGTGCACGAAAGGAAATCGAGATGGTTTCCGGGTGAAAGCGCTTGATCTCGTCCAAGCACTCTCTTCCCACCAACCGGTCTTCCGTGGCCTGCAAATAAAGCAGTGGCACTTCTACTTTGCGGATTTCGTCTCTTGCATCGCAGTCTATGACGGCCCGCGCCCGCTTTGCGAGGACTTCGGTGTTTACGGAGCGCACGGTGCGCCGCACGGCAAGTCTCAAACTCTCGGGTGCTCGTGAGCCCAGGATGAAATATTCGCGTACAAAATCAGGCGGGCGGAATCGAAAAAACAGCGGACGTGCCAACAGTTTGGGTAGCGGCCCCCACTTTCGCACGGGATTAGATATGAATCCAGCGCAGAGGATGACTCCAGTGAGGTTGGATGGGTGTGTGGCAGCAAATTTGACAGCTAGTGTAGATCCATAGGATTCGCCCAGGATCGCAAAGGGGCCGTCCCTCGGAGCTAGCTTACCCAGCCAAGAGACAAGTTCAGGATAAGGAAGAAATCGCTCGGGCGGATATGCGGCGGTAATCACATTCAGAGTTCGTGGCAATTCCGGGATCAGAGACGCAAAAAGATTGCCGGTCCCATCTAGTCCAGGGAGGAGCACCAATGTCATCGGACTCGAACTCTTGTCGCCCAACTCGATTCGGTAATATACACCTTCGCACTCGGAATGAATTGAACCCCCGCGGTCGTCCCCCAGTTTAAACACAAAAACAAAACGCCCCGGCAACCGGGGCGTTTTGTTGCTTGCGCGATGCTGTTAGTTCTTGTGGATGCGGCGCCGCAGTTCGCACCACTGCGGCGCCCTATCCTCCGTCTAACTCGCTCATCCAGCTATGCGTTAGCCATGGCCGGCTTGGGGACGCTGTTGATCGTCTTCAGAATGCGGGAAACGATCTGGTAGGGATCCCCTTCCGAGTTCGGACGGCGATCTTCCAGATAACCCTTGTAACCGTCCTTGATGAAGTGAATAGGCATCCGGATCGAAGCGCCGCGATCCGAGAGACCGTAGCTGAACTTGTCAATGGCTTGCGTTTCGTGCAGACCGGTCAAGCGCAAATGGTTGTCCGGGCCATACACAGCGATATGGTCGGGGATGTGTTTCTGGAACGCAGTCATGAGGGCTTCAAAATATTCCTTGCCGCCCGTTTCGCGCATAAACTTCGTCGAGAAGTTGCAGTGCATGCCCGATCCATTCCAATCACCCTTGATGGGCTTACAATGCAGTACCATATCCACTTCGTATTTCTCGCAGAGACGCAGCATCAAGTAGCGAGCGGTCCAAGTGTCATCCGCGGCTTTGGCGGAGCCTTTGGCGAAGATCTGGAATTCCCACTGGCCCTTGGCGACTTCCGCGTTGATGCCTTCATGATTGATACCTGCCGCATGACAAAGTTCCAGGTGTTCGTCGACGATTTTGCGGGCCAGACTGCCCATGTACTTGTAGCCGACGCCGCAGTAATAGGGGCCCTGCGGGGTGCTGGGGTAGCCGTTTTCCGGGAAGCCGAGAGGACGCCCGTCTTTGAAGAGGAAGTATTCCTGCTCCAGACCAATCCACAAGTCCGGATCGTTCTCGATCGTAGCGCGCATGTTCGTGGTATGCGGGGTTCCGTCCGCGTGATAAACCTCGTTCATTACAATGAAGGCATCCTTGCGGCTTGCATCAGGATACAGAGCCACTGGTTTCAGAACGCAGTCAGAGCTATGCCCCTCAGCCTGCATGGTGGAACTGCCGTCAAAACCCCATTTGGGCAGATCACCGAGGGTTGGCGGCTTTTCAAATGTCTTGATCAGAGTTTTGCCGCGCAGATCAGGAACGGGCTTTTTGCCGTCAAGCCAGATGTATTCGAGTTTGTATTTCGTCATGGTTTCTGGTGGATCTCCTTAATAAGACCTAGAAAGATTAAGTTCCTCGGGCAGCGCTCAGCGAACCGGTTACAGGTCAGCGTACAGGCAGAGTAGCGTGTGGGCCTCAGACCGTCAAATCGAAGAAATCTCTCGTTTGGTTCTATTTTTGTGATGCGAGGAGGAAAAGAGGGGCCTGTGGATAGCTTAGTTTATAACTGTCTCCATTTAGTGTAAGCTTTTCCGCTCCATCACCGAGGTCACGATGAACCGCGTAACCGCCATCCTGCCCGCCGCAGGGCTAGGGACTCGAATGGGCGCTGACACGCCAAAGCAGTTTCTCATGCTCGACGGCGTGCCCGTGCTGCTCTTCACGCTGCGGCGCCTCGCGGCCTGCCCTGCAATCACGGATTTCGTCATCGCGACGCGAGCCGAGGAAATCGATTCCGTGGCGGCCAGCGTCGAGGCGGAAAATCTTGGCCGGCCGGTTCACGTGGTTCGTGGAGGCGATTCGCGTCAGGATTCCGTCGCCAATGCGCTCGCGGAAGTTCCCTCCGAGGCCGACTTGATTCTGGTGCACGACGCGGTCCGGCCCCTCGTAACCCTCAGCCAGATCGAGCGCGTGATTGCGGAGGCAGACGCCTGCGACGCGGCGATCCTTGGAATTCCGGCGATGGACACAGTGAAGGAAGTGAAGCGCGCGAGCCTGCCGAACGACGTTGCGCTCATCACGGCCACGATTCCGCGCGAACGAGTGGTCCTGGCGCAGACTCCGCAAGTGTTCCGCTCTTCCTTGCTTCTCGAAGCGTTCGGGCGCGCGCGCCAGGACGGTGTGACGGCTTCGGATGAAGCGGGCCTTGTCGAACGCATCGGACGCGACGTTCACGTCGTCGTCGGCTCCGAGCGCAACCTGAAAATCACTCGCCCGGGCGACATGGAGCTTGCCGAATTCTATCTCCGCCAGGAGCGCGCGGGCCAATGACCCGCGCGGGGATCGGATACGACCTCCATCGCCTCGCCGAAGGAAGAAAGCTGATCC
>DATNIO010000102.1:0-3071 GCA_035604385.1 Verrucomicrobiia bacterium | reverse complement strand
CTTGAACAAGTTTTTCAGTGTGTTCACGTCGTCCTGCACCGAGGGCGGCTGTCCGACAGGCGCGGCCGAAGGCGACGAACCCGATGCGGTGGACGGCGCGCCGAAACTCGGGACGCCCTTGCCCGGCGTCACTTTCGGGCTCTCGATCGTTCCTGCGAGCGCGAACGGCACCGTGATTTTTCCAACGCGGCTGCCGATCAGCCCGCCCACGACGCTGCCCACTTTGCCCGAGCCCAGGGCACCCGCGGGATTCACGGTGACCGAGCCTTGATAGTCCATCGTGCTGTCGAGCCCCAGGCTGCCGCGCAGGTCCACGATGCCGGCGGAAGAATCCAAATGAATCTGTTTGCTGGTGACGCGCTGGTCGGCGATCGTGATGTCGCCTTCGAGAACGGTAAACGGCGTGTCGCCGCCGACGCCCGCCATTTTCATGACGGATTCCGCGGCGCCCGCAAGATTCACTCCCGGCAAATGTCCATTGCGCACGGCAAACTTGCCCGTTCCGGTCAGCGTTTTTTTCCAGGCATCGCTCAGGGAGCCGCCAAGTTGCGGCAGGTCGAGTTCTCCCGTGCCGCCCATTTTCCCGCGCGCCGAGGGAGAAACTTCGAGCACCTTGGCGACATCCAGATTGCGCAACTGCACGTTCGCGGTGAAGCGCGCCGGGTCGGTCACGCGATCCACACGCGCGGAAATTTGCAGCGTGCCGCCGTACATGCCGATGGAAATCGGCCACAGTTCCGCGCGATCGGTGTACACGCGAATCTCGACGTTCGCGGGGCCCACGGCGTACGGCTTCGTCGTGATCTTCTCGATGTTGATGTGTCCCCGCGCGACGAGTTCGCTCTTTGCCGCGGGTGTGGGAGCAGGCGCATTCGCTGCGGGCTTCGCGGGAGTTTTCGCCGTGGGCTTCGTGGGCGCGTTTGGCGCGGGCTTCTGCGGCGCGGGGGCGGGGCTGCTTGGCCCGCTCGGGTCGGCCGAGCCACCCGGGCCGCTTGGGCCGCTGCCCGCCACCGCAATCAATTTATCGATGTCGAGCTGCGAGGAACTCATTTCAAAATTCACCTGGGGATGCTCGAAATCGGGCACGGTCAGGGTCCCTTTGATGTCGGCGGCTGTGGCGAGGTCCGCAACAAATTGCGCGTCGAGTTTTCCGCCTGACAAGGTGAACTTACCGGTGTGAAACGCGATGGGGTCCTTCCAGCCGCTCAGCGCGAGCGTCACGCTGGAGAGATTCGATTCCGCCTGCCAGTCGTGCATGCGCATCGGGCTGATGGCGAAATTATGGAGCGTGACGTTGATGCCTTTGGTATCGGCGAGCGGGGCGGCGAGGCCCTTTATTACGCTGCCCACCACGATTTCGGCGCCGGTCAGATTGATGCTGTCGATTTGGTCCAGCGTCATGCTGGAGGATGAATCGCCGGATTTTGCCGGCGCCACCGATGGATCCGATGCCGCGAAGGTGTAATTATTTTTTCCGCTGCTGTCCGTGAGGAGCGTCAGCTTCGGGCGCACAATGTCCACCGAGTTGACATGGATGGTCCCATGCAGCAGCGGAGCGAGCGCCACATTCACCCCGATTTCGTCGGCGCCCAATAGATCGCCGGTGGGAAAGCCGGACGGGTTGCCGATGTGCAGGTCCGAGACGGTTACGCCGGCCCCCGGAAACAACCGCGCGTGAATCGGGCCGAGCGTGACTTTCCGTCCGGTCTGTTTCGCGAGGGCGTCGGCGATCGTGTCGCGATAGCGATCGACATTCAGGAAATAAGGCACGGCCAGCACGACAAGGAGCAGGACAACAAAAAGCCCCAAAAGAATTTTCGCCCAAAGAGGGAACCCGCTGGATTTTGTTTCTGGGGAAGAAGGGGTAGCCATGGCAACTCACATTCTCCGGCATGCGAAGAGCGGCATTTGAGTCCGGGAGGTCGTTGAGGACCCTATCGTGGCAAATCAAGTGTCGAACGGCAAGGCATTCGTTTGCAAGTAGGACAGCCACTCTTGGCTGTCCCTGGCAGTCTCACCACAGAGGACAGCCAAGAGTGGCTGACCTACCAAAAACTCACACCCTCCAACTCAATTTGGTTTGCGCGGAGGAGCCCACGAGAAATAACTTCGGATGGCGTATAATTTCGCCGGGGGCCATTCCGTTTGCTTGAGATCGCTCATTTGCATGTGAGGGCGGGTTTAGCTATTTCGTTCGACTCTTCGCCGGAGTTGCCTGCTCCGCAGCTTGCGCTAGTAAAGACAGCAACTCTCAAAGAGTTCGTCTCCAGCCTGATCGCGTTGCTTGGGGGTCCGTCACCGCCAAGAAAATTTCTCGGCGATCCATATTTTCGGGATTGTTGGATTGACCAGAGATTCCCGAAGTACGCATTCGCGCTGGCGATTGTTTTACAGGCGCTCCTGATCCTGTTTCCGCCTCCCATCTGGAATATTCAGCCGACGCGCACGGTTTCCGCAGCGACTCCGACGGAGATCACCTGGTATGGTCCGGCGAAGGATTTCCCGGCGATCTTGCCGCCAATGCGCGCGCGCCGAGCCGCCGTTCGGAAAGAGGCGTCGAAGTCCCTCCCTCAACGCGGCGCCGATGCGTTCCATCCGCGGCAAACCATTCTCTCCGAGCCATTGCGTCCTACGCATCCCCGGCAGACCCTGATTCAGCCAAAAGCGCCGCAGGAGCCGCCCAAAATTTTGCCGGCGCTTCCCAACATCGTGCAACTCGCCGGTTCGCAGCCGGAGCGCCCGAAGCTGCAACTCACCGCAGCGGAGCTAACGTCCTTGCGGCCGAGGACTCGCGCCTCGCTCGCGGCCTCGAATGCCGCCGCGCCTGAAATTGCGGCGCTGGAAAAACAGGCGGGCGCGATCAACATTGCTTCGTCCTCGCAGGCCCCGGCAAAGCCGGTGCTTCCGGTGAATCCAATGTCTGCGCCGCGCGCGGCCCCGCAAAAAACGGAAACGAACGCAGCAGCTCCGGATATCGGCGGACGCGCCGGCGATAGCGAAACTCTAATCGCACTTTCGGCTACGCCCGCGCCTGTGGCTCCTCCCGCAATTCCCGCCGGAAACCTTTCGGC
>DATNIO010000101.1:0-45289 GCA_035604385.1 Verrucomicrobiia bacterium | reverse complement strand
GCGCAGGAATGCGCGAGACGTCAACGAATACGGCGCGCAACTCGCCAAGGATTATCCCGGGCGTTTCGGAATGTGGGGCGCGATTCCGTTGCCGGACGCGGAGGGGAGCCTTCGCGAAATCGAACACGTGTTTGACGTCCTGAAGCTGGATGGGATCGGCCTGTTGTCAAGCTACGACCATGGGAAATTGCTTGGCCATCCCAATTATGCGCCCGTTATGGATGAACTCAATCGCCGGAAAGCCGTCGTTTTCGTCCACCCCACGGTCTCCTGCTGCGGCGACCCTATTCCTCGCGTGAATATAACGTCGATCGAGTTTCCCACGGATACGACCAGAACGATTACCGACCTCGTGTACAGTGGAACGCTCCTGCGCTGCCCGGACATTCGATTTATTTTTTCACACGGAGGAGGAACAATTCTGATGCTGCTGTCACGCCTCGCCGGCGGCGCCCTGACGCCGGAAGAGCGCGCGGCCACGATTCCAAACGGGTTCGAGCATGAATTGCAAAAACTCTACTACGATATCGCCAGCGTCGCGGTCAATCCCACCGCCATGTTGGCGTTGTTCAATGTAATTCCCAAGGAGCACATTTTGTTTGGATCGGATATTCCGTTTTGGACGATCGAAAAAATCGCGACGGCGATGAACAAATTCGATATTTCCGCCGGTGATCTCCGCAAAATCCAGCGAGAGAACGCGCTGCAGTTGGTGCCGCGTTTCAAGGTCTGAAGAGGGGAAGTAAAAAATAGAGTGGATGAATCGGAACTTTTGTCTCCGGAGGTTTGCCCCAGAGCTTTGTGCTAATGACCTCTGCTGCCGGTGCCGGTGGCGGGTGCTCCTCGTCAAGAGCCGTGCTTCACTCTTCGGCCCTCATTTACTCGCGCGCTCGTTTGCACTGGTGAGGTAGAAATATCCCACCCTGTTATTCGTCGGAGTAGCGAACCAGATCCGCCCCTGAGCGTCGAGGAAAAATTCGCGCATCATGGCCTCGGAATGAGGGAATGGATACTCGATCACTTTTCCCGTATTCGGATCCAAGCGTCCGATCAAATCCTGATCCGTTGAGGCGTACCAGATGCCGTTGTCCTTACCAACGATAATCGCGTAGGGCGTCGCGGCCGGGCCGGGCAATGGGTACTCCTTGAACGTTTCCGTCTTCGGATCGAACCGCCCGATTTTGTTTCCCGTGCGTTCGCCGAACCACACGATCCCGTCGGAATCGATCGCCAGCCGTTGCGGCGTGCCCTGCGTCGGCGGAGACCACTGCGTCACTTTTTCCGTTTTCGCGTCAATCCTGCCGATTTTTCCGTCTTTTTTCAGCACGCAAAACCACACATTGCCGTCTTTATCGAAGGTGATGCCGTAGGATGACGGCACTTCCATGAAGTGAGTGTACTTGCCCGTCTCCTGGTCGTATTTACTGAGTGGGCTGCCGGAAGACCACAAATTTCCTTTCGCATCGACACGGACCGTATGCTTGTCCGACCGCTCCCCGGGTACGACGACAGAGTCTTGAAATTCCGCAATCTTTCCCGTTGCCGGATCCAATTTCGCCAGCTTGTCCAGCGCAAACTCGGTGAAATAGACCATGCCATCGGGCCCGCGCACGACCGAATGAACGCCCGCCGTCTCATCAAAAGGCAATGGGAATCGAGTGAGTTCGCCGGTCTTGGGATTGAGTCTCGCGACTTCGTTTCCTCTCCCGTAATACGGGATCCAGAAATTTCCGTCCTTGTCCGGAGAGGCGCTCCAGGGCAGGCCTTTGGAACCGGACACGTCATATTCGACGTAGACGATATTCATGGCGTCGTCGCTGAACGGCCGCACGGTCCCCTTATACGCCGGAAGTTCCGCAGGACTTCGCGGGACGGTTGAGTCTTCGCCAAACACTGTATTCAAATACGAGATGACCTGGTTCGCCTTTTCGTCGTTAAATCTCTCGGACAATTGAAACGCCATGGCGTCCCGCATGTAGTCGACGCGGTCGCGCCAGCCATCCTCGTCGCGGCGTACGGCAGCCATCCTGGTTTGAAAACCGTGGCAGACAAAACAGTTGGTCGAAAGAACGTCTTTCCCTTTTCCATCCGGCATGAGCTGCTTGCCTTGATAGAGATTCAGGTCGCTCCAGCGCACCGTCCCTTGTTTCAACGCAAATTCAAACGAAATATTCTGGTCCGCGGCGAGGCTCACAGCGCTGTGCGGTTCCGTCGTAAAGCCAACCGCTCGCACCCGCACTTGATATTCCCCGGCCGGCAAGTTCTCCACGCGGTAGCGTCCCTGCTTGTCGGATAACACGCTGACGCTTATTTTTGTCTTCGCGTTGACGGCCTGAACGAACGCTCCTTCAAAGGGCGCGCCGTCCGGCCCTTTCACCGTGCCGGTGACGGTCGCGGCAAAGGCGCAGGAAGAAAAAAGAATTAGAAAACTCACAGACGCCGCAAGCTTGCTGATGGATCTCATGGCCTCTCCTCGCTCTACGATTGGTAACCGGGCCCAGTTTCACCGTTAGGTAGCGACTATACACATGCCAATGTCCCCGTTCAATGCATTTGGGTATGGCAGCGACCGGGTGAGCAATTCCATGGATTTCTCTCACTCGAAAATTTGGGCGGCACGGGCCGCGCGCACACTCCTACTATTGAAATGACGGGGAGTCGCGTTGCTGGACGTTGTTCCATCATCGGAAGCTTGAAAATTTTCCATTGTTGACAGATTTGCATTGTGAGCCGAACATTAGGGACGGTAGCTGAATTGAGAATTGCGCTCGATCGATTGCAGTCCATGCGATTCTTGATTTGAGATTTAGACAAGCGGCCGTTCCCCCGGCCTAATTGGCTTCCGACCTCGCTTTTTCCTTGGGATAGCTGGACGCCGAAGATCCCCTCCCTCCGCTTTGAACGACTAATTATTGGTGTCGAACTTGTCTCGAATTGTGATTCACGGGAGAGCAAGCTTGTCCACGGCCGCGAAGCCGTGAAGGCTTGCAGTTTCCTTGGTTCCAATCTCGAATTGCGAAAGGACTTCCAATGAAATCCATCCGTACATTTAACGTCCGGCCGTCACTTCCGTCGCCTTTGCAACCGCTGGTGCGCCTTGCCTACAACTTGCGGTGGAGCTGGGACCACGCGGAAATCGATCTGTTTCGCAGGCTTGACCGGGACCTTTGGGAGGCGTGCAACCGCAATCCAGTCCTGGTCCTGGGAAGCGTTCAACAATCCGTCCTCGAGGCCGCGGCGAAGGACGATTCCTTCCTGGCGCATATGAAGGGGGTTGTCGATAAATTGGATTCCTACATTTCGGGAGAAGGCTCCTGGTACCGGCGAAATCACGGCAAGGAAGACGACATGATTGTGGCTTATTTTTCGGCCGAGTTCGGAATTACCGAGTGCCTTTCCATTTTCGCCGGCGGACTTGGCGTGCTGGCCGGCGATCACTTGAAAGCTTCCAGCGATCTGGGCCTTCCGCTCGTGGGTGTCGGACTTCTCTATCAGCAAGGGTACTTCCGGCAATACCTCAATGCCGCCGGCTGGCAGCAGGAAGCATTTGAAGACAATGACTTCCACACGTGGCCGATTGAGCTCATTCCAAACGTGAAAGTGTCGATCGACTTGCCGGATGGAAAAGCGGACGCGCAGGTTTGGCACGTGAATGTCGGAAGAATTCAGCTTTTTTTGCTGGACGCGAATCTGCCGTCCAACCGGCCTGAACACCGCAGGATTACCGCGCAGCTCTACGGCGGAGATTTGGAAATGCGTATTCGGCAGGAAATTCTCCTGGGGATCGGCGGATATCGAGCCCTGGAAGCGCTCGGCATGAAGCCGACCGTGTATCACATGAACGAAGGCCATTCCGCTTTCCTGGGCATCGAACGCGTTCTTCGCCTGATGGAAAACGGGAAATTGACTTTTTCCGAAGCACGCATTCTGGCTTCGGCCAGCCTGGTCTTCACGACGCATACGCCGGTGGCGGCCGGACACGACTACTACCAATCGTCTTTGATGGATCGCTATTTCTCGGAATTCATGAGGCTGCTGGGGATCAGCCGGTCCGAGTTTTTAGGTCTCGGCCGCCAGGATCCGGCAAACGAGTCCGAAGATTTTTGCATGACGGTTCTCGCCCTGCGCCTCGCTTCCCATAGCAATGGTGTGAGCAAGCTGCACGGCGCAGTATCGCGTCAGATGTGGAATCGCGTTTGGAAAGATGTCCCCGAGCTGGAAGTTCCCATCGGTCACGTCACCAACGGCGTGCACTTCCGAAGTTGGGTTTCTCTCGAAATGAATCAGCTTTACGACCGCTACCTCGGCCCCAAATGGCGCGAAGAGCCCGCCGACGCAAAACTATGGCAACGCACCGAATCCATTCCGGCCGGGGAATTGTGGAGAACGCACGAGAGGCGCAGGGAACGCCTGGTGGGCTACGCGCGGCGCAGGCTGCGCGCTCAACTGCTTTCTCGCGGCGCTCCCAAGTCAGCCGTCGAATATGCCGATGAGGTGCTGAGTCCGGACGCGTTGACGATCGGTTTTGGCCGCAGATTTGCTTCCTACAAAAGGGCGACGCTCTTGTTGCGCGATCCTGATCGCCTGGCGGGGATCTTGAACGATCCGGACCGGCCGGTTCAGATCCTCTATGCAGGAAAAGCCCATCCGCAGGATGACGCGGGTAAGCAATTGATTCAGACCATCATCAATCTGGCGGAGCGTCCGGAATTCCGCCGAAAGCTGGTCTTCCTGGAAAACTACGATGTGTCCGTCGCCCGCTATATGGTCCAGGGGTGCGATATCTGGCTCAATACGCCGCTCCGTCCCCTGGAGGCGAGCGGTACGAGCGGAATGAAGGCGCTCGCCAACGGCGTCCTAAACGTCAGCACGCTGGACGGCTGGTGGGACGAAGCCTGGCAGATGGGCAAGGACAGCGGAGGAGACGTCGGCTGGGCCATAGGCGGCGGAGAAGCTTACGAGGATCCCTACCAGCAGGATCAAAGCGAGGCCGAAGCGCTCTATGAACTCCTCGAGCATGAAATCGTCCCCACATTTTACGATCGGCGCTCCGATGGCCTGCCGCGCAAATGGATTGCGCTCATGAAAAACTCGATAGTAAAGCTTTGTCCTGAGTTCAACATGCAGCGGATGGCGATGCAATACGCCGACGAATCCTATGTGACGGCTCACCGGCGATTCCAGAATTTAAGCGCGGCAAACGCGGCACGGGCAAAAGAGGTCGCGGCGTGGCTGAGAAAAGTTGAAACGGAATGGCCGCGATTGAGTGTAGAATCGGTTGGCGAAGGCGTTTCCGAAATTCGTCTCGGCGAAGAGGTTCTCGTGTCGGCAAAGGTGACGCTGAACTCGCTCTCTCCGGAGGATGTAGCCGTCCAGGTTCTCACCGGCCTGGTCGATGCGGACGGCAACCTCAAAGATCCCGTGGTGATGCCCATGCGGCTTTCGGAACGGGATGCCGCGGGTACCTATCTGTTTCAGGCTATTATTCAACCTTCCGCAAGAAGCGGGTTGCACGGCTACGCGATCCGCCTTTTGCCAAATCACGCGGATTCCATCAGTCCGTTTCTGCCGGGCCTGATCAAGTGGGCGCTGGCATCGTCGCCTGTTGCGGAATTGCAAGTCCGCTAGCTCCCAGCGGCCTCCCGGCCGAGCTGGCTTCCACGTCGAAGCGTTTAATCACTGCGTAACTTTCAGCGCATAGGGTCACATGGAAGCCCGGAAAAGGAGATTCAAATGGCCGTCACACATATCCCCGGTAACGTCAAAGTCGTCACATCGGAAAATCCCCTTTCGCACGAAGAGCAGGCCAGGATGGACGCCTACTGGCGCGCGGCGAACTATCTTTCCGTCGGGCAGATCTACCTGCTCGCGAATCCGCTCCTGCGCGAGCCGCTGAAGATCGATCACATCAAGCCCCGCTTGCTGGGCCACTGGGGCACGACGCCCGGTTTGAATTTCATTTACGTCCACATGAACCGGGCGATCAAAAAATTTGATTTGAACGCCATCTACATCGCCGGGCCCGGCCATGGGGGGCCGGGACTCGTCGCGAACACGTATCTCGAAGGCACCTCCAGCGAATTCTATCCCAACATCCAGCAGTCCGAAGAAGGCATGCAGCGCCTCTTCAAGCAATTCTCCTTTCCCGGGGGGATTCCGAGCCACGTAGCGCCGGAGACGCCCGGCTCGATCCACGAGGGCGGGGAGCTGGGCTACTCCATCGCCCATGCCAACGGCGCGGCGTTTGATAACCCCGACTTGTTGGTCTGCTGCGTCGTGGGCGATGGGGAAGCGGAAACGGGAGCGCTTGCGGCGAGCTGGCATTCGAACAAGTTCCTGAACCCCGCGCGCGACGGCGCCGTTCTCCCCATCCTGCACTTGAACGGCTACAAAATCGCCAACCCAACCGTCCTCGGCCGGATGCCCGATAGCGAGCTTGCTCAGCTCTTCGCGGGGTATGGATACGATCCCTATTTCGTGGAGGGCCGCGAACCAGGCGTTATGCACCAGCTCATGGCCGGGACGCTTGACACTGTGATCGCGGGGATACGCTCGATCCAGCACAAGGCCAGGCTGCAAGGAGTCACGGAACGCCCTCTGTGGCCGATGATCATTCTTCGCACGCCCAAGGGATGGACGGGACCGAAATTCGTGGACGGAAAGCCCGTCGAGGACACCTGGCGCGCGCACCAGGTGCCGCTCGCCGAACTCGCCACGGAGCCGGACCACTTGCGGCTTTTGGAAGAATGGATGAAGAGCTACCGCGCGGAGGAGCTGTTCGATCACAGCGGAAAGCTGATTCCGGAGCTGGCCGCGCTGGCGCCCAAAGGGACTCGCAGAATGGGCGCGAATCCCCATGCCAATGGCGGACTGCTTCTGAAAGATCTGGTGATGCCGGACTTTCGTGACTATTCCGTGCAAGTCGTCAAGCCGGGAACTGGGAACGCGGAAGCGACGAGAGAACTGGGAAAATTCCTGCGCGATGTCATGCGATTGAACAAAGAGGCAAAAAACTTTCGCGTGTTCGGCCCGGACGAGACCGCCTCGAACCGGCTGGACGCCATCTACGAAGCGACGGATAAAATCCTGATGGAGTCCTTGCTGCCCACGGACGAACATCTTTCCTGCGAAGGCCGGGTCATGGAAGTGCTGAGCGAACACATGTGCCAGGGCTGGCTCGAAGGATACCTGCTCACCGGAAGGCACGGCTTCTTTTCGTGCTATGAAGCGTTCATTCACATCGTGGATTCCATGTTCAACCAGCATGCCAAGTGGCTCAAAGTCACGAATGGAATTCCATGGCGGCGCCCGATTGCTTCTCTCAATTATTTGCTGACCTCGCACGTGTGGCGGCAGGATCACAACGGCTTTACTCATCAGGATCCGGGTTTCATCGATCTTGTCGTGAATAAGAAAGCCGACATCGTCCGCGTCTACTTGCCTCCCGATGCGAACACGCTTCTCTCCGTCGCGGATCATTGCCTGCGCAGCCGGCATTACGTCAACGTGATCGTGGCCGGGAAACAGCCCGCCCTGCAATATCTGAACATGCAGTCCGCGATCCAGCACTGCACGGCGGGAATCGGCATCTGGGACTGGGCCAGCAACGACCAGGGAGCGGAGCCGGACGTCGTCATCGCCTGCGCCGGGGATATCCCCACGCTCGAAGCTCTGGCGGCAGTGGACTTGCTGCGCCAGCATTTTCCCGACCTGCGCATTCGCTTCATTAACGTGGTGGACTTGATGACGCTGCAACCGGCGAGCGAGCATCCACACGGCCTTTCGGACGCGGAGTTCGATTCGATGTTCACGATCGACAAACCGATTATTTTTGCTTTTCACGGATATCCCTGGCTCGTCCACCGCCTCACTTATCGCCGCAGGAATCACGATAATCTCCATGTGCGCGGATACAAGGAGGAGGGAACGACCACTACTCCTTTCGATATGACCGTCTTGAATGACTTGGATCGTTTCCACCTGGCTGCGGATGTGATAGACCGCGTGCCCCGCCTGCAGCGCGTCGGCGCGCACTTCAAGCAGTTCCTCCGCGACAAGCTGATTGACCACAAGCAATACATCGTGCAAGTGGGTGATGACATGCCGGAAATTAAGAATTGGAAATGGCCGTATTAGTTTTGAGTGGCACAGACTTCAGTCTGTGGATTTTTGTTCCTTGCTAGCCCTAACCCCCACAGGCTGAAGCCTGTGCCACTAAATTCCAGGAAAAAGGTTCAATGAACATTCTCGTTCTCAACGCCGGAAGCTCCAGTCTCAAATTTCAAATCATCGCCACGGACCTCGCCCGAATCCGCAAGGATAAAGACGTCCGCGTGCTGCGCGGCGAGGTCGAGCGAATCGGCGCCGAAGCTGTCGTCACTGTGCAAAAGGGCGATGGCCCCAAGCAGAAACTCACCGAATCCCTGAAGAATATTTCAGGGGCGCTCGATTTCGTCATTCGCTGGGCGGCCTCGCCGGACTCCGGCGTTTCGGAAATCGAGAGCGTGGCCGACATCCATGCGGTCGGGCATCGCGTGGTGCACGGCGGTGAGTCTTTTACGGATTCCGTTCTGATTACCGACGAAGTGATGTCGGGAATCGAGAATTGCATCGACCTCGCTCCCCTGCACAATCCGACGAATCTTCGGGGAATTCGCGCGATGCGCGATTTGCTGGGCCCGAAGATTCCGCAAGTCGCGGTATTCGATACGGCGTTTCACCACTCCCTGGCGGAGCGCTCCTATTTGTACGCGATTCCGTACCATCTGTATCTTCGCTACCGGATTCGCCGCTATGGCTTCCACGGCATCTCCCACCGGTACATGGCATACCGCTATCGCACGATTCGCAATCTCGGACGGGAGCAAACCAACATCGTGAGCTTGCACCTCGGAAACGGATGTTCCGCCGCGGCCATTCGCGGAGGGCGCTCCGTCGACACCTCCATGGGCATGACGCCGCTCGAAGGTTTGGTGATGGGAACGCGATCCGGCGACGTCGATCCGGCCATCCTGGGCTTCATCGCCGCCAAGGAAGGCATCTCCCTGCACGAAGTGGAGACGATGCTGAACAAGCAGTCAGGGCTGCTCGGCGTTTCCGGCCTCACGCACGATATGCGGGTCCTGCAAGACGAAGCACGTCAGCACGATGACCGCCGTGCAAAACTGGCCATCGATATTTTCTGCTACCGCGTGAGAAAGTACATCGGCGCCTTCCTCGCTGCCATGGGCGGCGCGGATGCTGTCGTTTTCACGGGCGGAATCGGGGAAAATTCTCCTGAGGTCAGGGCGAAGATTTGCGAAGGGCTCGAATGGGCGGGGCTATCTCTGGATGGCGAAAAGAATCAGAAAACAATCGGCGCGGAAGGCATGATCAGCCGCGACGATTCTCGCCTGGCCGCCTACGTCATTCCGACCGATGAGGAATTGTTGATCGCTCGAGACACAGCTCGCTGCATCCTGGGCGAGCCGAACCCCCAATAAGGCAATATCCAACTCTTTTTTCAACGGTCAGTCAAGCTTCCGTTTGATCCCGAAGAATGCGCTCCAATTCAAACGGAAACTCATTCCGGCGAAATGCCGGGGTGCCGTGGCAGTCCTGTCCGCGGCGCAATGTGGGCAGCCACCAGCATCCGTTCTCCACCGGGAAAGTATAAAAAACGGAGACCTCCGACCCGATGAGCTCGGATGCGAGTTGCCTTCGCTGTTCCGGGGAAACCGTGGAATCGAGAAGAATGACGTCGTATGCTCCTCTCCTCACATATTCCGGCGTGACGGTTTGCGGCGCGGCGAAGGACAATTCGGTCCTGAACTTCTCAAGTGACCTTAGAACCAATGTTCCCCAGGAGCCATTCCGGCCGACAAGCAATACGTTCGGAGACGATACGGCGGTCGCGACATTCGACTGCGAAGTAACAGAGGAATCTGTTTCGAATGGACTGGATACGTACTCGATCGCGGGTGCTACCTGTGGTCGGCTCGACATGCAACCCTCCCTACTCGCGCCGGGAGAGGGGCTTACTGTGGAGAAGCTTACAGCGCGGCAAATCCAAGCTACACGGCCACAAAGTGGGAGTCAAGACAAAGAATGGAAGAATTTCCGAATTTCTTACGTGTAACTAGCCCGCTCTCACTGTTTGGAGGGGAGGGCAACATGAGGAGCCGCAGTCCCCGGGGCTTCTTGTGAAGCGAGGTTGACCAGTTCGTTTTCTTCCAGAGCGTCCGGGGGATTGACCACAATGCGGTCTTTAGGATCGATCCCCTCGAGCACTTCCAAGGTATTGCCAAAGTCCCGCCCGATCGTTAGTTTCTTGAGAACGATTCGGTTATCGGGGCCGACGACGGCGGCCATCGTTCCATCCGGGCGGAACAGAAGAGCGTTGACGGGCAGGGAGAGCCGTTGGCCGGTAACCTTGACAGCAAAATGCACTTCCGCGTACGACCCTGGCAAGAGGGTCCCGGAAGGGTTCGGGACATCCACTTCCGTCAGGAGGGTACGAGTGTTGGGATCGATGGAGTTTGCCGTTCGAACGACCTGTCCGCAGAAACTCCGCTGCGCGAGTTCCGTCAGCGAGAGGCAGGCCTTCAGTCCAAGATGGATGGATGGAGAATACGACTGCGGCACTGCAACATAGACGCGCATCGGGTCGATCTGCGCCAAATCGAACATCTCCTTGGTTGCCGTCCCGCCATTTCCGGCATTGATAAGCGTGCCGGGATCGACATTCCGCTGCGTGATGATCCCCTTAAAGGGAGCATACACATGTTTGAAAGATTCCATCTCTTCCAGGCGCTTGACGTTGGCATCGGCCGATTGCGCCATGGCCCGCCTCGCAGCGAGGTCGCCGTTGGCATTGTCGAGGTCCTGGCGTGAAACGGAATCGGACTTGATCAGGTCCTGGTATCGCGTGGCCGTTAGAGTGGACAAACTGAGATTGGCCTGTGCCGTCACCAGATCGGCGCGTGCCTGCGCCAGTTGCTGGTCAATCTCCGGGGTATCGATATCGGCAAGAATTTCGCCCTTCTCAACGTGGCTGCCGATGTCCTTGTACCACTTCTTCAGATAACCGTTTGTCCGAGCATAAATGGGAGACTCGACTTCTGGTTTGAGGGTTCCTGGGAGAACCATATCAGAATCGGTATTGATGGGCGTCGCGTGAATCACCGAGACGTACGGAATCGCCATTTGTTCTGTTTGTTGCGCGAGCGCCTTGTGTTCCGCCGTGCGTTGCGAGACTGCATAAATCCCCAAAACCAAAAAAATAATAAACAGAATGAGAAACCAGCGGAGCAGTGCGCCCGGTCCTTTGCCGGTGGCGCCAGGCTCTTCCTTAAATTTTGATGCTTCCTGCAACTCAACCGGGTTCTGTGGCATTCCCTAATTGCTCCCTGAATTCATCACTCCACTATTCAATTCCAAGTTCCGCGGCGCCGACGCCCTCGTCCGGACGACGCCCCTTGTGAACCAACGAAAATACGCAAGGCACAAAATACAAAGTTGCGAATGTGGCGACGATGAGCCCGCCTATCACGGCCCGGCCCAGGGGAGCGTTCTGCTCCCCGCCTTCTCCGAGCCCGAGCGAGAGGGGGACCATTCCGATAATCATGGCAAACGCGGTCATCAGCACGGGGCGAATGCGCACATACCCCGCCTGGACCGCCGCCTGAGTCGAATCCAGTCCTTCGTTCAAGCGTTCGCGCGCGAAGGACACCAGGAGGATGCTGTTGGCCGTGGCAACACCCATGCACATGATCATGCCGGTCAGTGACGGTACGCTCAGCGTGGTATGCGTGAGCAATAGGATCCAAATGATCCCTGCCAGGGCTCCGGGCAGCGCCGTAATGATGATAAAGGGATCGATCCACGATTGAAAGTTCACGACGATCAGCAGATAGACCAGAACGATGGCGACGCCTACACCGGCGCTAAGTCCGGCGAAGGATGACGTCATGGTGGCCACCTGCCCGCGGCGGACAAGCTGCGTGCCGCGAGGGAGCTTGTCTTGAAAATCAGCCAGCACTTTCTGAATATCCGCATCCACGCCACCCAAATCGCGCCCTTCCACGGAGGCATAAACATCCATCATGGGCTGGGTGTCATACTGGCTGAGCAACGCCGGCTCGGTAGTTACGCTCAAGGTCCCCATATTTCCCAGAATCTGTGGCGTCTTGGACAAGGCTGAAGAAATCGGAATATTGTCGAGCGATTGCATGGAGTCGATCTTGTACTGCGGCACCTGCACGGAAACGTTGTATTCATAACCGCTCGCCGGGTTGACCCAGAACGATGGCGTGACCTGGGCGCTTGAACTCAGCGTGAGCAGGACGCTATTGGCCACGTCCTGTTGACTGATGCCCACGGATTGCACCCGCGTGCGGTCAACATTTAGGAAAATCGCAGGGTAGGAGCGCAATTGTTGCACGTGCACGTCCACCGCGCCGGGGATGTGCTGGATGCGGTTGGTAATCTGCTCCGCCAATTGATAGTTGGCCTTCTCGTTTGGGCCAATGAGCTGAATATCGACTGGCGCGGGAACTCCGAAATTCAGGATTTGGCTGATCATGTCCGCCGGCTGAAAAAAGAATTGCGTGCCGGGGAACTCTTGGGCCAATCGCTGTCGCAAAGTGTCAATGTATTGCCTGGTTTGCTGTTTGCGTTCGGGCTTGAGGCCGATGAGAATTTCCGCGTCCGACTCGCCAATCACGCCCGAGTTGCTGTAGGCCGTGTTCACGGTGCTGTTGAACAAGCCGATGTTGTCAAGGACGGTTCCTAGGTCTTCCGGAGGTATGACCCGCCGGATCAGGTTGTCCACGCCATCCGCTTCCCGGGCAGTCTCCTCAACACGTTGTCCCGCTCGGGCGCGCATGTGCAAACGAATCAGTCCGGCATCCACCGATGGAAAGAAGTCCCGGCCCAGCACGGGAATTAGTGACAGCGAAGCCACGCAGAAAAAAAGAAACAAAGCCACAAGAAGCCAGGACCGCTCCAGGCAGAAAGCCAGCGACGTGCGATAGCCTCCGCGCATGCGGTCGAACCCTCGCGCGAATCCGCGCTGCGCTCGCGAGAAAATATCGTTCCCGGTGGCGTGTTCCTCGCCGTGATGCTCCCTGAGAAGGTACATTGCCATCGTCGGAACCAGCGTCCGGGACAAAATGTACGATGCCAGCATGGCGAAAATCACGGACTCGGCCAGCGGGACGAACAGGAATTTCGCCACGCCGGTTAGGAAAAACATCGGCACGAATACAATGCAGATGCAGAGCGTCGAGACCAGGGCCGGAACGGCGATTTCCTGCGAGCCGTCCAGGATCGCCTGAATAATCTGCTTTTCCTGGGCGAGGTTTCTCTCGATATTCTCGATGGCCACCGTGGCATCATCCACGAGGATGCCGACGGCAAGGGCCAAACCGCCGAGCGTCATCAAATTGATCGTTTCATGCAGCGCGCTCAATACCGTGATGGAGACCAGAATCGAAAGAGGGATCGAAATGGCGATGATCACCGTGCTGCGCCAGCTTCCCAGGAAGAGGAGAATCATCAACGCGGTCAGGCACGCGGCAACTACTCCTTCGCGGAGCACTCCCTGAATGGCCGCCCGCACGAAAATCGATTGATCGAACAGGGGCGTGATCACCGTTTGCGGCGGCACGAGGTTCTTGATTTGAGGCAGCTTGGCGTAGATCTGCGACACGACGTCAAGGGTGGACGTCTCACCGGTCTTGTAAATCGCTAGAATCACGCCGCGCTGTCCGTCCATGCGCGCGATATTGACTTGCGGCGAAAAGCCGTCGCTGACGTAGGCGACGTCCCGCACGTAGATTGTCGCGCCGTTCGTCGTCCTGATCGGCAAATTATTCAGCGCGGCGAGAGTATCCGGCGACCCGTTCATCTCCACATTGAATTCGGTCGAACCCATCTTGACCGTGCCGGAAGGAAGTACCAGGTTCTGCGTGGAGATGGCGTTGATGACGTCCGTAGGCGACAGACCTTTCGCCTGCAGCGCCGGGATATCGATGTTGACCGAGACCTGGCGCTGTTTGCCGCCATAAGGCCACGGGATTGCCGCTCCGGCCACATTCGCCAGTTGATTGCGGACCAGGTTCGCTCCGAGGTCGAACAACTCCTGCTCGGACAATCCCTGGCCCCTCATCCCCAATTGCAAGACGGGCACGCTCGACGCCGAATACGTAATGATGAGCGGAGGGGAAATGCCCGGGGGCAACTGCCGAATCATGGTTTGAGAAATGGCCGTGATCTGCGTGACCGCCACGTGAACATCCGCCCCAGGCTGAAAGAATACTTTGATGATCGCCCGGCCCGCCACAATCTGCGATTCGGAGTGCTCGATGTTGTCCACCACCGTGGTCATGAAGCGCGAGTAAGGAGATACGATGCGGTCTTGCATCAGTTGCGGGGACAATCCGGAGTAGTTAAAGCATATGCTCACCACCGGGATATCGATGTTGGGAAAAACGTCGGTGGGTGTGCGTTGCAACACGATCGGCGACATCAGCACGATGACGAGTGCGGCCACAATAAATGTGTAGGGCCGCCTCAGCGCTATCCGAACGATCCACATCCGTCTGCCCTCGAGGGTCCCAGGAATCTTACCGCAAATGATTTCGCGAGCGGAGCTCCAACATACCACTTTTCCGGGAACTGTGCTTATTGGATGCCCAAATCTTCCGGCCCGTTACATAAGTTATAAATCGAATTGACGGAAGAAATATGCCGGGGAAACCTTCTGCGCGAGAGAACTGGCCAGCGTTTTCCAAAGAGGGCGATTGCCTTCGATGACCATACATCACGGACTGAGGATACTCGGATAAGGAGCGGAATTCGTGACTGGAATCACAACAAGTTGCGCGGTTTGTCACGAGGGAGAAAATTGAAGGATTGAAATTTTTTTTGTAATGCTGCTATAGTGTTTCGCGCGGGCGACGAGCGGTAGGAATACATCATAAATGGTATTTTAGAGGTACTCGTATCCCAGCCCGGCGAAATAACAATATGGTAAAGGCAATGCCGCTGGGTCGTATCCCCCCTTCATTGGTCGAGGGCGCTGTTTCCCGCATTAAATTGAGGCTGGGTTTGCGGCCGGCAGAGAGGCGCTAAGACCTTCCAGACTGTACACCTCGGAGTGTCCCCCCGAGGGCGGCATGTATGGCACAAATCTTTCATCGCAGCACGAACACGATCTCTCGCGTCAGCATCTACGGCGCGGTAATCCTGATTGCAATCCTGGGATACGCCGTAAACGTCGTGAACCAAACCTCCTACGTAACCGAGGTGCACAACGCGCGGCCGCAGCCTGTTCCATTCAGCCACAAACATCACGTGGGGGAACTTGGGTTGGATTGCCGCTATTGCCATAGCTCGGTAGAAGATTCCTCCTCGGCGGGAATGCCTGCGACGCAAACGTGCATGGTATGCCATTCGCAAATCTGGACCAGCGCGGCCATCCTCGAACCGGTGCGCGCGAGCTACCGCGATTCCACGCCGATTGCCTGGACGCGCGTCAATGCGCTTCCGGACTTCGTCTATTTCAATCACAGCATTCACGTCGCGAAGGGCGTCGGCTGCACGACCTGCCACGGGCCCGTCGCAGAAATGAACATTACCTGGCGCGAACAAAGTCTCTACATGCGCTGGTGCCTCGAATGCCACAACTCGCCGGAAAAATATTTGCGCCCCAAGTCCGAGGTGTTCAACGCGTTTTACAAGCCTCCCGCGGACCAGGAAGCTTTGGGCAACCGGCTGATGAGCGAATACAAAGTGCGGAAACTCACGGACTGCACGACGTGCCATCGCTAGATTGAGGGATCAGGGAATTCATGGACATCGATCGAAAAAACGCCGGCCAGCCCGATGTGGACATTTCCGCATTGCGTAAGGCCTCGAGCGGCGGTGATACGCCTCGGTTTTGGCGCGGGCTCGATGAGCTTGCCGATACGCCGGAATTCCGGAACCACAAGGAGAACGAGTTTCCGCATGGGGCAAACGATCCCGACGCGAAACTCGACCGGCGAGACCTTTTAAAAGTGATGGCGGCCTCCGCCGCGTTTGCCGGGTTGTCCGGCTGCACGAAGCTTCCCACGCAAAAGATTGTTCCCTACGTCCGCCAGCCGGAGGAGATTATTCCGGGCAAGCCGCTCTTTTATGCGACCGCCGTGACGCTCGGCGGCGTGGCGACCGGCGTTCTGGTCGAGAGCCACATGGCGCGGCCCACGAAAATCGAGGGCAACCCGGACCACCCGGGCAGCCTGGGCGCGACCGACGCGTTTTCTCAAGCTTCGGTTCTGGGTCTCTACGATCCGGACCGCTCGCAGGCGGAAATCCATGACGGACGCATCGGAAGCTGGGCGGAATTTCAGGACGAATTGTCCACCGCACTCGGGGCGGAAAAGGGAAACAGCGGGTCCGGCGTGAGGCTCTTGACGCCGACGATCACGTCCCCGACGCTCGGGGATCAAATCAACACGTTCTTGAAAGCGTATCCGTCCGTGAAGTGGGTGCAGTACGAATCCGTGACGCGCGACAATATCCGCGAAGGCACGAAACTCGCATTCGGGGAATACGTGAACACGGTTTACCGCGTGGATCAGGCGGATGTAATTGTCACGCTCGATTCGGATTTTCTGACCAGCGGACCAGGATGCCTTCGCTACGCGCGGGAATTCGCGAGGAAGCGCCGCGTCGAAGGCCCCGATTCGAAAATGAATCGCCTGTACGCCTTCGAGTCCACGCCGACCAATACCGGGGCGATGGCCGATCACCGTTTGAGGATGCCAGCTTCCTTTGTTGACGACTTCGCTCACCACTTGGCTAGAGAATTAGGGCTGGTAGTCGGAGATGTCATCTTTACCCCTCCTCCTACCCGTGAACAATTTGCGTGGATTCAAGCGCTGGCTCGGGACCTCGAGAGACATCTAGGAGCATCATTGGTTGTCCCCGGAGACCAGCAGCCTCCGACAGTGCACGCGATCGCATATGCCATCAATGCAGCCTTGCGCAATTTTGGCAAGACCATTTACTTCACGGAGCCGATTGAAGTCTCGCCGGTGAACCAATGGGATTCCATCGGCCAACTGGCAGCGGACATTCGGGCAGGAGGCGTCACGACGTTGCTGATTATGGGCAGCAATCCAGTCTATGACGCGCCTGCCGATCTGGGGTTCAAGGAAATTCTGCCGAAGGTACCGTTCAGCGTGCGCCTCGGGCTCTACGAAGATGAGACCTCGGCGCTGTGTCATTGGCACATTCCACAAGCGCATGAACTCGAATCGTGGGGCGACGCGCGGGGATATGACGGGACGGCTACGGTGATTCAGCCGCTGATTGCTCCCCTCTATGGCGGGAAGTCCGAAGTCGATTTCCTGGCCGTGCTCAACGGACAAGCTTCAAAGCCGAGTCATGATTTCATTCATGACTATTGGCAGGCGCAGCGCCCCAATGTGGATCGGTTCGACGCGTTTTGGGAGAAGACGTTGCGGGACGGCGTTGTTGCCGACTCGGCTTTCCCACCGAAGCAAGTTTCACTGAAGGCAGATGCCGCGATGCAGGTAACGCCCTACACTGTGAGGGGACTCGAAATTGTTTTCCGCCCCGATCACACCGTCTGGGACGGCCGTTTTGCGAATAATGGTTGGCTGCAGGAATTGCCCAAGCCGCTGACAATGCTCACGTGGGATTCGGTGGCGATGCTCAGTCCGAAAACGGCCGAGCGCCTGGGAATCAAGAGCGAAGATGCCATTGAATTGAAGTATCACGGTCGAACTATCGTTGCGCCCGCATGGGTGACGCCTGGGCACGCTGATGAAAGCGTCACGGTGTTTTTGGGGTACGGGCGCACGCGATCCGGACGAGTTGGTACGGGAACGGGCTTTGATGCTGGCTGGATTCGCCCTCTCGCCACGCCGTGGATCGGAGGAGGGCTCGAAGTTCGCAAAACAGGAGCCAGGTGGGCGCTGGCGACAACGCAAACGCAAAGCACGATGGAAGGGCGCGAACCGATCCGCATCGCGACGCTGGACGTATACCAAAAAAATCCGAAGTTCGCGCAAGCCGATGCGGACGAGAATCCCCTCTCGCTATATCCCGCGGTGAAATATGAGGGCAATCAGTGGGGCATGGCAATTGACCTGAATGCCTGCACCGGTTGCGGCGGCTGCGTGGTGGCCTGCCAGGCGGAAAACAACATCGCCGTCGTTGGGAAAAAGGAAGTGATGATCGGCCGCCATATGCACTGGATCCGGATCGATCGCTATTACGAAGGCGGCGTGGACGATCCCGGCGCGTATCACGAGCCCGTGCTTTGCATGCACTGCGAGAATGCGCCGTGCGAGGTTGTCTGCCCAGTGGTCGCTACGGTGCACAGTTCCGAGGGCCTGAACGAAATGATCTACAACCGGTGCGTCGGCACGCGCTATTGCTCGAACAATTGCCCCTACAAGGTCCGCCGATTCAACTTCTACCTTTATTCGGATTGGGATACGCCCAGCCTGTTCGGAATGCGCAATCCCAATGTGAGCGTGCGCAGCCGCGGCGTGATGGAAAAATGCTCCTACTGCGTGCAACGAATTAACGCGGTGAAAATCGAAGCGGAGGAGCAGGACCGTCCGATCCGGGACGGCGAAATTGTCACCGCCTGCCAGCAGTCTTGCCCGTCGGAAGCGATCATGTTTGGAAACATCAACGATCCGAATAGCCGGGTATCCAAACTCAAAGCCAACAACCGCAACTACAAATTACTGGAAGAGTTGAACACGCGGCCCAGAACGACGTATCTCGCGAAGTTGCGCAACCCGAATCCGGAAATCGAAAAGACGCCGGCCGTTTAGAGCGGAATGAAACATGGCAGATAGCCCAAGCGACAGACTAGCGGAACAAATGGCGAACGTGCCGATCCTCGGCCCGGGTTATAACTACGCCTCCGTTACGGACAAAATCAGCGCGATTGTCCTGGCCCGACGCACGCCGAAGTGGTGGATCTTCGGTTTTCTGATCTCGTTTGCCCTGGTCATGCTTCTCATGGTGTCGGTCACCTATCTCCTTGTCGCCGGCGTGGGGATTTGGGGCATTCAGATCCCTATTGCATGGGGCTTTGCCATCATTAACTTTGTCTGGTGGATCGGGATCGGCCATGCCGGCACGCTGATATCCGCGATCCTGCTCTTGTTGCGGCAGCAATGGCGCACTTCGATCAACCGGTTTGCGGAAGCGATGACCCTCTTCGCCGTTTCCTGCGCGGGAATATTTCCGCTGATCCACATGGGCCGCCCGTGGCTCGGTTACTGGCTATTCCCGTATCCCGATACGATGAAGATGTGGCCCAATTTCCGGAGCCCGCTGGTTTGGGACGCGTTCGCTGTTTCGACCTATGCGACGGTGTCGCTCCTGTTCTGGTTCATCGGCTTGATTCCGGATCTCGCGACGCTTCGCGACCGGGCCAGGAATCGCGCCGCGAAAATGATTTATGGTCTGCTCGCGATGGGATGGCGCGGCTCGGCGGTTCATTGGGAGAGGCACGAAACGGCCTCCTTACTGCTGGCCGGCCTCGCGACGCCCCTGGTCCTCTCCGTGCACACGATCGTGAGTTTTGACTTTGCCTTCGCGATCGTTCCCGGATGGCACGCGACGATTTTCCCGCCCTACTTCGTCGCGGGCGCGATTTATGCGGGATTTGCCATGGTGCTTACGCTTTCAATCCCCATACGGAAACTCTTTCGTCTGGAAGACTTCATCACCATGCGCCACCTCGACAATATGGGCAAGGTGCTGCTCGCGACCGGCCTGATCGTCGGCTACGGCTACATGATGGAGGCTTTTTCCGCCTTCTACAGCGGCAATCAATACGAACGCTTCATGATCTTGAACCGCATGACAGGACCCTACGCGCCGATGTACTGGATGTTGATCGCCTGCAACATCGTGACGCCTCAATTCCTGTGGTTCCGAAAAGTCCGTGCGAAAGTGGGAGCGCTGTTCGCCATCGCCATGGTCGTGAACGTGGGCATGTGGCTGGAGCGGTTTGTGATTGTGGTGACCAGTTTGCACCGCGATTTCCTACCGTCTTCCTGGGGCATTTATTACCCGACTCGGTGGGACATTTTTACGTTCGTCGGAACCATCGGCCTCTTCCTGTTCCTGGTGTTTCTCTTTATTCGCTACTTGCCGCTGATCTCCATTTTCGAAATGCGCACATTGGTGGCGAGCGAGGAAGAGAAGAAGGCGGCCAACTGATGCGCGTTACGAGATTTTATTTTTCGTTCACGGCAACGATTCGATGAAGCCAGAGGAATCCATCTACGGATTGATGGCGGAGTTTGCCACTCCCGAGCAATTGCTCGAGGCGGCCCGCCATACGCACGAAGCGGGCTATCGCCGCATTGACGCCTTCGCGCCGTTTCCGATCGAAGGCCTGGCGCATGCGGTCGGGTTTCACCGCACGCGGCTGCCCCTCGTGGTGATGATTGCCGGGATGATCGGCGGCTGCGCGGGATTTTATCTCCAGTATTACGCCGCAGCGGTGAGCTATCCCGTCAACGTTGGCGGCAGGCCGATGAATAGCTGGCCGGCATTTATCCCGGTCACATTTGAAATGACCGTCTTGTTCGCTGCCGCCGCCGCTGTGTTCGGCATGCTGGCGATGAACGGATTGCCGACGCCCTATCATCCGGTCTTCAACGTGCCGCGGTTCGCGCTGGCTTCGCGGGACCGTTTTTTTCTTTGCATCAAGGCGCTCGATCCGATGTTTGATGTGGAACTAACGCGTAAATTTATGCTGACTCTCAACCCGCGCGAGGTGACTGAGATTGAACCGTAGCGCGCGCTCACGGAAACCGTACGCGGGCGGATGGATGCCGGCCGCTCTGGCGGTCCTATTCGTGTGCGCCGGATGCCGCCTCGATATGCACGTGCAGCCGCGCTACAACCCGTACGATCCCGCCGACTTCTTTGGAGACGGCCAATCCGCGCGCATGCCGGTTGCGGGAACGGTTCCTCGCGGTGAATTGACGCTTGGGCCGCAGGAATTGCTTTACACAGGGAAAGTGAACGGCCAGCCGTCGGAAGTCTTTCCGTATCCGGTGACGCAGGAAATCGAGGAACGCGGCCGCGAGCGCTACAACGTATTCTGCTCTCCCTGCCACGGATTTGCCGGTGACGGCGACGGCATGATCGTGCAGCGCGGTTTCCGCCATCCGCCTTCGTTTCACGAGGACCGCATGCGCACGGCGCCCGTGGGGCATTACTTCGACGTGATCACGAACGGGCTCGGCGTCATGTACCCGTACGGCTACCGCGTGCCGCCGCGCGACCGCTGGGCCATCATCGCGTACATACGGGCACTGCAGTTTAGCCGGCAAGTGCCGATCGGCGACGTGCCGGACGCGGAGCGGGCAAAATTGACAGGCCAATCGAAATGACCGAAACCGGAGAAACCACGTTGAAGCTTGAAGGACTGCCGATGCGGCTGGTCCTCGCGGGCGCCGTGCTGCTGGCGATATGCCTCGCGGGCGCCGTTGCGAACAAGGCGGAATTTTTCCGCTCGTACCTGATTGCGTTCCTGTTCTGGATTGGCGTCACGCTCGGTTCCCTGGCGCTCTTGATGGTGCAGCACCTGACGGGAGGGAGGTGGGCGCTCGTCATTCGGCGAATCCTCGAAGCGGGCAGCCGCACGCTCCCGCTCATGGCCGTCGCGGCGCTGCCGATTCTTGCGGGAATGAAGACGCTCTACAGTTGGTCCCGCCCCGGCCAGACCGATCCGGTCATTCTGGCGAAGCAATCCTATCTCAATCCCGAATTCTTCATTGCGCGCATCGTTTTCTATTTCGCGGTCTGGTTCACGCTTGCCTATTTCCTGAACAAGTGGTCCAGACAGGAGGATTCGGGCGAGTCAGGACTCGCGGTTTGGATGCGCATGGAAGGATTGAGCGGGATCGGTTTGGTGATCTACGGATTTACCGTCACGTTTGCGAGCGTCGATTGGGTGATGTCGCTCGAGCCCCAATGGTACTCCACGATTTATGGGCTGCTGTTCATGGTGTCTCAGGCTCTTGCGGCTCTGGCATTCGCCATCACCATCCTGATCTGGCTTTCCGACCGGAAACCTCTCTCACAGGTCGTGAAACCTGCGCAGTTCCAGGATCTGGGCAGCTTCCTGCTGACGTTTGTGATGCTGTGGGCCTATTTGGAATTCTCGCAATTTCTAATCATCTGGGGCGGAAATCTTTCCGATGAAATTCCCTGGTACCTCCGAAGGATGGAAGGGGTTTGGGGAAACGTCGGCCTGCTTTTGGTCATCTTGAGTTTTTTCTTCCCGTTTTTCCTCCTGCTGTTCCGGCATGTGAAAAGAAGAACGCGTTCGTTGCTGATCGTGGCTTTATTGGTTCTGATGATGCGCCTCGTGGATATGTATTGGATGGTTTTGCCGGCATTCGGCGGCGGAAACGTGCGTCTCACGTGGATGGATGTGGCGCTTCCGTTTGGGATGGGAGGAATCTGGTTCGCGTACTTCCTCTGGCAGTTGCAGCGCATGCCGATTTTGCCGGTCCACGATCCGCGCATGGAAGAAATGGCCGGTCAGGCGGTCGAACATGGATAAACCACACAACGCTCCCGCGACCACGCCGGGTTACGAAACGCACGACGCGAATGCGGGCGGGGTATTTAAATTTCTGGTGGCCTTGGGCATCGTCCTGGTGGTCGCGGCTTTAACGTGCTGGGGACTGTTCCGCTATTTTTCGACGCACGCAGTGGATCAGGCGGCTTCCGATTCTCCCTTCGCGGACACTCGGCAGTTGCCGCTCGGGCCGCAGTTGCAGGTGAATCCTCGGGAGGACTGGCTGAAATTCCGCGAAGAGCAGGAAAAGTCCCTTGAGACGTACGCGTGGGAAAATCGCTCCGCCGGAACCGTGCGCGTGCCGATTGAAGAAGCCATGGAGCTGCTAGTGAAAAAGGGATTGCCTGTGGAAGGCGCGCCAGAAACGCAGGCTGCCGATGCAAAAAAGCAAGCGCCGGAAGGGAACAAGAAGCCATGAGTTGCAAATTCCGTTCCGCGATACTGTTGGCCCTGGCGGGAGTTGCAACATTTTCCGCAAACGCGCAGCAGATAGCCACGCCCGCCATCTTAAGTAAAGTCGGCATCACGCAAAATCTGAACGCGCGCATTCCGCCGGACCTCGTGTTTCGAGACGAGACGGGAAAGTCCGTGCGCATCGGCGACTTTTTTGGACAAAAGCCGATCGTTCTCTCCCTCGTCTACTTCGATTGCCCCGCGCTCTGCACGGAAGTTCTGAACGGGGAATTGCGCACGATGAAAGCGATCTCGCTCGATCTCGGAAAGGACTTCGACGCGGTGACTGTCAGCTTTGAGCCCAAAGATACTCCGGCGCTCGCCAGGGCCAAGCGCGACGTTTATGCGGGGCAGTACGGGCGTCCCGAAGCGGCGGATCACTGGCACTTCCTGACGGGCGAGCAGCAATCGATTGACGCTCTCACGAATGTCGTCGGCTTTCACTACGCGTACGATTCTTCGATCCGCCAGTACGCGCATGCCGCCGCCATCCTCGTTCTCACTCCGGATGGGCGCATCGATCGTTACTTTTATGGCGTGATCTACCCGGCGCGCGATGTGCGCCTCGGACTGGTCGAGGCCTCGCAAGGCAAGATCGGGACTTTGACCGATCACGCGGTCCTATATTGCTACCAGTACGATCCCATGACCGGCAAATACGGAGTTGTCGTAATGAATGTGCTGCGCGCGGCGGGCGGTTTGACCGTGCTGCTCCTGGGAATTTTCATGACCCTGATGTTTCTTCGTGAGCGCAAGAAGCCATCCGCCGTCCCTCCGGCGGCCGGCGCCAACGCGCGGTTAGGGTTATTGAAGTGAGGATACGAGCTTGATGCAGAGCCTTCCATTTCAGCCGGAACAGGCTTCCTCGATCGCGAGGTCGGTGGACCAGCTTTATTATTTCCTGACCGCTGTCACGCTGTTTTTTACGGCCGTGATTTTTTCGATCATTTTCTATTTCATGATCAAGTACCGGAGGCGCGCGCCGGACGAGCGCCCCAAGGCAATCGAGGGATCGTTCCCGCTCGAAGTGCTTTGGACCGCCATCCCCACGCTGATTGTGGCGGTGATTTTCGTCTGGAGTTCCACTTTGTATTTCCGGAATTCGGAGCCGCCCAAGGGCGCGATGGAAATCTTCGTCACCGGAAAGCAGTGGATGTGGAAGGTCGAGCATCCCGAAGGGCAGCGCGAGATCAACGAACTGCACGTGCCGCTGGGCCGTCCGGTGAAGCTGACCATGACTTCGGAGGATGTGATCCACGATTTTTTTGTTCCCGCCTTCCGGGTCAAGAAGGACGTCTTGCCGGGGCGCTACACTACTCTCTGGTTTGAGGCCACGAAAGTGGGAACGTTCCATCTTTTTTGCGCGCAGTACTGCGGCGCCTTCCACGCGGGTATGCTCGGTTCGATCATTGTCCAGCAACCCGATGAATATGAGCGCTGGCTCGCGGGGGGAGCGCCGGGTGAATCCATGGAGCAGGCGGGAGCAAAAGTATTTTCGGCCAGCGGCTGCCCCACTTGCCACTTGGCCGACGGCACCGGACTGGGCCCATCCCTGCTCGGTGTAGCCGGGCATCCCGTCAAACTTACGACGGGCGAAACCGTCACAGCGGACGACGCGTATATGCGCGAGTCCATTCTATTGCCCAAGGCCAAAGTCGTTCAGGGCTACAGCCCCATCATGCCTTCTTTCCAGGGACAGATAACGGAAGAGCAACTCAACAATATGGTTGCCTACCTTCGCGCACTCGGTCAGGCGCAACCGAAGCCAAAGGAAGAGGGGAAGAAATGAGTACGGCCACGCTGGAACCACGCGTGCACGCTCAGAAAAATTACCTGAACGCGGACTACGGCTGGAAGTCCTGGCTGTTTACGCTGGACCACAAGCGCATCGCACTGTTGTACCTGGTTTCGATCACGTTCTTCTTCATCATTGGCGGGTCGTTCGCCGTCCTGATGCGCATTCACCTCGTCGAGCCGCAGGGCGCGCTGGTGCAGCCGGAAACCTACAACAAATTATTCACGCTGCACGGCATCGTGATGATTTTCTTTTTCCTGATTCCGTCGATCCCCGCGGTCCTGGGAAATTTTCTGGTTCCCTTGATGGTGGGCGCTCGCGACCTCGCTTTTCCGAGGCTGAATCTGCTGAGCTGGTACATCTACATCGTGGGCGGCCTGTTCACGTTGTATTCGGCGATCGCCGGGGGCGTGGACACGGGTTGGACGTTCTATACGCCCTACAGCAGCACGTACTCGAATACGCAGGTCACGGCCGTGGCGATCGGCGTCTTTATCACCGGATTTTCCTCGATCCTGACCGGCCTGAACTTCATCGTGACGATTCACAAGATGCGGGCGCCAGGTTTGACCTGGTTCCGCATGCCGCTCTTCCTGTGGTCCATCTATGCCACCAGCATCATCATGGTGCTGGGCACGCCGGTGCTGGCGATCGCGATTTTTCTTCTGGCGCTGGAACACTTGTTCCACGTCGGCATCTTCAGTCCAGCGCTCGGCGGCGATCCTCTTTTGTTCCAGCATTTATTCTGGTTCTACTCTCACCCTGCCGTCTACATCATGATTTTGCCCGCGATGGGAGTCGTCAGCGAAATCATCCCGTGCTTTTCAAGGAAGCGCATTTTCGGATACAAGATCGTCGCGTTTTCCAGCGTGGCGATTGCCGTCCTCGGATTCCTCGTCTGGGGACACCACATGTTCGTTACCGGGCAATCGGTTTATGCAGGACTCATCTTTTCCTTGCTCAGTTTCCTCGTCGCGATTCCCTCGGCTATCAAAGTGTTCAACTGGACCTCCACTTTGTACAAGGGATCGATTTCCTACGAGGCGCCGATGCTGTATGCCTTGGGATTCATCGGCCTCTTCACGATGGGCGGCTTGACGGGCCTGTTCCTGGCTTCGCTCGCGACCGACGTGCATCTTAATGGGACGTATTTCATCGTGGCTCACTTCCACTACATCATGGTCGGCGGCGCGGTGATGGGATATCTCGGCGGCATCCATTTCTGGTGGCCGAAAATTTCCGGGCGGAAATATCCCAATGGATGGGCAGCGCTTGCCGCGGCAATTATTTTCATCGGCTTCAACCTGACGTTCTTTCCGCAGTTCATTCTCGGCTATCTGGGGATGCCGCGCCGGTACGCATTCTATCCGGCGGAATTTCAAGTGTTGAACGTGATGTCTTCGGCCGGGGCCACGGTTTTGGGAGTCGGCTATTTGATCCCGCTCGTTTACTTGATCTGGTCGATGCGCTACGGCCCGATCGCGGAGCCCAACCCGTGGGGCGCCACGGGTCTTGAATGGAAGACGTCCTCACCGCCGCCAACGGAAAATTTTGCGCAGACTCCCGTGGTAACCGAGGAAGCGTACGCATACGCCCCTCAGGAGGCCGCCGGTGACTGACGCCGAAGCGCGCGCACAAAACGCCGGTCTGGCGCACCAGTTCGAGGACCTCGAACAGCAGCAGGAGGCCGATGCCCTGGGAATCTGGGTCTTCCTGGTTACGGAAATCATGTTCTTTGGCGGGCTTTTCGCAGCCTACGCCATTTACCGCTGGCTCTATTTCCCTGCGTTTCAAGGCGGCAGCCATATCCTGGACATTCGTCTCGGCGCCGCGAATACCATTGTCCTACTCGCCAGCAGTCTCACGATGGCTCTCTCGGTGCGTTCGGCGCAGACCGGCAATCGCCGCGCCCTCGTCCTGTTCCTCGTCGCCACGATGATTCTTGGCGGAATCTTCCTAGGCGTCAAAGCATATGAGTACAACCAAAAATTTGTGGAGCACGTGGTTCCCAGCCTGGATTGGGCGCCGGAAGGACAAACCTTGGCGCGTCTCGCGCCCGGCGGCCTCGGTCACGCGGAGATGTATTTCATTTTCTATTTCGCGATGACCGGCCTGCACGCCCTGCACATGATCATCGGGATGGGGCTGTTGCTCTGGCTGGTCCTTCGCGCGCGAAAGGGAAGCTTCACGCCACAGTATTTCGCGCCGGTAGAGGTTGTGGGGCTCTACTGGCACTTCGTCGATATCGTCTGGATTTTCCTTTTTCCGTTGCTCTACTTGATAGGCGGGCGCTACTAATGTCACAGCCGATCGTGCCGCAAAAAACGTATGTGATGGTTTTTCTCGGTCTGATTGGCCTCACCATTTTGACCACCGGAGTGGCTTTCGTCGACCTCGGACCGCTCAACACGGTGGCAGCGCTCGCCATTGCGTTTGCGAAAATGCTCCTGGTGATTTTGTTCTTCATGGGCGTAAGGCACAGCAGCGGCCTCGTACGGATCATCCTGGTCGCCGGTTTTTTCTGGCTCGCCCTTCTGATCGCCTTCACGATGAGCGATTACCGCACTCGTTCCTGGACCCCTGCGCCCGATTCCTGGTCAACCACCGCCCCGCCGACTCACCCATAACTCGTGCCTTCTCTGTCCCTTCTGTGTTCTCTGTGTTGAAGGCTCTTCCGCATTGGCTCTCCCAATGTTGTAAAAACTTTCAACACAGAGGGCACAGAGAAACCCTCAGGGCTTGGCAAAGTTTAGAATGAGTTAGAATTCGTCGCGAAACAGAAAACCCGTCCGTTTTGGCGGACGGGCTTTCCAGAGGGGAGAATAGTTCCGTGCCTATGCGCGGAAGGCACCAGAACTCTTTGTCCTCGCCGGAAGTCTAGAGGACCGGAAACAGGAATGTCAAGCACAGAAATAGCTGAATCTAAATGATTATAAGCTTATTAAAATGAAGCATTTAGCTGAGATAGCTCGAGCAAGGGTTGAGATATTCCACTGACTTTTCAACAGGTTCTTCATATTCCTAGTAGAAGTCCTTTGCCTTGATCGGTTTGCTGGAGATGCCCAACTGCAGAATTTCGATCTGCTTCTCGCGGTCAAAAATCTTGTTGGGAAGGAAAATTTTTACCAGGATTCGAATTCCGCCAAAGCCGATTCCCGCAGCGACCGCGAAAATCATAATCACGCCCGTCCCCATAAAGGCTTCCACGATCATGCTGTTGATGCCGGGCTCGGTCAACGTCTGCTTCGGCTCATTCCAGGTCACATTGCTCTCGTAGCCGACCTGGTCGAGAATCTTGTTCGCGGCCAGCCTGGATGGAGCCCCGACCACAACCGCGACGTACGAACTCACTCGCTTGCCGAAGAGGACATTCTGACCTGGTTGCACTCCGCCGGGCGGATCAAAGACGAACCGCCGCAGGATGCCCGCGAATTCGGCTGCGGCGACCTGCTGCGTGGGGTAGGACGTGATGAGCAGGGTCTCGTCCTTCCCGGCCACCTGGTAGTGGGCCAGGATCGTCTCCGCGCTATGATCGTAGCCCATCCAGTCATCCGTCCCGAGCGGAACGAAATGCGCCAGGCTGAGTGGACCAATGACGTAGCGCACAGAATTCCGCACGCGTCCCTTTTCGGGAAGATGCTCACCGATAAATGGATACGGCGTGTGATCCGCTTTCTTTTCCAGCAAATCGGCAAGCTGCTTCAAATCGGCGTCCGAAGGACGCGCCTGCTTTGCCTGCGCCGTCACATCGAGCAGCATTTCTCCCACGACGATTAACGCGCGATCTTGAGAAGCGCTGGCGTAGGAGCCCAAGTCCGCGTCCGTGAGCGCCTCGTTGCGCAGAAACGTGAATGCGCCGTAAGCGGAGCTCGGGTCCCGCAGGCGGTATAGCGTGATCGAGGCGGCCTGAGATCCTTGCGTGTAGGCTCTCTGCGCGACCGATTTCACGATGTATTCGCGGAAGGCTGCCGTATCCGGTCCGAGAAGAGGATCGATACCCGTGGGCGGGATAGTGGACGAAGGCGCTGCGGCGGTCCAGCCTGCAAAAGTGGACGGCAGAATACCCTGTGCGGCGGCCGGAAACGCCGCTACTACAAGACACAGCAAACCAAGGCAAATCCGAAGGAGTCGGCGCATGTCGCTTTATATTAGACGCTAGAAGTTTACTGCGAGTTCCCGGATCGCGCCACTTTTCCCGCAAAATTCTCGGCGGCGGACCGGGATTGATTGGAAGTCAGGCTGTTGGTGCTTTGCAGGTAGGTTTCAATGCCCCGGTAAAGCCCGTCGGCGACCCGCTGGCGGTTTTCGGGGTTCTTGAGCCACTTCTCGTCGCTGGGATTGGAAAGGAAAGAAACCTCGGCCAGCACGGAGGGCATGTCCGCGCCGATCAAAACGACAAAGGGAGCCTTGCGCACGCCGCGGTTGCGATCGCCACGGTTTAGGTTCTCCATGTGTTTGGAGAGCGAATCCTGAATCATCGTGGCGAGGTCGCGGGATTCCTCGATCTTTTCACTGCGCGCGATTTTGGCAACGATGTCTTGCAAATCGTGGACGCCGTTTGCCGACAAGGCGTTTTCACGGGAGGCGACTTCCATGGCGTCGCTCGATCCCGTAAAGTTCAGGTAATAGGTTTCGATTCCGCGCGCCTTGTGGTCCTGGCTCGAATTGGCATGCACCGAAATAAAGAGGTCGGCCTTGGCCTCGTTGGCGATCTCCGTGCGGCGTTCGAGCGGAATGAAGGTGTCATCGTTGCGAGTGAAGACCACGTCGGCGCTGGGCAACCGCTGCTGAATGATCTTGCCCAATCGCAGGGACACATCGAGGCACAAGTCTTTTTCCATGAGGCCGGTTGGCCCGATCGTGCCTGTGTCGTGGCCACCATGCCCCGCATCGATCACGATCCGGCCGATCTTGAGTCCCAGCGCGCGGGTCAGGGAATGTTGCCCGTCGCGCGTTAGTTCCGGCGTGGGAGGAGGCCCCATTTCCTCCGCTTGATCGTGGGCCGACTTCGTCGCGCGGCTCGATTTTTTCGGAGACAGCGGACGAGTGGGGAGGGGCAAAATCTCCGTGTCCACGGGCGCTGCCGCTGCCGACAACGTGGCGCCATCGGTATCGCTGTCCTGCGCGGCTATGGTTTTGGTGGAGGCAGCGCCGGCAGCTTTCTGAGAATTTTTGTCTGGATTGCTTGATGTTTTTCTTTGCGCCGGTTCCGAATCGGCCGTGGCATCGGCGGGAGGTGGAGGAGCCGGCGCGGATTGCGCATGCGCCTGGACAGTAGAGGCGTCTGTTGATGGAGCGGGCGCGGATTTGGCCGCGGCTTTTTCAATTCCTTTCGGCGAAGCCTTGGCCACAGTTTCCTTGGCGGGCTTTTCGGGCTTCACGGGAGGCGCGTCTGTCGTCGTTGGCCCAGGCGGAGGAGTAGTGTCGCGCGCGGCCGCTTCGGCCGCGGCGGAAGTGCCGTACACATCCACGACCAGGCGGTAAGGATTGGGCAGCAAAAACACGGAATAGTCTGAGACGCGATTCACTTCCAGTACAACCCGCGCGACTCCGGTTTGATATTGCGCGACGCGGACGGTTTTCAGGAAGCCGCCGCTTTCTATATCGATCGGCTTATGGAGCAGCGCGGAACTGACTTTCGCGCCTTCGATGTCAAAATAGATGCGGTCGGGCCCCGAAATGCGCGCCGCCTGATATTTTACTTTCGATCCGATATCGATCACGATGCGAGTATAGGTATCGGCGTTCCAGGTGCGAATCCGCGAGACTTGCGAGCCCGAGCCATCCGTTTCGGAAGTGTCCGCGGAGGAACCTTGTCGCGTGTCCGTGGTCGGCGGAGTCTTATCCGCGGAGATCGTTTTGGGAGTGCTCCGGTCCGAGTGGTCCTTGACGGCAGGAGAAGCCATGGGCGGTTTTGCCGTAGCGCTCTCCGCATTCAGCTTATCGAGGATGATGCGAACTTCCGGCGCGTGGGACGAGCGCGGGTGCAGCGCCAAAAACTGCTGGTACGTCTTCTGCGCGAGAACGGAATCGTGCACATCGTCCTGCTCGATGTGGGCGATGGCCAGCAGCGCATCTTCGCGGAACTTGCTCGTCGGATATTGCTGCATCAGGAATTGGAAGGATTCGATGGAGCGTTGATAATATTTTGCGTCGAAGAGATCGCCCATCGTGCGGAATAGCTCAGCCACGTGATTGAGCGACGCGGGAACGTCCGAGGCGTGCGAGGTAATCAGGTAGACGCGCTGATACTCGATGACCAGGGCCGTGTAATCTTTTAGTGTGCGTGCGCTCTCAGGGCGCGCTTCGAGCGCCTCGCGCGCTTTTTCCGCGTGGTCAAATTGAGCGTTTGCCGTATCGCGACGGGAAGGTGCGTTGTTGTTGGCTCGGCCGGCGGCGGGAAAAAGCGACAAAACCAGCACGGACGCGAAAAGGACGCGCAGGATTGGCCGGATTGTAGCGGCTTCATGCCGCAACGTCTGCCTCATTCGTTCGTAAAAACGACCCGTCCGTCTGCTTCCACCGCGCGGTAAATGGGACGCCGCTCATCAAATGCTCGGGGGAGCCGATCGGATCCGGGCCGGAAGTAGGAATCGGTAACCTTCTGAACGTAATTTCGCGTCTCTCGATACCGCGGGATGCCCCCTGCACGGTCCACGGCGCCCGGGCCGGCATTATATGCGGCCAGAGCTTTATCGAGATCGCCATTATACCGCTCCAGGAGCATGTGAAGATAGCGAACTCCGCCGTCGAGATTCTGCTTCGGGTCAAACGCGTTGTTTACGCCCAACTGTTGCGCGGTTCCCGGACCGAGTTGCATCAACCCAAGCGCGCCTTTTCGGGAAACGGCGCTCGAATTCCAGTTCGATTCCGTCTGCATCACGGCTCGAACCAGCGCCGGATCCACACGATAACGAGCGGAAACTTCGCGAATCATTTGCTCGATCTTCTCCCGATTGACCTTGTCAGCGGCGGACATTTCGAGAGACGCTGCATATGACGCTTGGGTTGTACTCGGCGTAATGCCGTTGGCGGCGGTCCTCAGGAGCGGAATCTTGGATGGCCGCACGACATTCACGGGCTCCGCATTGATGAAAACCCGTTTGCCGTCGGAATCCTTGTACGAAACGATCTGGCCGTGAGCCGGGATGGCCCACAAAACCAGCGTTCCCACAAGGATCAACACCGAACTGGAGAGGGAGCGCATAGTATTCAGTTCTGGGAAGGCAGTGCGATTCTGCTTCCTTTGAGACAGACCAATCACCGCGACAGGGAGAAGGTTTCTCGCCCCGGACGTTCCTGGCACTACCCGGTAATTATAACAATTGGTCGATCAGGGGGTATACGTGGTCCAGGGCACTTTTTAGGCCAGGTGTGTCTTTTCCGCCAGCCTCGGCCAAATCGGGCCTGCCGCCGCCCGATCCGCCCACTTCCTTGGCGATAGCCTGTATGATCTTGCCAGCGTGTAACTTAGAGGTGAGGTCCTTGGTAACACCGGCCAGAAGGGCGACTTTTCCGTCTTCGACGGTCCCCAGCACGACCACCCCGGAGCCGAGCTTCTGGCGGAGACTATCTACCAGCTGGCGCATGGCTTCCCGGTCAACGCCTTCCAGTTCGGCTGAGATGACTTTTACGCCCTTGATCGTCCGGGCCTGGGAGGCCAAGTCGTCCAGTTTTGAGAGGGCGCCTTTGCGCTTCATGGCTTCCAGCTGCTTTTCCATTTGGCGCAGCGTTTGCTCACTGCGCTCGATGGCGGCGGCGAGATTTTCTTCGTTCACGCCCATGCGCGCGGAAATTTCGCGGAGGAGTTGCTGCGCGCGTTGGTAGTCGGCGAGGGCGGCTGCGCCGGTGATGGCTTCGATGCGGCGCACGCCTGCGGCGGCGGATTGCTCGACAACGATCTTGAAAATGCCGATTTCGCCCGTGCGGCGCACGTGCGTGCCGCCGCAAAGCTCCTTGCTGTAAAAGCCGCGCGGCGCCGACGGGTCGGGAATCGTGACCACGCGGACGTTCTGCTCCGGGTAGCGGTCTCCGAAAAACGCCAGCGCGCCGGAAGCGAGCGCGTCGTCCAGCGAGGTGATGTTGGTCTGGATTTCGCTGTTGAGCAAAATTTCGTCGTTCACTTGCTGTTCGATGTCGCGCAGTTCGGCCGGATCGATCGCGGCGAAATGTGAAAAATCGAATCGTAGGCGCGTGGGCTCGACAAGCGAGCCGGCTTGCTTGACGTGCGTGCCGAGGATGTTGCGCAGTGCGGCGTGCATGAGGTGCGTCCCCGTGTGATTGCGCTTGATGTGCTCGCGCCGCGCGCCGTCGGCGTCGCCCGACACGCGATCGCCCACGGCAAGTTTTTCTTTTGCGACCACGCGGTGCGCGATCAACCCCGCGATGGGATAGTATGCGCCGCGCACGTCGGCAACGTACATGGTGTGCTCGTTGTTCCAGAGCGTGCCGATATCGGAAACTTGTCCGCCCGATTCGGAGTAGAACGCCGTGCGATCCAGGATAATTTCGCCTTCCGCGCCCGATGGCAATTCATTCACCGCGCCGCCCTTTGTGACGATGGCCTCGATGCGGCAATCGCGCGCCGTTGTCCCAAAATAAAAATCCGGCTCCGTGCGATATGTTTCCGCGAGCTTCGTGTAGACAGGATTCGCGATGTCCTTGTGCCCGCCCTTCCACGATGCGCGCGCGCGAGTGCGCTGCTCCACCATCGCCCGCTCGAATCCAGGCCAGTCGACGTGAAGACCTGCGTCGCGCGTCACGTCTTCGATGAAATCTCGTGGAAGGCCATACGTATCGTAAAGTTTAAATGCCTTTTCACCCTGATAAACCGGCCTTGCGATAGCGCCAGTGAGTCCTTTACTTTCACCCATCTCGTGCTCAACGTCCTGTTTGATCTGCTCGGAAGGGGCCGAAAGAGATCCGTCTGTCATCAGGGGTCTGATGTCATCCATAAGCTTTACGAGTCCGATATCGAGCGTATGGGCAAATCGTTTTTCTTCGCTAAGGATAATCTTCGAAACGCGATCGATCGATTCATCGAGTTCAGGATATGCGTCGCGCATCGAAGCATGAACCGCACGAGACATTTCAGCCAGGAAAGGCTCGGCTGAGCCGAGCAGGCGTCCATGTCGTATCCCGCGGCGCATGATTTTGCGCAGGACATAGCCTCGGCCTTCGTTGGATGGAACTACGCCGTCAGAAATCAGGAACGTCGATGCGCGCGCATGGTCGGCAATGATGCGAAGGGAAGCGTCGCTTCGCAACGAGGCGCCTGGACGAGTGCCGGTGAGTTCTCCAGCGCGCTCGATGAGCGGCAAAAACAAGTCCGTATCGAAATTGCTGATTTTGCCTTGCAGGACGGCAGCCAGGCGTTCAAGGCCCGCGCCGGTGTCGATGGAAGGTTTTGGCAGTGGCGCGACCGTGCCTGAGGCGTCTCGATTGAACTGCATGAAGACGAGGTTCCAGATTTCGACGTAGCGGCCGCATTCGCAGCCAAATTTGCAGTCGGTGTGTCCTTGATCGGATGCGTCGGGACCCATGTCGTAGTGAATTTCGCTGCATGGGCCGCAGGGGCCTGTGTCGCCCATGGCCCAGAAATTTTCCTTGAGGCCGGGGACGGGAATTACGCTATTGCGCGGAGCGCCGACGTTCACCCAGAGGTTGAGTGCTTCTTCATCGATGCCTAGAAGTTTTCCGGGTGCAACCTCGGCGCCGCCGAAAACCGTGAACGTCAGCTTATCCACGGGAATACCAAACCATTTGGGAGAGGTGATGAGTTCCCAGGCGTAGGCGATGGCGTCTTTCTTGAAATAATCGCCGAAGGAAAAGTTTCCGAGCATCTCAAAGAAGGTGTGATGGCGGTTCGTGAAGCCGACATTTTCCAGGTCGTTGTGCTTGCCGCCGGCGCGAACGCATTTTTGGGACGACGTCGCGCGTGTGTATTCGCGCTGCTCGAGGCCCAGGAAAACGTCCTTGAACTGGTTCATCCCGGCGTTGGTGAACAGGAGCGTGGGGTCGTTCGTCGGGACGAGCGAGGAACTGCGCACGACGCGGTGGCCGCGGTCGGCGAAGAATTTCAGGAACGTGCTGCGGATTTCGTTGCCGCTGGGCAAGATGACCCCTGTGATTCGTGACTTGTGACCCGAGGACGAAGTCTCGATCCCGGGCGCTCTTTTCTCCGGACACTCACCAGTGCGAAAGCTAATTCACACCGGCAAAACATTATGTCAGACGGGTGGCGCACTCGCAACGCGGGCATTGGCTGTTCTCATAGCCTTTCTCTGTGCACTCTGTGTTGAAAGCTTTTTCCGGCTTGCGAGTTCAAGTTGGCTTGTCTCGGAAGAAAAGAGAATCGTTGCTCGACTCTCGCGTGACATCCACCACAATGCGTGACACGGAAAATGCCCCGCCAATTGGCACAGATGCACGGATGCGTTGAATTCATTTATTGAGTTTGACCGTTTTTTCATTGGCCGGTATCTTGCTTTTTCGCCCGTTTTGCGCGAGCCTGTGAAGAAGGCGGCGACACAAAATCTTATGTACTTGAAATGCGCCCACCCGGATTGCTCGTCTGACTTTGATTACGGGCAAGGGCGTCTGTTTCGCTTTCAACAAACTCCCGAGCAAGAGAAACAACCCTCCCATTGGCACGCCGTGAAGCACTACTGGCTTTGCTCGCGGTGCTGCGAGAGCTACACCATCGAATACCAAAAAGGCATGGGAGTTTTGCTCATGGAGCGGATGGAAAAGCTGGCCAGCGAGCAGCCCTGCTACTACGTCCTGCAGGCGGAAATCGCGCCCAAGCCGGCTTTGCCGCGTCGCCTCGCTCGTTCCAGGGCGCGGCAGAGGAAGCAAAAGAGCGAAGTGGCCTCGTCAACAGTTAGTGCGATGGAGATACTTGAGAACCGGAATTTGGAGAGGAGGGAACAATCCCAATGAGTGAAGAGATTGGCACGATGGCGGGTGCAATCTGGCAAACTCTTGAAGTAAACGGTGAAATGACCCTCGCCAAGCTGAAGAAAGAATTGAAAGCTGGATCGCCCCTTTTTGACTGGGCGATCGGCTGGCTGGCGCGAGAGGATAAAATCGTCTTGACAGTGGAGAAGCGTTCCGTCCGTGTATGTCTCAAGGGATGGCACACGCAAAGCGTGCACGCCGCCTAGTTGTTTCGCAAGTAGAAGTGTCGAAACGTCGAAGCCGGCGCCCAAATCAGAAGCCTCTAAAGCCGGCCCAGCTTGACTCACCTCAAAAATTGTCGCGATTCCTCCCTAGACTTCGTCGCCGGGATTTTCCGGGAGTTCCTCCATGGGCCGCTTTGCCATCGCGCTTAATTCGCGCCGGATCGTATCCGCGGAAAATCCGGCGCGGAGCAAACTGCGATAAAGCGAAGCGACGCGCCGCTCGTCAAGCGGGCCGCGCAGCAATTTGATGCGGCGCGCCAGCCGCTCCCGCACGAGGCCGCTCTCGCTCGATTCGGCGGAACGCTCGGCGAGGGCTGCTTCGATGTGGCGGTCAGGCACGCCGCGCGCGCGAAGGTCCCGCGCGATGCGGAACGGCCCCTGCTTTCGCAATTCGGTGTGCAAGCGGACAAATTGGCGCGCGTAGCGCGCGTCGTCCAGATAATCCAACTGCTTCAAGCGATCCAGAACGCCCTTTACTACTTCCTTGTCTTCCGCGCGGCGCTCCAAATAAGCTCGCATCTCGTACACCGAGTAGGCGCGGCGCGCCAGGCTGTTGATCGCGGCGTTGTAGAGATCGGTCTCGGTGGAAAGTTTTCGCGAAGAGAAGCGCATGGGAGGAGCATAGAGGGAGAAGAAAAGGAAGTAAAGGAAGGTGAGGAGGTACAGGAAGTGGAGGAGAAGGACCTCCCGCGAGGCGCGGGCCAAAGCTGCGGGGAATTAGCTTTTCAACCTTCAAGCTGCTACCAGCAACCTACTACCTGTCCCTATCGTTTGCCGGAGCGCTCGAACTCGTTCATGCTTTGTTCCATTTCCTCGCGCGCCGAGTCGGATGCGGAGCGGATGCCCTGGATGCGCAGCTTGAAGTCGTCGGGGTTGGACGCGCGCAAGAGCGCTTCTTCGTAGGTGATGAGGTTGCGCGAATACAGATCGAAGAGCGATTGATCGAACGTCTGCATGCCGTACTGGCTAGTGCCGGCGGCGATCGCGTCGTGGATCAGGCGCGTCTTGTCCGGATTGATGATGCAATCGCGGATATACGCGGTCGCAATCATCACTTCGACAGCGGGAACGCGCCCACTCCCATTGGCGCATTGCACCAAGCGCTGGCTGACAACGGCCTTCAGTGTTGCCGCCATTTGCAGGCGAATCTGTTTTTGCTCGGGAGGCGGAAAAACCGCGATGATACGTTGAATCGTTTCGGTCGCGTCGAGCGTGTGCAACGTCGAGAACACCAGGTGGCCCGTTTCGGCGGCCAGCAAAGCCGTGGCGATGGTTTCGAGGTCGCGCATTTCACCGACCAGGATGACGTCGGGGTCCTGGCGAAGCCCGGCGCGCAGGGCGGTGGAAAAGTTCGCGGTGTCCACTTCGACTTCGCGCTGGTTGATGAAGCTTTTTTTGTCGCGATGCAGGAATTCGATGGGGTCTTCGATGGTGATGACATGATCGGCCCTCGACATGTTGATCCGGTCGATCATCGCCGCGAGCGACGTGGATTTGCCGGAACCGGTGGTTCCCGTCACGAGGACCAGTCCGCGTTGTTCTTCGCAGATACTCTCGATGACATGCGGGAGGTTGAGTTCCTCGATCGTGCGAATCTTGGTCGGAATGACGCGGAGCACCATGCCGACGTTGCCGCGCTGCTGGAACACGTTGACGCGGAAGCGGCCCAGGCCCGCGACGCCGTAGGCCATGTCCAGCTCCGCCGTCTCCTTGAACTTTTGCTTCTGGCGATTGGTCATCATGCTGAACGCCATGGAGAGCATTTCTTCCGGAGTGACGCGCGGAACATCGGTGAGCGGCGTGAGCGAGCCGTCGATGCGCAGGCAGGGATGGTTTCCGACTTTCAGATGGAGATCGGACGCCTTGGTTTCAACGGCGCGGCGAAGAAGATCGTCGATGCTCAGGGCCATGGTTTTGCCTGTCTCCGTGAAGAATAGCGCTCCGTCGAACCTAGCACCGGGGGAAGGGACGGGCAAGCACGCCGGAACGAAGTGATGCCGCCTAGTAACGGGCGATTTAAATGGCAGTAAATGGGAGTGTTACGAGTGGAAGTGAAAGGCGCCGTCAGCCTAGTTCGGCCAGCGCCGCTTCCATTTCGGACCGCGCGTGCTCGTCGCCTGTGCGCCGGGCCGTGGCGATGCCTGCGTCAAGCGCGGATCGGGCCTCTTCGGTGCGCCCGGACTTGGCCAGGAATTGGCCAAATTGAAAGTATCCGGCGACGTATTCGGGATGCGAGGCCAGGAGCGCCTTGAAGTGTTCGTCGGCAGCGGCTGCATCGCCGGAATTGGCGCACTCCATTGCCAGGCCGTAGCGGGCGAACGCGTCGGTGGGCTTGGTGGCGACGAAGTCCTCGAGGATCTGGCGGCGCGTTTTCTTCTGTGGTTGGGTCGAGGTCATGCGCATAGTATATTCGCGCAGGCGCAGAACGCCAAATGTCTGGTAGGACAGCCACTCTTGGCTGTCCGGCAAAATCACAGCAGGGCATAAAGGGACAGCCAAGAGTGGCTGTCCTACTAAAATCCGATCGTTCGCAATTTGACCCACTATCAAAGGAGCGCGAATCCACCAATGAAACCCTCTTCAAATCCGACGAAGGCGAAAATGCCACCGGAGAAATTGCTCCCAGGCCGGCCGGTCAGGGCTTCGCGCACCGAGATGACGGAGCTTGTGCTGCCTCAGGACTCGAACCTGCTCGGAAATATTTTGGGCGGGCGCGTGATGCACCTGATCGACATCGCCGGCGCAATCGCCGCGCACCGGCACTGCCATCGCCAGGTGGTTACGGCTTCGGTGGATCACCTGGACTTTTTGAATCCCGTGCGCGTGGGAGACCTGATTGTCCTCGAAGCTCAGGTCAATCGCGCGTTCCACACTTCGGTCGAAGTGGGCGTCGAAGTCTTCTCGGAAGATTCCGCGGCTGGCGTGCGGAAACACACCACCACGGCATTTCTCACTTTTGTGGCTCTCGATGAAATCGGCAGGCCGGTTCCCGTGCCGCCGTTGACTGTGAAAACGAACACGGAAAGGCGGCGCTACCGGGAAGCGGGAGAGCGACGTAACGTACGTCTCAAGGCGCGCAAGAAGGGCTGAGCGGGAACGTCGTTCTCAGGTTTTCTCTTCTCCCGCTTTTCTCTGTGCCCTCTGTGTTCTCTGTGTTAAACGATTTTGAATTCTTGCGCGACTTGCAAACCGTAAAATCTTTCAACACAGAGGACACAGTGGGCACAGAGAAAGCAAGACTGAGGCTGACAATACAGAGATCAACCGCACGCCGTTAATTGACTTGAGCCATCCAGGCAATCGGCGTGGTGGGCTGCGGGCTCCCGCCGGCGGGCTCGTCCGTGACGGCGAGCGCCGCAATTTCGGTCATCGGCATATTCACAGGCGCCACCAGCGCAATCTGGCCGGCAGCGTCGGGATGAAAAATCGCGATGCTGACGGGGTTTCCTTTTTTCGGCACGAACCAAAGCTGCAACGTACGCGCAGAAGGCATCGAGGGCATCTGATCCGCCGTGATCGCAACGCCCATGTGCGGATGCAGGTAGGCGTGGACCATCGGCATATTCTTGTCCTTCGGCATGAGTTTGAAGGGGACGGAATCGGGCGACATCATAACCATGGCGACCATGCGGTCCAAATCCAGTTGGTTTTGAAGCGCCTGGTTCTGCATCGTTGCGAGCTTCATTTGTTTGCGCAGTTGGGCTAGCTGTTCGTTTTGACTGTTCATCTGGCGAACTGTGTATCCCGTGATGAGCGCGAGCGCCGCCGCTGCTACCCAGGCCCACGCCGGAAAGATCGCTCGCGGCTCAGAGCTGTTTGGCTTCTCGATCGGAACGGCCGCGCGCGACGTGTCCGCGGAAGGCTTGACCGCATCCGCGATCTTGCCTCGCAAGGTTGCCGGTGGCTGCGCATCGGGCGCGGCATGCGCCAATTGCGCGACCACCCACCTCGCCTGGGCCACGCCTGAGATGCACTGATCGCCCGGACGCGCCAGATGCGCCTCCAGTTCCGCGCGCTCTTCACCCTCCAGCACGCCGAGGGCGTACTCTTCATAGAGCGCCGCGAGTTGTTCGCAATTCATCACGAACTTGCCTCCCCAAGCGATTCCCGAAGCCGCAGCAGGCCGCCGCGAATCCAGCTTTTCACCGTGCCGAGCGCTTCGCCCGTGGCTGCGGCAATCTCGCTGTGCGACATGCCCTCGAAGAAAGCCAGCTCAATCGCGCGGCGCTGCGCTTCGGGAAGAGAAGTCATGAGGGCGCGAATTTTTTCCGCGCGCCTGGACTGATCGATGTCACCTTCGGGATCGGGACGCACGACGGCGGAAGGAAGAATATCGGAATCCGAATCTTCGCGGCGACGCTGCTTTTCGCGCTTCAGGCGCAGAAAATCGAGCGCGCGATTTCGGGCCATTGTGAAGAGCCACGGCTCCAGAGGCCCGCGCGAGATTTGAAAGCGGTCCGCGCTGCGCCACAGTTGCAGAAAAACGTCCTGCACGATTTCTTCGGCGGAAGAGGGATGCTGTGCGATACGCAGAACAAGGGAATACACCGGCCTGCCGTAGCGGTCGTAAAGTGCCTCGAGTGCGCCGGAGTCGCGTTGCAGAATGCGTTCCATCAGGACAGCGTCGGTCGGCTGTTTGCCCTCGGGCCAGGGTTGGACGACTGCAAGCAGCAAAATTCCGTACCCTTTCCGTTCCTCTCTAAATACGGAGAAACGACGCGATTGGATGAGTCTCGGCCCGGCAAGCCTATGTCGGGCAACATCTTACTACGACAACGGATTTTCGTAGGACAGCCACTCTTGGCTGTCCGCGTAAGCCCTGCCAATACTTCGCGGGACAGCCAAGAGTGGCTGTCCTACGAAAATCACGCGTGCGCCACGGCTCCCACACCCGCAACTCCGATCGACGCGAGGTAAATGCGAACCGCTTCGGCGGTCCGAAAGGCCTGCTCGACGCAAGCCCCGATGGATGGTCCGGTCAAATAATTTCCGGCGAGAAATAATCCCGGCATCGCCGCGGTGAGCACATCAAGCGATTTCACGATTTGGGAGTGGCCCAGATTGTATTGCGGTATGGCGCGCGCGTGGCGATGCAGGTTTGTCGTTACAGGCTTTCCCGTGATGCCGAGGACGCGCGCGACTTCGCCGCAAATAGTCTCGGTGATTTCTTCCTCACTCAATTCGCAAAGCTTGGGGTCAGTGGCGCCGCCTGCAAAGCTGGTGAAGCAAACCATTCCATCCGGCGCGCGTCCGGCAAAGAGCGCGGAGTTGAACACCGTGCCGAGAACGCGCAAACCCTCGCTGCGCGGCACCAGGAAACCGAATCCGTCCGGAGGACGCTGAATCTGCTCGCGGCGATGGCACGCCGAAAGAACGGCGACCGGCGCGTATTCGATCCGCGAAAACAAGGAAGCAAATTGATCGGAAAGCCCAAGCAGGATTTGCGACGCAATATTCGTAGGTGTGGCGATGACAACGGCGCTGGCAGGCAGCGTCTCGCAATGATTGTGGCGCGTAATGTCGACTTCAAACCAGGGCTTCCCGTTGGCCTTGCCATGGCGCAATCCTGCAACGCGGGTTTCGAGCACAAACGAACTGCCGAGGCGCGCGGCGATGGCTCGTGGAAATGTTTCCATGCCATCGCGAAACGAGCACAGTCCGGCGCGTGGCGTCCCCTTCGCCGGGCGCGATTTAATGACCCCACGGAGAACGCTTCCATACTGCGCCTCGAATTCGTGAATCTTCGGAAACGCAGCGCGCAAACTCAGCCGTTCCGCATCGCCGGCATACACGCCGGAGACGAATGGGGCGACAAACCGGTTGAGCAACTCGTCTCCGAATTTGCGGCGAACAAACGCAGCGATGGATTCGTCTTCCGACGGTGACCGCGTGCGGCGCAGGATTTCCGTGACGAGCCGCCATTTCGTGCCGGCCGAAAACAGAGGAGTGGTCAGAAGCGAAGGCGGGGCAAGCGGCGCAGGCACGAGCCGGCCGCCTACGAGAATGTAACGCGGAGCGCGCGGATTGGCGCGCAGAAGCTGGTCTTTCAGTCCGAGCGCGTTGATAAGCCCTACGAGGGGTTCAGTAGAGAGAAAGCTTTGCGGGCCAAGCTCGAAGCAGAATCCGTCCTTCTGCTTTGTTGCAATGACGCCGCCGGGACGGCTCGCAGCCTCCAGCGCGCGCACTGGAATCCCGGCCTGCTGCAAGTGATACGCGCAAGCCAGGCCGGAAATTCCTCCGCCAATCACTAGTACGGGGTACGCAGCCTGCGCCGGAATGGACACGAAGCCTCGATGGGTCGATCAGAGCGTTTTTGAAAAAAGCTGGCGGCTTTCGAGCTTCTGCTTTTCGAGATACGGATCAAAGACCATGGCGATGTTGCGAATAAAGATGCGGCCCAGGAGCGTTGTGCGTAACACGCCGTCCTCGAGTTCGAGCAATCCGTCGGAAACGAACGGGGCGAGGCGCTCAATTTCGGGAGCGAAGGTTTTGTCAAAGTTGATCCCAAATTCCTTTTCGATTTCGTTTTTGTGGAGGACACCGTGGCACAGGATGCGGCTGATGACGGCGCGGCGGAGCAAATCGTCCGTGGTGAGGCGGTAGCCGCGCATGGTGGCGAGGCCGCGGCGTTCGATCCGCTCGCGGTACGGAGCGACGTCGCGATCGTTCTGCGCGTAGCATGCGCCGATGCTGCTGATTGCGCTTACGCCCATGCCGTAAAGATCCGCGCCGGCTTTCGTCGTGTATCCCTGAAAATTTCGGTGCAGCGTGCGTTGGCGTTGCGCCACGGCCAGTTCGTCGCCCGGCCGCGCGAAGTGGTCCATGCCAATGTATTGGTATCCAGCGTTGAGGAAACTCTCCAGGCCCGCGCGGAAGATGCGGAATTTTTCCATGCCCTCCGGGAGCCGAGTGGCGAGCGCGCCTTGCTGCTTGCGCAGCCAAGGCACATGCGCGTAGCTGAACATCGCGACGCGATCCGGTGAAAGAGCGATGACCTGTTCCACCGAATGCGCGAAACGTTCGGCCGTTTGCAGCGGCAGGCCGTAGATCAAGTCGACGTTGATGCTGTCAAAGCCGAGCCGGCGCGCCGCTTCAATCAAGTCGCGCGTCATTTCGAGCGGCTGGATGCGGTGAATCGCTTCCTGCACTTCGGGATGGAAATCCTGGATGCCCATGCTCAGGCGGTTGAAGCCGAGCCGCCGCAGCGTTTCCAGATGCGCGAGCGTCGTCACCCGCGGATCGATCTCGATGCCGATTTCCGCGTCAGGCGCGAATGTAAACCGCTCCGCCGTGAAGCGGAACAGGCCTTCCATTTGTTCCGGCGTCAGATACGTCGGCGTGCCGCCGCCCCAATGAAATTGCACGACGGGCCGTTCGCGGGAAACGAAGCGGCTGACGTGCTCGATTTCCCGCTCGAGAATTTCAATATACGGCGGCGCGACGCCGTGATCCTTGGTGATGACCACGTTGCAGGCGCAGAACAGGCACAGGCTCTCGCAGAAGGGAAGATGCATGTAGAGCGAAACCGGAGTACGCGCCGCATTGGCCGTCGCGTAAAACTGTTCGAGGTCGTCCGGGCCAAAATTATCCTGCCAAACCGGCGCGGTGGGATAGCTCGTGTAGCGCGGCCCCGGCCGATTGTATTTCTCGAGAAACTCTTCGGAAATCTCGAAGCGTTCCCGATTTAGCTGCAGATGAAGACTCGAATCGCTCATATAGTAGGCGGGCTGCAAGTACAGCCCGCACCCGACAGGCGTCTACCGGGCCCCTTCCACGCGCACCTTATCGGCGACAGGGGCGGCCTGGCCCGCCTGGACAAACGCACGCGCATTTTCCACCGGCGTCTGCTGCAAAATACCGTGGCCCAAGTTCAGAATGTGGCCAATCCCCCCTGTGCTCTCGACCGCCTCGCGAGCCGCTCGGCGCACGCCTACTTCCGGCCCGAGCAGCAAGCACGGATCAACGTTGCCCTGAAACGCGATGCGCGGCCCGACCAATTCGCGTACGGCCGCGAGATCCACGCGCCAATCCACGCTCAACACATTTGCTCCCGATTCAGCAGCCGCGGTCAGCAAGTGGCCTGATGCTTTCGAGTAGAGAATTACCGGCGCATCGCCTGCGCCAATTTCCTCGATTAAAATCTGCGTGGCAGGCAACGCAAATTCGCGGTATTGGTCCAGCGTCAGTTCGCCGACCCAAGTGTCAAAAAGCTGTACCGCAGCGGCGCCCGCCGCGATTTGCGCCCGCAAATACCGTGCCGTGGCATGCGCGATGCGCTCGAGCAGATTTCGAAAGAGCTCAGGATCGGAGTAAAGCATCGCCTTTGCAGCGGGAAATCCATCTTTCCCGTGTCCCTCGATCATGTAGCAAGCCAACGTCCACGGCGCGGCCGCAAAGCCCAGGACGGGCACGTCGGGTCCCAGCTCCCGAACGAGGCCGCGAATCGCGTCCATCAGGAAGCCCGTTTCCTGCTCGGGATCAAAGGATGAAAGTTCACGGATTTGCGCTGCCGTTCGAATGGGAGACTCAATCACAGGCCCCTTATCCGATAGTTCGAATGGCAGCCCCATTGCGCCGGCAGGGATCAAGATATCAGAGAAAACGATGACAGCGTCCACGCCCAGGATGCGATAGGGCTGCAGCGAAACTTCGATGGCCAGTTCCGGCGTCTTGCAAACTTCGAGGAAATTGTGCTTGGCCTTAACGGCCCGGTATTCCGGGAGGTAACGGCCAGCCTGGCGCATGATCCAGACCGGGACGCGCTCGACAGGTTCACACCTGCATGCGCGCAGGAAGAGCGCTTTGCGATTCACGGGTTCGGGTAATTGGGTCATCAGGATCAGGCTTCCCATTCATCATAACAAAAGTGAGCGCTACCCGCATGACCGCGTGGCCGCTGTTCGTTCGAACCCAGGAGATGATGTGTTTTTCGTACCGAAACCGCGCTTGCGCTCTTAAGCTGCCGCGCTCTTGATCGATCGCACCGCAATCCCGCCAAGAATCGCCACCGCCGCGAGAATCGCCGCCCACAGGACCGCCGGATGACGTTCCGACCATGGCCGGTCGTCGGGACGCCCAGTATAGCCAGAATTCGCTTCTTCGGCGCCCATCTGCAACTGCCCCGCGGTCACGTCGCCCTGGAATAACTTCGCGTAGTCGTATACCGGGGCATCAAGCTTTTGGTCGCCGTAATAGACCGCCACCGAGGTCCCCGCATCGCAATCGAAATAGATCCGC